>JBAUTF010000223.1:0-3498 GCA_049582065.1 Candidatus Dormiibacterota bacterium | reverse complement strand
AAGGCACGGCACCTGGCCGTCGAGCGAGGTGTCGAGGTCACCTGGGTCCGCGCCGATCTCCTCGACTACCAGCCCGACCACGGAGCCTTCGACCTGGTGATCGTCATGTACATTCAGTTGCCCGCCGCCCAACTCGCGGATGTCATGAAGAGGGCCAGCACCGCACTGGCGCCTGGAGGGACCCTGCTGGTGGTCGGGCACGATCTTCTCAACCTCAGCGAGGGCCATGGCGGGCCACAGAATCCAGAGGTGCTTTTCACCCCGGCCGACATCGAGCGCGACCTGCCAGGGTTGGGCATCGAACGAGCAGAGCGCGTACTTCGCCGAGTGACTGTGGACGGCCGCGAGGTCACTGCGATCGACGCGCTGGTGCGGGCCAAGAAGCCCTTGTCGACCGGGTGAGCCGCGACGCCCTCGTTATCACCCCACACCCTTCCGGCGCGCGGGCCCGATCTTGCTGTCTGACCCGACCGTGATCCTGTCCGGCGTTCACGACTGAGCTCACGAGATCGCTTAGAGTCGGAGTCGCAGATGTACCGGCGAATCGTCTTGGCAGTGGATCCAGAGGGCCTGGCCGAAAGCGTGCTGCCCCTCGTGGCCGCGCTGGCGCGCCGGAGCGGGGGTGAGGTTTTCGTGGTCGGGGCCGCCAAGGCAAGCGACCCGCCAGAGCACAGGGCTGCGCTGGAGAAGCAAGTGCGGGAGGCCTCGGGCGAGCTGAATGCGGCCGGCGTGACGGCTCACGGGGAAGTCCGCCATGTGGCAGGGGACTCCTCCGCTGCAGCGGAAATCGTCGCCGCCTGTGGTGAGCGAGCGGCCGACCTGGTCGCGCTTGGCTCCCACGGCCGCGGCAACATCGCCGCGCTTCTTGAAGGGAGCGTCGGCCGCCAGGTCTTGTCCCAGGTTGAAGCCCCAGCGATCCTGGTTCACAGTCGCGAGGCTGCAAAGGCCAGCTTTCTCCCGCGTCCACTCCGCCGGATCCTGGTCCCGGTGGACTACTCGGAAACCTCCAGGCAGGCGGTCAAGGAGGCGGCGGACCTTGCACGCGAGGAAGGAGCTGCATTGCTCATCCTGCACGTCAGAGAGATGGTCCCGTTCGGCGATGTCCCCTACATCGAGGGGCCGGAGGAAGCTCAGCAGTTGATCCATGAACTCACGGCTGGACTGCCGACAAGAGATGTCAGCGTGGAGTCGCGGATCAGCGAGCCAATGCTGAACCCGGTGCAGGAAATCGTAGAGGCCGCCGAAAAATGGAATGCCGATCTGATCGTGCTCGGATCCCGGCGACTGACCGCCGCCGGCGGTTTGTTCCTCGGCGGCGTGGCCCAGGGGGTCGTCAAGCACAGCAGCCGGCCGGTCCTCATGGCGGGACATCCCACCCATCAGCTGGTCAGAGGCGGACAGCGACCGGCAGGCTGAGGCGCAGCACTCGCCCTTGACTGCTGTCGGCGGCGATTTGGAGCGGCGTGCTGGGCTCTCCAGCGAGGAAGCCGCGCGGCGGCTCAGCCAGTACGGAGTCAATGAGACGCCCGAGGCTACGGTGCAGCCCTGGCGATCGGTGCTGGCCAAGCTCTGGGCTCCCGTGCCCTGGATGCTCGAAGCCACGATCATCCTGGAGGCCGCCCTGGGCGAGGCGACCGAGGCTCTGATAGTGGCAGCGCTGCTGGGCTTCAACGTGGTCGTCAGCTTCATTCAGGAGAACCGCGCTAACACCGCGCTGACCCTTTTGCGCAGCCGTCTGACGGTGCGGGCAAGAGTCGTGCGCGATGGGCGGTGGCAGCAGGTGGAGGCGCGCGGACTGGTCCCCGGCGACGTGGTCCATCTGCGGATGGGAGATGTTGTTCCGGCCGACGTGCAGCTGAGCTCCGGGCAGCTGCAGGTCGATCAGTCCAGCCTCACGGGCGAATCGTTACCGGCCGAGCTCGCGGGCGGCGATCGAGCCTATGCGGGCAGCGTGATCGAGCGCGGCGAGGCGACCGGAGAGGTTATCACCACGGGTGCCAGCACCTACTACGGGCGGACCGCTGAACTGGTGCGGACCGCGGCGGCGAAGAGTCACCTCGAGAACGCGATCGTGAGGATCGTCCGCAACCTGGTCGGGCTTGACTTCGCGCTCGCCCTGATGGTGATCGCCTTCAGCCTGCATCGAAGCGGGGTCCGACCCGAGGTCCTGCAGTTTGCGGTTGTGCTGCTTCTCGCCTCCGTCCCGGTTGCCTTGCCGGCGACGTTCGCCCTGGCGAGTGCTTTGGGAGCGCACGAGCTGGCCAGGCAAGGGATCTTGACCACGCATCTCTCGGCGATCGAAGAGGCGGCGGGCATGGACGTGCTGTGCACGGACAAGACGGGGACGATCACGCTTAACCAGCTCGCGGTGAGCGATCTGCACGCCTACCCGCCTTACGACGAACGCAGGTTGGTCGCGCTCGCCAGTCATGCCTCGGACGACGCGACTCGGGACCCGCTTGACCTTGCCATCCTGCGCAAGACCCAGGAGCTCGGACCCCAACCTGGCATCGAACGACTGAGCTTCACGCCTTTTGATCCGGCCACCAAGCGTTCAGAGGCCGTGTTCCGAGATGGCGCTGGTCAGCTGCGGGTGCTCAAAGGAGCGCCATCCGAGCTGGCTCATCTCTGCGCTGCTACCCCCGCCAGCCTTGATGCCGACGTTGAGGCGTTGGCAAACAAAGGGGAGAGGGTGCTGGCGGTCGTATCCGGTACTGATTCTCGACTTGAGCTGGTGGGCCTCGTCGGGCTTGCAGATCCGCCGCGTCCTGATTCGCGCGGGCTTGTGCGCGACTTGCAGGCGGAAGGCGTCCGAATAATCATGATCACCGGCGACGCTTTACCCACAGCGCGAGCAGTGGCTCGAGAGATTGGCCTGTCGGGCAACGTCTGCGAGGCTGCTCCAATCCGAGACGGAGTTCTCGCGCCCGATTGCGCCGTGATGGCGGGCGTCCTGCCGGAAGACAAGTACCGGCTGGTGAAGGCCCTGCAGGCGCAGGACCACGTCGTCGGAATGACGGGTGACGGCGTCAATGACGCTCCTGCACTGAAGCAGGCTGACGTCGGTATCGCAGTCTCGAGCGCAACCGACGTCGCCAAGGCGGCGGCGGCCCTTGTGCTTACCGAATCCGGGCTACCCGGCGTGCTCACAGCTGTCCGGCTGAGCCGGCGCACCTACCAACGGATGCTGACCTATGCCCTCAACGCCAGCGCCAAGAAGATCGAGATGCCGATCTTCCTGAGCGTGATCTTCTTGGCGACAGGCCTCTTTGCCCTGACGCCGATACTCATGGTCTTGCTCCTCGTTGCGAATGACTTCTCCACCATGACGATCACCACCGATCGGGTTGTTGCCTCGAGCGGGCCCGACCGATGGCGAGTCAACCAGCTATTACTTGGCGCGTCAGCGGTGGCCATTCCATTTCTCTTGCTCAGCCTGACAGTCTTCTTGTTGGCGCGAGCCTGGCTTGGGCTAGACCTCGCGCACCTGCAGACCGT
>JBAUTF010000222.1:0-9409 GCA_049582065.1 Candidatus Dormiibacterota bacterium | reverse complement strand
GGCGTGTCTTCAAGACGTGGTGGCCGGTCTTCCGGATCACGGAGCAGGGCGGTTGGCACCGCGTCGCGCAGAGCTTCTGGCTGCTCATCGTGCCGGTCCTGGCCTACATCTACCTGTTGACCGGGGCGGTCGAGCTGCTTCAAGGGGACGGGACCGCATACTTCTCCGTCGCCGGCGCGTTCATGGGCCTTTTCGCGGTCGCGCTGCGCAACGCCTGGCGCCTGGTGGTGTCGGTGGAGCGACAGCCGAGCTAGAGGTCGGGTACTGCTCCGCCGGCCGTTCCCCCCATAGAGCTGCTGGACCCTGACCGTGGCGAGCAGCGCCGCAAGGATGTCCGCCAGGAGGTGGATGCGATGCGGAAGATGGGCAAGAAGGCGCCAGGCGGGCCTCTGACCCGACGCGCGCCCTAGACGGGCACCGCCGCCGGCCGCATCATACGGCCTGGCTCCTCAGGAGCGACATCCAGCGCGGAGACCGCCGCTTCCACCACCACCGGGTTCCACTGCGTGCCGGCGCCCCTCTTGAGCTCCCCCATGGCCCACCCCCAGCTCCTCGCCCCGCGATAGGCCCTGCAGCTGGTCATCGCGTCGAGGGCGTGAGCTCTGCGAGAGGATCTCGAAACCGAGGCGCGCGTGTGTCTCCATGACGCGACGCTCGGCGTTCGTCAGCGGCGCCGGTTGCAACAGGACGGCGTCGGGAATCCTGATCTTGCCGATGTCGTGCACTCTGGCCGCCAGCTCGACCAGCTCGACCTCGCCCGGGCGAAACCTCAGGCGGCGGGCGATCGCGCCCGCGTGCTCGGCCACGCGTCCTGAGTGCTGGTACGTGCTCGGGTCCGCGCCCTCAGGTCGACGTCCGGTAATGGAGGTGGACCGCGCCGCTGCCGAAACGGCGTTCGTCCAGCAGCTCCAGCTCGAGCCTGACGCCGTCGGGGAGGAACCGGTTGCCGCCCCCGACAACCATGGGCACGACAAATGCGTGCACCTCGTCGACCAACCCGGCCCCGAGCGCCTGGGCGGCCAGATGCGGCCCGCCCACCGTGATGTCACGTCGCGCTGCCGCCTTCATGCGCCGGATGGCGTCGGGGTCGAAGTCTCGCTCGATCCGCGTCCGGGTGCTCGACACCCTCTCGAGGGTCCTGGAGTACACGACCTTGTCCGCCGCCTGCCAGATTTCGGCGAAGTCCCGCACGAAGGGCGGCTGGCCGGCGAGGGTGAGCGCGGTCTCCCAGAAGGCCATCACCTCGTACATCCGGCGCCCGTACAGGTAGGTTCCGACCGGCCGCTCGAGGTCGTTGACGAAAGCGTGCAACTCCGCGTCGGGCGCCGCCCAGTCGAAGTTGCCATCCTCATCGGCCACATAGCCGTCGAGCGATGTGATCGCTGAGTAGATCAGCCTGGCCACGGCGAGCTAGACGGCGATGTCCTTGCGCACGAAGCGCACGGAGGCAAGCGTGAGCGCCAGCGCGCACACGACCAGGACGCCGATCGTGTCGAGAACGGGAAGACCGTTGATAAGCGGATTGCCGTAGTAGTAGAAGGGGGAGAGCCGCAGCGTGAGCGAAGGCCAGTCCAACCCAGGCCCCAGGAACGTGATGACGAACCAGATCACCAGCAGGAAGCTGAGCAGGCCCGTGTCGACGGCGGCCCGCAGCCAGCCCGCTAACAGGTAGCCGATCGAGGCCACGAGCAGCCCGAGGGGGACGATCGAGAGCGTCGCGGCGGCCAGGTTCCCCCCGTCAAGGCGCACGCCGGTGGCCGCCGATGCGAACGCCATGACGATCCAGGTGACCACCGCGATGAAGACGGTTGCTGTGGTCACGGCGGCAAAACGGCCAAGCAGCACGCGAACGCGGGTGTGAGGCGTCGCCAGCACCAGATCGAGCCGCCCGTCCTCCTCGTCCGCCGACCAGCGATTGGCCTGGGTGACCGCGAAGGCCATCAGCATCAGCGGGACGAAGATCAAGATCCCACTCAGCAACCTGGCATTGGTCAGCACGTTGCTGCCACCGAGTCCGAGGACCGATCTGAGTAGCGGCGAACCTGCCAGCAGCTTCTCGAGCTGTGCTTCCGTCTGCTGCACGACGACGACCATCCATCCGGAGAAGCCTGCGATGCCAAGCGTCCACCAGAAGGTCGGCACGACGATCGTCCCCAGACTGCGCGTGTAGACGGAGCGCAGTGACCACGAACCCTGGATGAGCGGCCGCCGTTGCCGACCCGAACGCCGGGGCAGGTGGAGAAAGCGCGGCGCGGCTACCACGCCGCCGACGTCGCGCCGGACGAACAGCCACACCGCGGCAGCGCTCAGGACAACCGTCAAGGCGAGCAGAAGGACCATCGCGCCGGCGTTCGTCCCGTAGCTTGGGATCAGCGGCTTGCTCAGGTTGTAGTAGTAGACCGGAGACAGCCGGCTCACCCAATCCGTGTTGGGCACGACCCGGTGCACCATGTCCAGCACGATGAAGACGAGCAGCAGCCCGCCCGTCGCACCGGCCGCCGAGCGGCGCTCCTGTGTGAACTGGGAGATCACCAGCGCGACGGCTCCGAACACGGCCGAGATCAACGCGAGGTTGAGGCCGAACATGATGGTGTCGCCTAGGCCGAAGTCGACATGCACCTTCGCGCCGCCCGCGTAGCCCAGCAACCCGATCACGAGCGCCATCGCCAGCAGGGCAGTCCACATCGCCGCGAGCTTCTCGATCGCCATGCGGACACGAGTGCGCGGCAGCGAGAGCATCACATCGAGCTGGCCGCGCTCCTCCTCTCCGCGCAGCATGCGAGTCTCGTAGAGAATCGGCCAGATGGCAACCAGGAGCAGCGTCAGGCCGTATTTCCAGGTCGCGTAACCCCCTGGCGTGTCGATCTTGATCGGTTCGGCGAACCACGCGAAGCTCGGGCCGAGGGCCACCACCGCGGCGCGCGCCTCCGCCGTTCCAAGCAGCGTCGGGATGGCGGCGAGGACGACGGCGATCAAAAAGCCGATGCCCACGCCCCAGCCGAAGATCGGGACGCGCAGATCGCGCAGCGTCTTGAGGTAGACGTTCCTAAACCACACCTGTGGCCTCCCGGGCGGCCACGCCGTCGCTCTCGTAGTACCGAAGGAAGATGTCCTCCAGGCTGGGCTCGTGACTCGTCAGCGAGACGACCGGATAACGAGCGGCCGCCTTGATCACCGCGTCGGCTGTGCCCTGCATCGAAAGGTGCAGCCCGTGGCCGTCGGCCGTCGATTCGACGCTCGTGACTCCTTCGAGCTTGGCGAACGCCTCGGCGGGCACGCCAGTCGAGAACATGATGGTGATCTCGTACCGCTTGATGTCCTTCACCTCGGCGACCCCGCCCGTCCGCACGATGCGACCCTCGCGGATGATCGCCACGCGGGTGCAGGTCTGCTCCACCTCGCTCAGGATGTGCGAGGAGAGGAGGACGGTTCGACCTTCCTCGCGAACCTCTTTGACCATGCGCCCGAACTCCTGCTGGTTGAGCGGGTCCAGCCCGTTGGTCGGCTCGTCCAGCACCAGCACGCGAGGGCGGTGCATGAATGCCTGAATCAGCACCACCTTGCGCTTGTTGCCGCTGGAGTACTGGCGGTACTTGCGGCTGGTGTCCAGGTCGAAACGCTTGACGAGCTGCTTTAGATACGCCTGGTCGACGCCGCCGCGCAGGTGCGCGAAGTACTCGAGGATCTGGCCGCCGGTCAATCCCGGGTCGAGCGAAGGCTCGCCCGGCACGTAGCCGATGAGACGCTTGATCTCGACTGATCTCTCCCAGCAATCGAGCCCGGCGATTTGCGCCGTGCCGGCGTCCGCGCGCAGCAGCGCCATCAGCACGCGGATCGTGGTCGTCTTGCCGGCACCGTTGGGGCCCAGGAACCCGTACACCTCGCCCTCGTCCACCTCGAATGACACGTCGACGATGCCACGCTTGCCGCCATAGCTCTTGGTCAGCCGCTCAACCTGGATGATCGCCGTCATGTGCCCTGTCTCCTCATTGATTGCTCATCCGAACCAGAACCGAAGGGCGGGCTGGTCGATGAGTGTCAACGACCCGGTGGATAAACCGAGGATCCGCTCGCACGCCTCGGTGTTGGCCGCGACCTCGCGCTCGACCTCCTCCAGGCTGATGGTTCCGGCCTGGCGGGCGACGAACAGCTGGGTCGCGGCATCGCCGAAGCTCTGCATGAGTCCCACGAGGACCCTCGCGGTGCTGTCAGCCGAACCCGTGTGAAACACCCCGTCCCGATTGCCCTGCGCGATGATGGCGGAAAGGAGCGGGGCCAGGCGGGTCACCGCGGTGCGCCTTAGCTTTTCGCGCACCACCGCGTTGTGGTCGGAGATCCACACCTCGAGGATGGCCAGCACCAGCTGCTTGCGCTCTGCCTTGAAGCTCTGGATGCCGCCGAAGACGCCTTCGAGCTTGCGAATGGCCGAGAGATCGGGGTCGTCCACGACGGGCGCCACCGCCGCGACCCCGGCGTCGACCATGCGGTCGACGACCGCTCCGAGCAGCTCCTCTTTGGAATCGAAGTAGTGGTAGAAGGCGCCCCGGGAGGCCTCGAGCTCGTCGAGCAGGTCCTGGACGCTCATCTGCTCGTAGCCCTTGAGCTGGATCAGGCGCTGCGCGGCGTCGACGAAGGCATCCCGCCTGACCGTGTGGACCGCCGAGTTCAGGGTGCGCGCCATGTTTCGATCATAACCGACCGACTGTCGGTTTATTTATCGCCTCAGTCCCATGGTATCGGGTCCCGCCGCGCGTAGAAGTGGCGCGGATCGGGCGAGGCGACCGTGAAGTCGACCAGGCTGCGCATGTAGTTGGCGCGCTCGAACTCGGCCGGCGCTGGCGACGAAGCCTGGCTCATGCTCCCCTTCATCTCGCGCACTGACACGTATTCGTGCTCGTCCATCCAGGCGCGCAGGCCCGTGGTGACGGCGCGCAGGTGGCCTGGGCCGCGGCGCAGCAGGGCGGAGGCCATCATCGTCACGTCCGCGCCCGCGAGCAGCAGCTTGACCACGTCTTGAGCAGAATGGATCCCACTGCTCGCGGCGAGCGAAATCGGAAGCTGGCCGCTGAGAATGGCGACCCAGCGCAGCGTCATGAGGGATTCCTCCGACGAGCTCAGGTGGAGAGTGGGCACCACCTTCATCTTGTGGAGCGAGATGTCCGGGTAGAGGAACCGGTTGAAGAGCACCAGGCCCTGCGCCCCGGCGATGGAAAGCCTCCGCGCCATGTTGGCAAGCGACGAGAAGTACGGCCCCACCTTCACGGCGAGGGGGATCGAGATCGAGCTGGCGACCTCGCCCACCAGGTCGACGTATCGCGCCTCGACCTCCGCCGAGCTCGTCCTCGCATCGGCGGCGACGAAGTAGATGTTCAGCTCGAGGGCGTCGGCGCCCGCCTCCTCGATGAGCCGGGCATAGCGCGTCCATCCTCCGATCGAGATCCCGTTCAGGCTCCCGATGACCGGGATCGTCAGCTTTGCCCTGGCGCCCTCGACCAGCTGCAGGTAGGACTCCGGGCCCGTGTTGTAGTCGTCGAGGCCCGGGAAGAAGTTGTGCACCTCTGGAAAGCTGTCGTTGGCCGTCTCGAGGATCGAGTTGACCGCCAGCTCGTGGTGCTCGATCTGCTCCTCGAAGAGCGACTGCAGGACGACCGCGCCGGCCCCCGCCTCCTCCAACGCGAGCAGACCGTCGAGCGTGCCTGTCAGCGGCGACGCGGCAGCGACCAGCGGATTGGCGAGCTCCAGACCCATGTAGTTGGTCGTGAGGTCCGCGGTCATGGCAGCTCCTCCTCGACAGCCCCGCCGTTCTCCGCGGGGTCTGCGCTCTTCGCGATCTTGTCGTCGGGAACGTTTCGCTCCACGGCGGCCAGCTGCTCGTAGACGTGCCATCGCTCGTCGACGTCCTTCTGCGCGAGGTTCATCAAGCGCTCCGCGAGCTCGGGCTTGGACCGCGCGAGCAGTGAGTAGCGACCCTCCTTGGCTGCAAACTCCTTCAGCGGCATCGACGGGAAGCGTGAGTCGAGCACGAACGGGGGCTCATGCAGCGCCTCCCGCTGCGGATCGAACCGGTAAAGCGGCCAGTAGCCGCTGTCGACAGCCTCTTTCTGGTGGCTCATCGCGGTCGACATCTCGATGCCGTGGGCGATGCATGTCGAGTAGGCGATGATCAGCGACGGGCCGTCGTGGGCTTCGGCTTCGGCGAATGCCTTCACGGTCTGCGCGTTGTCCGCGCCTAGCGCGACCTGCGCCACGTACACGTTGCCGTAAGAGCTGGCGATCAGACCGAGGTCCTTCTTCGCGGTGCGCTTGCCGGCGGCGGCGAACTTGGCCACCGCGGCCCGCGGCGTCGCTTTCGAGGCCTGGCCGCCGGTGTTCGAGTACACCTCGGTGTCGAGGACCAGGATCTTCACGTTGCGTCCGGACGCCAGCACGTGGTCGAGGCCGCCATACCCGATGTCATAGGCCCAGCCGTCCCCGCCCACGATCCACACGCTCTTGCGCACGAGCAGGTCCGCGAGCTCGGCCAGGCGCGGCGCGGCCGCGGCTTCCGACGCTGCGAGCTTGGTCTTGAGCTCCACGACCCGCCGGCGCTGCTCGGCAATGCCGGCTTCGGTCGACTGGTCGGCGTCGAGGATGGCGGCCACCAGCTCAGGGCCCACCACCGCGGCCAGCTCGCCGAGCAGGCGGCGCGCAGTTCCGGCCTGGTTGTCGAGCGCGAGGCGCATGCCCAGTCCGAACTCCGCATTGTCCTCGAACAGCGAGTTCGCCCAGGCCGGTCCGCGGCCTTCGGCGTTGGCGGCCCATGGCGTCGTCGGAAGGTTGCCCCCGTAGATCGATGAGCAGCCGGTCGCGTTCGCGACCATGATGCGATCGCCGAACATCTGGGTCAACAGCTTCAGGTAAGGGGTCTCGCCGCACCCGGCGCACGCGCCGGAGAACTCGAAGAGCGGCTCGAGCATCTGCGAGCCCTTGATCGTGCCCACCTTGACCTGTGTGCGGTCGAACTCGGGAAGCGACTTGAAGAACTCCCAGCTCGCCTTCTCCTTCTCGAAGAAGGCGTTCCTCGGCGCCATGTCGAGCGACTTGTGACGCTGGACCTGCTTGCTGTGGGCGGGACAGTAGTCCGCGCAGGTGCCGCACCCGTTGCAGTCCTCGGGCGCGACCTGGATCGTCATAACCATCCCGGGCTGCTCCTTCGACTTCCACTCCTTCGACTGGAAGCCCTCCGGAGCGCCGGCCAGCAGGTCGGGCGAGAAGACCTTCATGCGGATCGCGGCGTGAGGGCAAACCAGCGTGCACTTGGCGCAGTCGATGCAGATCGCAGGGTCCCACCGCGGCAGCTCCTCGGCGATGTCGCGCCTTTCCCATCGCGACGTGCCGACGGGGAAGGTCCCGTCGACCGGCATCGCCGACACGGGCAGCAGGTCCCCGCGACCGGCGATCATCGGCGCGGTCACCCTCTGCACGAAAGCCGGCGCCTCGACGGGCACGGTGGGCCTCACGCGGACGTCGCCGCGCACCGTCTTCGGGACCTCCACCTCGTGCAGCTCCGCCAGCGCGAGGTCGACTGCCGCGAAGTTGCGTTCCAGCACCGTCACGCCGCGCTTGGCGTATGTGTGCTGGATGGCGGCTTTGATCGCGGCGATCGCCTGGTCCTGGGGCAGCACGCCGGCGAGCGAGAAGAAGCACGCCTGCAGGATGGTGTTGACGCGACCGGGGAGGCCCGCTTCGCGGGCGACGCGCGTCGCGTCGATCACGAAGAAGCGCAGCCGTTTTGCGATGATCTGCTGCTGCACCTCGACCGGAATCTGATCCCACACCTGCCCCGCGCGATGCGGGCTGTTGAGCAGGAACGTGGCCCCCGTCGCCGCAAGCTCGAGCACGTCGACCTTCTCCAGGAAGCCGAACTGGTGACAGCCGACGAACCCCGCCTTCTGCACGAGGTAGGTGGATTCGATCGGCCGCGGCCCAAAGCGCAGGTGCGACACCGTCATCGAGCCGGACTTCTTCGAGTCGAGCACGAAGTAGCCCTGCGCGAACTGGTCGGTGCGCTCGCCGATGATCTTGACCGTGTTGCGCGTCGCCCCGACCGTGCCGTCCGAGCCCAGGCCGTAAAACACCGCCCGCACGACGTCTGACGGTTCGGTCGAGAAGGTCGGGTCGACGTCAAGGCTCAGTCGCGTCACGTCGTCATTGATGCCGACGGTGAACTCCGGCCGCGGAGTCTTTTTGGCCAGCTCGGCGAACACGGCCGCGGCCATGGCCGGCGTGAACTCCTTGGACGCCAGGCCGTAGCGGCCCCCAGTGACCAATGGCGGGTTGGGATGGGATGCCAGCGACACCACTACGTCCTGGAACAGCGGCTCTCCCGGGGCGCCCGGTTCCTTGGTGCGGTCGAGCACCGCGATGCGCCGCACGCTCGCCGGGAGCGCCGCCTCCAGCGACGCCGAGTCGAACGGGCGGAACAGCCGGACCTTGAGCAGCCCGACCCGCTCGCCCCGCGCGACGAGCGCCTCCACGGCCTCGCCTGCGGCGCCGGCGCCGGATCCCATCAGCACCATGACTCGCTCGGCGTCCGGGTGTCCGCTGTAATCGAACAGCCGGTACTGCCGTCCGGTCAGCTCGGCAAAGCTGTCCATGGCGGCGCTGACGATCCCGGGAACCGCGGCGTGGTACCGGTTGCCGGCCTCGCGCGCCTGGAAGAAGACATCCGGATTCTGGGCCGAGCCGCGCAGGACGGGGTGGTCGGGCGAAAGGCCTCGCCGGTGGTGGGCGTCGACGAGCGCGTCCGGGATCATCCCGCGAACTTGCTCGTCGGTGAGAGGCACGATCTTGTTGACCTCGTGTGAGGTGCGGAAGCCGTCGAAGAAGTGCACGAACGGGACGCGGGACTCGAGCGTGGCGCGGTGCGCGATCAGTGCCAGGTCTTGCGACTCCTGGACCGAGGACGAGCAGAGCATCGCGAAGCCGGAAGTGCGGACCGCCATGACGTCGCTCTGGTCGCCGAAGATCGAAAGCGCGTGGGTCGCCACGGCCCGCGCCGCGACATGGAACACCGTCGGCGTCAGCTCGCCCGCGATCTTGAACATGTTGGGGAGCATCAGGAGCAGTCCCTGCGAGGCCGTGAAGGTCGTGCAGAGGGCGCCGGCCGTGAGGGCTCCATGAAGAGCGCCGGCGGCCCCCGCCTCGCTCTGCATCTCGATCACCTCGGGGACGGTCCCCCACAGGTTGGTCTGGCCCGCCGCCGACCAGGCGTCGGCCTGCTCGCCCATCGCGGTGGAGGGCGTGATCGGATAGATCGCGATCACCTCGCTCAGCCGGTGCGCGACACGCGCCACGGCTTCGTTGCCGTCTACTGTGACGAAACCGTTCACTCGATGGCCCGATTACTACGCTGCCAGCAAGTGGCCTG
>JBAUTF010000221.1:0-1596 GCA_049582065.1 Candidatus Dormiibacterota bacterium | reverse complement strand
CTTCGACCGCCAGAGCGTGATCGAGTACATGACCACCGGCGGTCCCAAGATGCAGGCGCATGTGGCCGCGGTGGGAGCTGCCAGCGCCACGACCACGGGGGGAGCCTGAGGCATGGCCCAGACCGAGAACGAGGACCCGATCGTGGCCACCGCGCCCGTCCCCGCCGGCCCGATGGTGGATCTCACCGCGGCCTCGGACGCCGCCGTCGCCGAACTGCCCCCGGAGATCATGGCCCAGTCCCTGGGCCAGTACCTGCGCGCCTGGCTGCAGCGCATCCGCAGCGGCGACAGCGGCGTCCTCCCCGTCCTGCTCGGACTCGTCATCGTGGGCGGCGTCTTCGGAATCATCACGCCCGAGAATGCGTACCTGCGTCCCAGCAATCTCGTCTACATCTTCGGTCTGAGCACGGTGTACGTCGTGCTTGCCACGGCGGAGATCTCCGTCCTGTTGCTCGGAGAGATCGATCTCTCCATCGGCTCGGTCGCACTCCTCGGAGGGACGATCGCCTTCAAGCTCGTGCAGGTCGACCCCGGGCCCAACTGGCCCTGGTGGGCGGCGATCCTCATGGCGCTGGTCTGCTGCGGATTCATCGGCGCACTCCAGGGGACGCTCGCGTCGCGGCTGCGGATCCCCTCGTTTGTCGTGACCCTGGCCGGATACCTGCTGTTCCAGGGCATCGTCGTCATCATTCTGGGCGGTGCTGACGGCACGCTCAGCGTCAGCTCCCAGCTGCCCAACCAGAGCGTGATCTTCAACCTGGTGCAGGGTGTCATCGACCCGACGGTGGGATGGGTGGCGCTCGCGGTGCTGGTCGTCATCGCGGGTGCGGCGATATGGCTCCGCGGGAGCGCCCGGCGCCGGAGCGGGCTCGTGGCGCCCCCGGCCGCCGTGATCGTGATGCGCATCGCTTTCATCGCCGCCGGAGGCGCCGCTGTCGTCGCGATCTGCGGGGAGAACCTGCCACCCGGCGTGCCCGAGGTCATCCCGATCGTCCTCGTCATCGTGGGCGTCTGGACGCTGCTCCTGCAGCGCACGCGATTCGGCCGCTATGTGTACGCGATCGGCGGCAACCCCGAGGCGGCTCGCCGCGCCGGTGTCAATCTTGCCTGGGTGCGCACCGGTGCGTTCGCCCTGTGCTCGGCGACCGCCGGGTTCGGCGGGATCTTGCTCGGGTCGTTCTTCTACGGGCAGTACAGCACCAACGCGGCGGATCCCGGGCAGCTGATCCTGTATTCGGTGGCCGCCGCGGTCATCGGAGGCACCAGCCTCTTCGGCGGCCGGGGGAAGCCGATTCACGCCCTGCTCGGTGGCCTGCTCATCGGCGGCATCGCCTACGGGGTCTCCCTGCTGTCCCTTGGGGCGTACTCCACACCACTGACGTACATCCTTCCGGGGGCCGTGCTGCTGATCGCCGTGCTGGTCGACGTCTCGTCGCGCCGGGGCGCCCGCACCGGAAGCGTGTCCCGTGTCTGAGGCGACTGAGATGAATCACGACCCCGGCGGAGCGGCGGGCGGGACGCCGGCTGCGGTGGAGCCGCTCCTGAAGTTGCGGGGCATCGACAAGCACTTTGGGGCGGTCCAGGCGCTGTACCAGG
>JBAUTF010000220.1:0-16291 GCA_049582065.1 Candidatus Dormiibacterota bacterium | reverse complement strand
AAGCTCCGATGCCAGCTGGCCTAGCGAGCCCGGGCCCCAGTGGATGAAGCGCGGATTGGAGTAGACAAAGTCGCCTCTCACGTCGTCGTCATACTACGGACGAAGTGTCCATCGCCCACGGCCAGCGCGTGCTGCGAACCGGAGAACCCCTTGAGTTCGCGCGAGCCGCGATGATCCTGGTCCACGGCCGGGGCGCCGCGGCGGAGGACATCATGGCCATCGGCGCAGAGCTGCAGCAGCCCGGATTCGCCTATCTCGCGCCGCAGGCCGCGGGCAACACGTGGTACCCGAACCCGTTCACCGCTCCCATCGAGTCCAACGAGCCGTACCTCAGCGCGGCGCTCGACATGCTGGCCGGCCTGGTCAAGGAGGTCGAGGCGACCGTTCCCGCGGCTCGCATCGTCCTGTTGGGCTTTTCGCAAGGGGCGAGCCTTTCGCTCGAGTTCGCCGCGCGCAACGCCCGCCGTTACGGCGCCGTCATCGGGTTCAGCAGCGGTCTCATCGGCCCCGATGGGACGCCGCGCGACTATCCCGGCACTTTCGACGGCACCCCCGTCTTCCTGGGCTGCAGCGACGTCGACCCTCACATCCCCAAGGAGCGTGTGCTCGAAAGCGGCGCCGTTTTCGAGCGCCTGGGCGCGGACGTCACAGTGCGCCTGTACCCGGGGATGGCCCATGCCGTGAGCCTCGACGAGATCGCCGCCGTCCAGGCGATCCTCGAGACGATTTAAGTCCGGGCGTACACCGTCGCGATCGCGGACATGTCGAGGTCTACGGCGGAACTGGCTGCGCGCAGGTAGAGCTCCGCCGTCTTGTTGACCAGCGGCGTGGAGGCGCCTGACCGGCGGTAGAGGTCGGTCGCCAGCTTCAGGTCCTTGACCGCGTCGCGCAGAGCGAATGTCACGGGCTTGTAGTTGTGCCCGACGATCCCTGCTTTGCGCACCGCAAGGTAGGGCACCAGGCGGGTGATCACAGAGAACACCAGGTCGGGCTCGAGCCCGGCGGCCGTGCCCGCAGCCTGTACCTCGGCGCCCAGTGCCGTCACGCCCATGAGCATCGTGTTGGCCACGAGCTTCAGACCCGCCGCGCTGCCGAATTCCCCCGTGTACTTGATCTCACCGAATGCCTCGAGCACCGGGCGGGCACGGTCGACGGCGGCCTCGGAACCGGCGGCGAACACGATGCATTGGCCCGCCTCGATGCTCGGGATGCTTCCCAGCACAGGCGCCTCGACATACTGAGCTCCCGCTTTCTGGATCGCCGGCGCGATGTCCTTGGCCAGGTCAGGGCCGGCGGTGCTCATCTCCACGAACACCTGCTTTTTCGCGGCTTTCGTCGCGCCGTGCTCTCCCAGGTATGCGGCGCGCACGGCGTCGGCGTCGGTGAGCATTGAGATGACGACATCCGCGTCGGCCGCGGCTTCGTCCGGTGTCGCCGCGACCACGCCTATGCCGAGCGCCTCGGCACGGTCCCGCGTTCGGTTCCACAGGGTCAGATCGTGGCCCGCTGCCTCGAGGCGCCTGGCCATCGCGCCGCCCATTTTCCCGGTGCCAAGAATGGTGACCTTCATCAGTCCTTCTCCTGTAAGACGAGTCGCTGCCGAAGCCGCTAGGCCTTCTTCTCGGCCTCTTCGCCCTCTTCGCCGTGCTCGACGATGTCGCCCACTTTGAAAAGGACCTCCTTTAGGACCGCGCGCCACTTGGGTTTGCGGCGCGAGAGGAACTCGAGCGCCATCGCAAAGTGCTTGAACTCCTCCTGTTGAGCGTCCTGCATGATCGCTTTCGCCTGCGGGTCTCGCTCGAGGGAGATGCGCTGTTCGTACCAGCCGATGGCTTCCGCCTCTTCCTGCAGCGACGCAGCCATTCGCGCGAATGTCCGGATTTCCGGGCTCAGCTCGTCCGGCGGTTCGTGATATTGCCCTGTGCCCATCCAGCTCTTTAACGCCCAGCATGGCGCAACCCCTCGAGATGTGGGTGAACTATCTTCTTATCGGATGACGCTTGCGACCCTGGCGCAGATGACGGTCCGCGTGAGCGGGATCGTGCTCCTGGTTCTCGGCGTGATCTTCTGGACCGGGAACCTCGACTCGCTCCACCTGGTCCACATCCTGCTGGGACTGCTGCTGGTGCTGGGTCTGTGGACGCTGGCGTTTCTCGCGATCCGCGCCCGCGTCGCGCTCCGGCTGGCGGTGGTCGGATTGGCCTGGGGTGTGATCGCTCCGGTGCTCGGGCTCACCCAGGTCCACCTGCTCACGGGCGGCTGGCACTGGGTGATCCAGGTCATCCACCTGCTGATCGGCCTTGGCGCGATCGGTCTGGCGGAGCTGCTCGGAAGCATGATCAAGGCCCGGCCGGCACCGGCGGCGCGACCCGCTTGACGGGTTTGCTCGATGGCAAGGTCGCCATCGTCACCGGCGCCAGCCGCGGCATCGGCGCCGCATCTGCGCTTGCGTTTGCAGACGCCGGCGCGAGCGTGATCCTGGCGGCGCGGACGGCAGACCGCCTTTCGGCCCTGGCCGGGCAGATCACAGCCCGTGGGGGCAAGGCACTCGCCGTGCCGACCGATGTCACGGACCCCGCGTCGATGGAGCAACTGGTTGAGAAGACCGTCGCAACCTTCGGCCGCCTGGACGCCGCCTTCAACAACGCGGGTGCCAATCAACTTCCCAGGCCCCTCGCCGAAATCCCCTTTGAGGATTTCGAGGCTGGGCTCAAGGCGAACCTTTACGGCGTGTTCCTCGCCATGCGCTTCGAGATCCCAGCAATGCTCGCCGGCGGTGGCGGCGCGATCGTCAACATGAGCTCGACGGCGGGCCTGCAGGGCGCCCTCGGCATGGGCCCGTATGCCGCTGCCAAGCATGGTGTGGTGGCACTGACGAAGACCGCGGCGGTGGACTACGGCCGGCGCAACATCCGGGTCAACGCGCTCGCTCCGGGGCCGATCGAAATTGAGCAGATGACGGCGAACCTGAATGACGAAAGGCGACAGATCATCTCGGCTCGCATTCCGATGGGAAGGTTGGGCAGGACCGATGAGGTCGCCAGGGCGGCGGTCTGGCTCTGCACCGACCAGGCATCTTTCATCACGGGCGCAGTCCTGTCCATCGACGGAGGCCGTCTGGCGGGCGTATAGCCGTCCCACTCTTCGGGCTCGACAGGCTACGAAATAGCGTCGAGGCCGCCGGCCTTCTAGTTGGACGCATGGATTACGGCCGGCCTGTGCAGTTCGGCGTCTTTCTCACTCCAGCCGCCGCCGACCCACGGCGCACGCTCGAGCTGGCGTTGCTGGCGGATGACCTGGGCTTCGACCTGGTCGGGATCCAGGACCATCCCTACCAACACAGGTTCCTCGACACCTGGACGCTGCTCACGGCGATCGCCGTGCGGACATCGCGAATCACGGTCTTTCCTGACGTGGTGAACGTGCCGCTCAGGCCGCCGGCGGTGCTCGCCAAGGCCGCGGCATCACTCGACCTGCTCACTGGTGGTCGCTTAGAGCTTGGATTGGGCGCCGGCGGGAGCTGGGAGGCGATCAAATCCATCGGCGGCCCGGTCCGGACCCGCGGCGAATCCGTCAGCGCCCTCGAAGAGGCGATCCAGGTGATCCGGCTCATGTGGTCTGGAGAACGTGGGGTGCGATTCGCCGGCGAGTTCTACCAGCTGGATGGCGTGCACACGGGCCCGGCGCCGGCGCACCCGATCGGAATCTGGCTTGGCGCTTACAAGCCGCGGATGCTGTCACTGGTCGGGCGCGCGGCCGACGGCTGGGTGCCGTCGCTGGGCTATGTGCAGCCTGCGGACCTGCTCGAGGGCAACCGCCGCATCGACCAAGCGGCCGCCGAAGCGGGCCGCGATCCCCGGGCTATCCGCCGCGTGCTCAACGCCGGCGCCGACGTGCCCGTCGAGCAGTTCGCATCGATGACGATCGAGGCCGGAATGGACACCTACGTGATCGGCGGTGTCGAGGACCCGCAGGCGCTCCGCTGGTTTGCGTCTGAGGTCGCGCCCGCGGTCCGCGAGGCGGTCGCCGCAAGCAGGTGAACCAATCGGACCTTGTCGCTCTGCTCCGAGACGGAGTCCCCGAGCGGGACGGCCGGTGGGCCGACCTGGGCGCGGGCGAGGGCGCGTTCACGCTCGCACTGGCCGAGCTGATCGGTCCGCGAGCTCACATCACCGCGGTCGACAGGGACGGGCGCGTCATGCGCGACCTGGCCGGGGAGATGGGGAAGAGATATCCGGGCGTCGCGATCGAGGTGAAGGCTGCCGACTTCACGCGCCCGCTGGAGCTTCAAGACCTCGATGGGATCGTGATGGCGAACTCCCTGCATTTCGTGCGCGAAAAAGGCCCCGTGCTCGAATCGGTGCGGGCGATGCTCCGTCCGGGAGGCAGGCTCATCGTCGTCGAATACGGGACCGACCACGGCAATCCCTGGGTGCCGCATCCCTTCTCGTACGAGCGGTGGGAGCTGATGGCGGTCCGGGCGGGGTTCGTCAGGACGCGCCTCCTGAGAACCATCCCGAGCCGCCACCTGGGCAGCATTTACTCCGCGGTGAGCACCTCCCCGCCAGCGGACAGGTCGGCCCTGGGTCTGGATGGGGAGTAGATTTTCGGAAGGCGGATCAGAAGACCTGGGACTGGGATTCCGCCGCAGGCGCATGCTCGCGCCGCCCATGATGCCGGCGCCACGCCCGGCCGATCATCACTCCGCGTTCGCCGCCCGACCGGCCGCCGCCACCGCCTGGGTTGAAGCGCTTGGTGACGCCGCCGAGCTTCGCGCCCCACGTGATGTACTTGTGGAAGCGCTCTTCGGCCTCCTGGGCGATGCCGATCCTCTGGCCGCGCGTCTCCTCACGGAACCGCGCAATGCGCCCGGCCGCCGCACCTTCCTTTTCCTCGGGAGTCGAGCCCACATTGAGCTCGGGCAGCGCACCCAGGACGACGATCTGGTCATCCTCCACCGTCACGTCCACCCCCGTGAACCAGCCGTCCGGGAGCCTTCCGGCAAACCAACCTTTGATCGTGTCGAACTCTTTTTGATCCATGCGTTACATGATTACACTGCAATAGATAGCTTGTCAAGCCGGTTTCAGTAAGCTCGGAATGAAATGGGGATGATGCCGCCGGGCGCCGGGCCACCCGCCATGCACTGGTGGGCGGCCCGGCACCGCCGAAAGCCCGACACGGGGACCGCCAACAGCGGGCTCACCGGCGACCCCGCGATCGAGCCGCCCGCGCCGCCAGAAGGTCCCAAGGACCTTCGTGGCCGTTGGGAGAGCCTGAAGCAATCCGTCACCGGCACCACGGCGGCACTGCCTCGAGTCCTCCGGCTCGTTTGGGACGCCAGCCCGGCGACCACGCTCATCTTGTTCATCACCACGGCGGTCGCAGGCGTCATTCCTGCCGCGGCCGCCTACACCTCCAAGCTGCTGATCAACGCGGTCGTGCAGGGCATCGTGATCAATCGGACCCACACGGTGGACCGCGTCACCCTCGCAGCGATCGGTGGTCCGCACTCGCTCGGGCTTGTGCCGGCACCGGTCTTCACGGCCGTGGGCATGCTGGTCTTCCTCGCCGTCGTGCAGCTGGCGCTGTTCGCGCTCACCGCGTTCCTCGGCACGATCCGCAACATCACGCAGCAGCTGCTGCAGAACTCGGTGGCGATGCGGATTCAGCTGATGGTGATGGAGAAGGCCGCTTCGCTGGACCTGCAGTTCTACGAAGACCCGGCTTCCTACGACCTCCTGCGCCGGGCCCAGAACGATTCGATCAACCGTCCGGTGATCATGATCTCGACCGCGTTCGGCCTGGTCCAGACCCTTCTGACCTTCGCCACGATGATCGCCCTGCTGCTCGGCGTGAGCCCGCTGCTCGCCCTGCTGGCGCTCGTGTCGCCCATCCCGGCCTTCATCGCGGACACGCGTTATGGCTGGCGAGGCTACAACATCGCGCGCTGGGGCTCGCGGCTGCTGAGGCGGATGAACTACATGGTCACGCTGGTGACGACCGACTCCTTCGCGAAAGAGGTCAAGCTGTTCGGCCTCGGCGGTTATTTCATCAGCCGCTACCGGCTCATCGCCGACGCTTTTTACGGCAGCCAGCGCTCGCAGGTCGTCCGGCGTTACCTGACCGGGTTCGCCTGGGGCAACCTCAGCACGATCACCACGTCGCTCACCTATCTCTATGTGGCGCTGCAGGCCATCGCCGGTCGCCTGACTCTGGGCGACCTGACCCTGTACACCGTGGCGGCGCAGTCGGTGCAGAGTTCCATCCAGGGCATCCTGAGCGGTTTCTCGGGGATGTACGAGCACAACCTCTACCTCAACAACCTGTTCGAGCTGATGGCGATCAAGCCGTCGATGGCCGTTGCGGTCAAGCCGGCCAAGCTGGCCGAGCCGGTGCAAGGCGAGATTCGCTTCGACAACGTCACCTTTGCCTATCCCGGCGCCGAGAAGAACGCGCTGACCGAGCTGAGCTTCACGGTCAAAGCGGGGGAGACGCTCGCGGTGGTCGGGCGCAACGGCGCGGGGAAGACGACCCTGTTCAAGCTGATCTGCCGGCTCTACGACCCGACGGGTGGCCGGATCCTGATCGACGGTGTCGATCTCCGCGACCTCGATCCGGATGAGCTGCGCCGGCAGATCGGCGCGATGTTCCAGGACTATGTCGACTACCAGGCGACGGCGGCGGAGAACATCGGGCTCGGCAACCTGGACGATCTGTCAGATCGAGGAGCGATCGTGCATGCGAGCGAGCAGGCCGGCGCGCATGAGCTGATCTCGAAGCTGCCCGAGGGTTACGACACCGCGCTCGGCAAGTGGTTCGACGCGGGGGTGAACCTGTCGGGCGGCGAGTGGCAGAAGGTTGCGCTGGCGCGCGCGTTCATGCGCGACGCGAAGATCCTGTTGCTCGACGAGCCCACGTCCGCGCTCGACGCGCAGGCGGAGTACGACCTCTTCGAGAGACTTCGCTCGCTGACGCGCGGTCGCACGGCGGTCTACATCTCCCACCGCTTTTCGACCGTGAGGCGGGCAGATCGGATCGTGTTCCTGGAGCACGGCCGGCTGGTCGAGGAGGGGACGCACGAGGAGCTGATGCAGCTGGATGGCCGCTACGCCAGGCTGTTCAGGATGCAGGCCTCGGCCTACACCGGCGAGGATGTCGATCTGGTCCCCGACGAGGAGGACGTAACAGCCGGCCTACCCGCCGGCCGCGGTCGAGCTGGAGAGGTGGGCCCGGGGCGCTAAGCCCGCAGGCCGTTGGGGCTCAGCTGGAGGACGCGCACGGCCCGGCCGCGCATCCGGTCACATCGCCAGCAGAAGACCACGGCGTCGATCCCGCCCGGCAGGACCCCCTTCAGCAGTACCTCGCGCTCTTTTTGGTGGAAGAACCAGCAGATGAAGAAGTGCATGGAGCTTGAAGAAGCTATCACGCGAGCGCCGACAATTCAGGGGAATTGCAGTTAAGACTTTGTCAGACGGCCCTCGACCTCGCCGCCGGCAGGTAAATGGAGCTGCAATCACTTCCCCGCTTACTGGGATGTACCGGCTTCCCCACCGCGTGGGGGAAGTGATTTCTCACTTCCCCGCTCGCGGGGAAGTACCGGCTTCCCCACCGCGTGGGGAAGTCCCCGGCGCAGCCGGGGGATGGGGAGGAACTATTGTCTACGGCTCCGCAACCCGTTCCAGCTTCGCCGCCAGGATGAAGTCGTTCTCGGTCAGGCCGCCGGCGGCATGGGTCCATAGCCTGACCTCCAGGGAGCCGTAGGTCAGCAAAAGGTCGGGGTGGTGCCCCTCCGCCTCGGCGACTGTCGCGAATCGGTTGACGAGCTCAACGCCTGGCAGGAATCCCTTGAACTTGAAGGTGCGGGTCAGCTCGAGGTGGCCGTCGGCCTCCTCGACCGACCAGCCCGGGAGATCCTCGAGAAGGCCCGCCACGTCGTCAGGGGAGAGTGCCGTGGTGCCAGGTTTGCAGACGACGCAGTGGCGCTCCGCCAGAGGAGTGGGCATCCGGATGATGATCGTACGGCGCTGGGTAGAATGAGGGCTCCCGCGGGCGGCTAGCTCAGTGGGAGAGCGCTCGCCTCACACGCGAGAGGTCATTGGTTCAAACCCAATGCCGCCCACCATCCCGTGGCCCCGTCGTCTAGTGGACTAGGACGCAGCCCTCTCAAGGCTGAGATCGCGGGTTCGAATCCCGCCGGGGCTACCAGTCTGAAACTGACGTAGGTCGTTGCCACTTGGGCCTCCAATTCAGGAGGAGGTTCGATGACCGAACGAGAGCTATCGAGGAACGCGGCCAAGCGCCTGGCGATCATCCGGCACGCGCAGGAGGTGACCCGCAACGTCTCGCTGACTTGCCGGTACTACGGCATTACTAGGCAGTGCTACTACATCTGGTTGCGGCGGTACGAGGAGCTGGGTGTCGACGGTCTGCGCGACCGCTCCTCGCGGCCACACCTGAGTCCGAGGACGACCAAGCAGGAGGTGGTCGCCAAGATCGTCCATCTCCGTCGGTACTACCACTTCGGCCCGCACCGAATCGCGATGTACCTAAAGCGGTACCACGAGATCGTCGTCAGCCCCTCCGGAATCTGGCGGATTTTGCGGCGGCTCGAGATGAGTCGGCTACCGAGTTCGCAACGATACAAGCCGCACAAGGAGCGCTGGAAGCGCTACGAGAAGCCGCTGCCTGGCCATGCGGTCCAGGTCGACGTCAAGTTCATTGCTCCGATCGGCGGCTCCCGGAAGAAGCACTACCAGTTCACCGCGATCGACGACTGCACACGCCTCCGGGTCCTCAAGATCTACGACCGGCTCAACCAGAAGACAGCGATCGACTTCGTCGAATACACGCTCGAGAAGCTCCCCTTCCAGGTCCAGCTGCTCCAGACCGACAACGGCCCCGAGTTCGGCGTGGTCTTCCACTGGCACGTCCTCGACAAGGGGGTCGCCCACGTTTACATCAAGCCGGCCACGCCACGGCTGAACGGCAAGGTCGAGCGTTCGCACCGGATCGATGCCGATGAGTTCTACCGAATGCTCGAAGGGGTAGTCGTCGACGATACGAAGGTCTTTAACTTGAAGCTCGAGGAGTGGGAGCGCTTCTACAATTTCGATCGTCCACACGGGTCTCTCGGCGGTCAAACTCCATACGAGCGGCTACGCGAGTCCACCCGGGCCTCGGTGTAAGCGGCCATCGTCAGTTGCACACCGCCGGGGCTACCAGAACAGCTGTTCGGCATCGCGCGTGGTGGTGAACGGCCCAACCACCACGAAGATCTTTCTTGCTCCGACCCCAGTGAAGCACATTGACACCACAATGTGCTACTATGTGCTACATGGAAAGGGTTGGAGTCAGGGAGCTTCGTCAGAACGCAACCGCGGTGTTGCGTCGCGTCGCAGCGGGTGAGGTCGTCGAGGTGACCGACCGGGGTCGAGCCGTTGCGCGGATCGTGCCAATGCATGAGGCGAGCAGGCTTCAACAGCTTTTGGCCGAGGGACGAGCGAGCGATGCAACAGGAGACCTGCTCGACGTGAAGCCGTTGCCGCGGATCGCTGGGAAACCACTTCTGTCAAAGATCCTGGCTGACATGAGGGCAGATGAGCGCTGAGGTTGCTTACCTCGACACTTCGGCGGCGGTGAAGCTCCTGATGACCGAACGGGAGTCGCCTGCTTTGCGAAGGTGGCTGCGGCGGCGGCCGGAACGCGCGTCAGCGGCGCTGCTGAGGGTCGAGCTGGTCCGAGTCGTGCGGCGCGCCGGTCTTCCACGCCTGATTCCTGAGGCCCGTAGGCTCGTAGCCGGCGTCCACCTCATCCGGCTCGACGACGCGCTTCTCGACCGTGCTGCTGACTTAGATCCGACCGAGCTGCGATCGTTGGACTCGATCCATCTGGCGGCCGCCGCGAGCCTGGGAGATGATCTGGCAGCTGTGGTCTCCTACGACGATCGATTGCTCGCCGCGGCTACCTCTCTCGGTTTGCCCACAGCAACGCCATCCTGACCGCGGGTATCTCACCGGACGTCGTTCTCGTCGTTCTCGTCGTCGTCCAGAGCTGATCCCAACCTCGCGACCCTTTCCGCCCAGAATCCAGTATCCCCTGTGTGACGTGCCAGCCACAGATGAAGCACTTATGGAGGCGCTCTCCAACATTGATGGGTGGCCTGGCGATCGCGGTCCAGTGTCACAGATCCGCGAGTTGAACCGCTTCGAGCTTTCCGCGCCATCCTAGGACGGCCAACCAGCGGGGCAGCTGAGTGGCTTTTCGACCTGGTCCAGGTGGTTCGAATAGCGTCCCGCTTGGGCTACTTCATCTGATGCGCGCCGTGGTAGCATCACGCATCATGCGCACCACCATCGATCTCGACCCCACGGTCGCGAAGGAGCTCAAGCGCCGCAGCAAGGGCGCGGGCAAGAGCATGGGCCAGCTCGCATCCGAGCTGCTGGCCACGTCTCTTAGGGAGGAGGGGCGTCCTCGGGATCCCGGTGGCCTGGCGTGGATCGCCAAGGATTTGGGACGGCCATCGGTTGACCTCGAAGACAAGGAGGCGGTGAGGGCCCTGCTCGACGCGCGCGGATGAGCGCAACCGTCGACGCCAACATCCTCGTCTACGCAAGCAATCAGAGCGATCCTGTCTACCCGCAAGCCATACAGCTGGTTACGCGCCTGGCGGCTGGACCCGACCTTCTGTATTTGTTCTGGCCGGTGGTACTGGGTTACCTGCGCATGGTTACGCACCCCGCGATCCTCCCGAAGCCGCTGAGCGCACGCGAGGCGACCGCGAACGCCGAAGCCCTTCTCCAGCGGCCGCACGTGCGTACACCAGGCGAGGCGGACGGATTCTGGGAGCTGTTCCGTCAAACGAGCCGCGACCAGGCACGCGGAAACGACGTGCCCGACGCCCACCTCATTACGTTGATGAGGCAGCACGGCGTACGGCGGATCTACAGCCGCGACATCGGGCTCCGCCGATTCGCAGATGTGGATGTCGTCGACCCTTTCGCGCCGCCCGGTGCTGGACGCCGAAGTCGAGGCTCTGCGAGCTGATCGAGTTCGCCGAGGCGGTTCGAATAGCGTCCCGCTTGGGCTGCCGGCTTCGACTCGCGTCCTGCCGGTCACCGAAGCTTTGCGCGCAGATAAGCTGCTCTACGTCGTCCCCTTTGGCTCGAGGAGCTTCGCTAGTTTGCCGAGCTCACTCTCCCAACCCATTACCGCCAACTTCGTCCAGTGCTCGTCGTGCATCGCTTCGAAGGTCAAGACCATCCGCACGCCCTGCGGGCTCGCGTCGAGCTCGACAGTGGTGGGCACCTCGTAGGGCTTGACGCCGGGGATGAAGTCGGCCAACTGTGAGTACGCGAGTCGCCGCGGCGGGACGACCTCCGTGTAGATCACCCGGCTCTCGGTCGTCAGTGGCATCCGCGCTTTCTTCATGAACTCGATCTGGTCGGGAGCGGTGGCGGTCATCGCGTACAAAAGCTCGCCGCCAGGATGAAGATCGACCTTGTGGACGTGGACTGCGAACCCTTCCGGGCCCCACCAGGACTCGATCCCTTCCTTTGTCGTCCAGAGGTCCCAAACGTCCTCGATGGGTGCATTGAAGGTTCGCTCGAGAGTGATTTTGCGGCGTGCATCCTGTGTCTTCGAAGCCAACCTAGGAGCCGCTCCGATACGCCTTCCTGAGGGTTGCGATGTCGAGCTTCCGCATCTGGAGCATCGCTTCCATGGCTTTGGCGGAGTTCCCGTGTTCCGAGTCGCCCAACATCTCCCCCAAAGCGGCGGGGACGACCTGCCACGAGACGCCGAACCGGTCTTTTAGCCAGCCGCACGGGCCTTCCTCTCCGCCGTCGGTGAGCCGCGCCCACAACCTGTCGATCTCTTCCTGCGTGTTGCAGGTCACCAGTAGCGAGATCCCGTCGGAAAACGTGAAGGAGGGTCCGCCGTCCAAGGCCGTGAACTCCCGGCCGTCTAGCTGGAAGCTGGCATGCATCAGCTTGCCCTCAGGTATCGGACCTTTCCCATCACTGCGCGTGACGCTCAGGACCGCGGAGTCGTTGAACAGAGACACGTAGAAATTGACGGCTTCTTCGGCTCGATCGGTGAACACAAAACATGGTGTGATCCCTTGCACCTGGGTTTCCTTCTCGCTGGCCGCTGCCATCCGTGTACCTGCTTGTGTCATTGGCGTCGCTCCTTGTTGTCTTTGTCCTTCGATCGCGTCCTGCGCCGTCGATCAAGTTCGGCGGCAAACCTGTCCAGCCGGGCCTCCCACACGCCGCGGTACGTGGTCATCCAGTCGTTCAGCTCCCAGAACGGCTCCGGGCGCAGGGCGTACAGCCTCCGCCGGCCGTCGGGCCGGACTACGACGAACTGGGCATCCTGCAGGATGGCCAGCTGCCGCGAAACACCAGGCTGGCCAATGTCCACCACGTCGACCAGCTCGTTGACCGAATGCTCACCCGTCCGCAGCGCCTCGACAAGGCGGCGGCGCGTGGGGTCCGCCAGGATCTGGAAGATGTCGGGCATTGCGACATATTATTCTAGCAACATATGTCGTGTCAACAATATATGGAGGGTTCCGTCGTCTTCGCCGGCGAAACCACACGTCAGGCGCCAAACGTGCGTATCACGCGCGCTTGAACGGCTCCTCTGTCGCCCACAGGCGGAATTCCCTCCGATCCGGTGGCCACAAGTGATCGATAGGTTTGCTTGATCAGGCCTGGGCCTTATCGACCCTTATCAATCGCCCGCCCGCGGACCTCGCTGAGGCGATTGGCGATGAGCTTTTTGACGAGACCTTTCGGGAGTGGCCGGTCAATCGGAAAGTGCAATGACCCCGGCGTGCTCTCATAGCCGGCCAGGTCTTCGGACAGCCGTCCAAGTACCGACCCGCTGTGAGGCAGGTAGCTGAGGTGGTTCTTGAAAGCGGCGAACCCGGCGATTACCTTTCCCTCGACCCGGAACGCCGGCATGCCGTACGAAATGCATTCCTGGGCATCCGGGATGATGTCGAGGATGGTTTGACGCAATTCCTGTAGAGTCCTCCGCTTCGGCTCATCGAGCGCGGCCAGGTATTCGTCGATGCTTTGAGGTGTCACCTGGTCATTCTGGAGTGCGGGAGCGCGAACGTGCTCAGGGTAGGCATCGAGGCGCCCGCCGATGACCTGCATCGACGTTGGTGTTGCCGTCCTGACTGTCTCGGTTGTTCCGAGGACAAAGACGGGGTGGGGGTCAAGCCTCGATGGCCCTCCTGCCGGCCCTGACCCTCACGGCCCCGACACCACTTCATCCCACACCTGCACGTCAGGCCCGTCCGGGTGATCGTTCACGTAGTCATAGGGCTGGACCAGCTCGCGAATCCCGAGCTCGTAGTGAAAGGTGCCCGCGACTGTGGCGACCCCGGTGAAGGTGAAGGTCTTGGTCTCGCCCACGGCCAGGTCGCCGCAATCGAACGCCGACGCGCCGGCCGCGACGGTGCAGCCCGCGAGGTCGGTGACGCGGTGCACTTCGTACCAACGGTCCGCCGTCCTGAACACAAGGCCGAGGTTGGGGATGAGAGGACCGGTGTTGGTCACCGTGACCACGAGCTGCACATTGGAGCCGACCGCCTCGGTGTGGCTGGCGGCAAGTTCGACTCCGGCCGTGAGGGGAACCGGGTCGGCGCAGACTGCGGCCAGCCATATCGATGCCAGAAGGCTACCCAGCTTGATCACCCCTGAATCCTTAACCCGGCGCTAAACGTGGTCGGTAAACGCGCCTATTCTGGGCGCGGTGCATCCCATCCGCACACGCGTAACGTCCACGCACCTTGGTTCGTTGATCTCTCGTGTGAGGACAGGGGTAGCTCTCGTGTGCCTTCTGGTGGCTGTTTCCGGCTGCTCGGCCAACGGCCCTCTGGCCGCGCACTCGAGCCTGAGCCATTCGAGCCCGAGCCCGTCGCCGAGCCCGAGCCCGAGCCCGTCGCCGAGCCCGAGCCCGAGCCCAAGCCCGAGTCCCACTCCCAGCCCGTTGGAATCGCCTTCGCCCGTGCCCAGCCCCGCGGTCGTCCCCGCCTGGGCCGCGATGCATGCCTCGTGCTCGGGTCAGGCGGTCAGCCTCGAGGCCGTGCTCCTGATGCAGGGTGCTTCGAGCCCGATCGTGGCCGACGTGACCGATGCCAAGAACCCCAGGCCGCTCTGCACGCTTTCCAGCGGCTCGTTCGCGCCGCGGCTCGTGACGCAGACGATGGTCTCCTGGTACGCCTCGCAGGGCAGCCCGAGCGCTCCCGGCACGAGCCTCATCGCGGCGCTCGACCTGTTCTCCGACACAGCGGTCGTCGCCGCGAGCTGGCTGGGCGGCAGCTTCCTCGACGGTCTGCACGCGTGGAGCCCCGACCGCGGCTTCCTCGCGTACGTCACATCGGACTCGAGCGCGGTCAACCTGCACCTGCTCAGTGGTGGCGGAGACCGGGTCGTGGCGACCTTCGGGCCGGTGCCCGGGCGAGGCACCAACCCCAACGACGACGACGCCTACCTGGCGTTCTCGCCGGACGGCGCGTACTTCGCTTTCGTGCAGACATTCACCGGCTCGGGAGACCAGCTCCAGGTCCGCCGCACGACCGACGGCAGCCTCGCCTTCTCGCTTCCGACCGGGACGATGGCCTCTTGGGGCAGCACCGGCAGCAAGCTCTATTTCCGCCAGGCCGCCTCGGGCACGATCGAGGCATGGGATTCGAGCGCGGGCGTGTCGCAGGCGATCGGTCTATCGCTCGCGTGGATTGACCCTCGCGCGGATGCAGGTGACGACAACCTGGCGTTCACAGTGCGTGACTCCTCGGACATGCCGCATGTCTGGCTCTACGGGCACGGCGGCCGTTCAGGAGGAGAGCTGCAGCCGGTCCGCTCCTCGGCCGAGTGGCTCAACTCGACCACGATCTTTTACGTCGAAGAGGCGGCCTGCTCGCCCGGCTGCGGCATCGGCCCCGCCTGGCAGCCGGACGGCAAGACGTTCACGTTAGACCTCGGCCAGCAGGCGGAGACGGCGTCGAAGATCAGCCAGGTCTATGGCGTCTGGCCGCGACCGGGTCAGGTCTGACAACAAGCGGTCCGCGGGATGAGATCATGACGCCGATCGACATGGAGCACCTCTCGCCGCCGGTCGAGCCGGCGGCGCCACCAGCCCCGGCACCGTACTCGGCGCCACCTCCGATGCGTCGCCGCCAGCTGCCCAGGACCTGGCGGTCTGTAATCGAAGGTCGCGAGCGGAGGCTGTGGACGGTGTCCCTGGCGGGCGCGCTCCTGGTCGCCGTCGCCGGCATCGGCATGCTTTACCTGGACGACACCAGCAACCAGGCCACCATCCGATCGCTCACGACCCAGAACGAGTCCCTGACCGGA
Source organism: Candidatus Dormiibacterota bacterium (assembly GCA_049582065.1). Classification (GTDB taxonomy): domain Bacteria; phylum Chloroflexota; class Dormibacteria; order Dormibacterales; family Dormibacteraceae; genus DATKSS01. The sequence goes on along the minus strand of JBAUTF010000220.1, from coordinate 920 downwards.
CGCAACCAGAACCTGAACGACCAGCTCAAAACCACGCAGACCAACCTGACCGCCACGCTGGGAGAGCTGGCCCAGACCAAAGCCGACCTGGCGCACCCCCACCTCACGATCTGGAACGTCCCGCAGCAGATCAATGGGCCAACCTATTACCTGGCGGGGGGAATCCCAGACACGTTCACCTATCACCTGCAGGCCACTTCGACCGGGCCGATGTCCGTGAGCATCCTCAAGCTCGAGCAGTGGGCGGCGGCGATCCGGTGCGTTGAAAACGGGGTCGGCACGAGCCATTACTGCATGCACCACTCCGGAGCCGTCATCAGCTTTCAAAACGTCACCAGCATTAACTACGACTTCCACGATGCCGAAGGCTGCGCCGACTACCTCGCCGTTTTCACGTCGGCGTCGAACATCACCGTGACGCCGAATGTGAGTGTTACCTACAACCCCGCGACCAGCGCGACCGGCGCCTGCGCCTGATCGGTAAGTAGCAAGGAATTCGCCTCCCCCTCGCATGTTGCGGCCGGTGACTTCCCCGCTCGCGGGGAAGGTGGCGCGAAGCGCCGGATGGGGAAGACCAATAAGCCCTGGCTCAGCACGGGGGCGCGTGACGGGTCGAAGCGGATCCCGATCACGATCATGGCGAGGTCCATCCTGATCGCGCGGCGGAGGAAGCCGGAGATCTGGCGGTTGATGAAGCCCTGCATCACGACCTGGCCGGACAGCGTGCCGACCGAGCCGCCGACCGCCTAAGCTCCGCTCCGTGAAGCTCGGAGTATCGGTCGGCTACTGGGGCTTCGGCCTCACCGCCGCCGACCAGCTAGAAATCGCCCAGACCGCCGAGCGCCTCGGTTACGACTCGGTGTGGGCGGCCGAGGCTTACGGCTCCGACGCGGCGACTGTGCTCGCGTGGCTCGCCGCCG
>JBAUTF010000219.1:0-8202 GCA_049582065.1 Candidatus Dormiibacterota bacterium | reverse complement strand
TTCGAGACCTCTTCGGGTCATGTGATCGAGGCACTGCCCAAAGTTAGCAACGGTGCGCAGGTGCGCAACTCACTTCTGACGCTGATTCACTATGCGAGAACCCGCAGCCAGCAGCCCCAGGCAGTCGCCAGTTCCCAGCCGGCGGCCACGACACCTGCACTGGATCGTTACGAGCAATTGAAGAAGCTTGCCGATCTAAAAGCGCAGGGCATTCTTTCCGAAGAAGAGTTCCAAGCCGAGAAGGCCAAAATCCTGGCATCGTAGAACCCTTCGTCACCGATTCGCGCTTCCAGTCGTGGACGGCCACCCAAAAGCTCGTAGGTCTCAACCAAGCGGATATCTGCTCGCTGTATAGACATGGACTCGCTCATCGGAGCGCTTTGTATCTAACTGGGACGCGGCATCACCATAGCGCGCGGCATTCAGCGGCGACGGTGCTGCTCGGCCGTGGCGCGCATCCGAAGATCGTCAGCGAAATGCTCGGTCACTCGACGGTTGCGATCACGCTGGACGTCTATAGCCACGTCACGCCGGCGATGCATCGGGGGCAGCGCTCGCGATGGACCAGATTCTGGGGGAATGAGACCCGACCTACCGACTGCTCTGTTCGTCCGTCCAATGCACAAACAACAAGTGAATCCATGGATGGTCGGCAAGGACCTCAAAGATGAGCACAGCCTTGTCAAACGGAGCGCTGTACTGCCCCCCCGGGCCGTCTTTGAGAGGCAGGATCCCGAGTCCGGCCCGGTGAGGGTCTTTCGTCAGCTCATACATCAGCACATAGAAATCCTCTTGGACGTCGGGCGCGGAATCTCGAATTCGCTTTAGAGCGGACTCGCCGTAAAACGCCCAGCGCGCGGCCACGAGGCTAGCGCTTTAGCAGCCCGCGGAGTTCCTCGATTGTGTGTACTGGCTCTTCTACTTCGACCGGAGACTTGCCCGCATCCACCATCGCCTCGCTATATCCCTGACTGTATCGGAGCTCGAGAGTGCGGTACCAGGCATCTATGACGTCGGACATGGCCCGGATGTGGTCCTGGGCGAATCGCGCATCGACAAGCTCTTGCACGAAGTTTTGGCGCCCCTGGTCGGTCAGTTCCTCCCAAAGATCGTCGAAATTCTCCTTGGCGAGCTCGAATGCGCGATCGAAGATTCTGTCGGCTTGGCGTGCGGCCTCTACTGAGGACGTGCGCTTGCCTGGAACGCCAGCTCGGGCTGAGCGCCGGCGGAGCGCTGGCGTCCAGGAGGCTGGGGAAGCAGCGGCTGAATTCACGGTCGGCCTTTCAGGGTACGCGCAGTCTAGCGGGCGTCGCCGTCGCTGCCTAGGCCGTCGAGCGGATTGGCCCCTGGTTGGTAGGGGTCAGCAATTGGGGCTTGGGTTCAAGGAGTCGATGCAACACCCATCCCCTAGGGAGGTTGTTGCATGCGATTACAGGACCGCAAGAGACAGCACCTGTTCTGGACTCAAATCAGAGCCGGCCTGGCTTGCTCCGCAGCGGCGGCGGCAGCCGGCGTCCGGAGGCACACGGCGGCGGGCTGGTTCGTGCAGGCTGGCGGCATCATGCCATCCAACGTCCCAGCACAATCGCGACAGCGCTACCTGTCACTGGAGGAACGAGAGGACATCCACGCCGGGATTGAGCGTGAGGAGAGCATTCGGGCAATCGCCAGGCGGCTAGGCCGGGCGCCCTCGACGGTTTTCCGCGAGCTGCGCCGGAACATGAGAGACCAGAGCTACCGAACGCGCAGCACACTGAGACAGCGCCGGCCCGGCCGGCAGCGGACCCAGCCTTGGGAATATCGGCCGAGCTTAGCTCAGGAGCGTGCCGAGCGGAGAGCGGCCAGGCCCAAGGTCGCGAAGCTGGCGGTCAACTCCGAGTTGCGCGAGCTGGTGCAGTTCAAACTGAAGGAGAGGTTGAGTCCAGAGCAGATCTCGGCCGAGTTGCGCGAGGAGTTTCCGGGCCAGCCAGAGATGTGGGTGTCACACGAAGCCATCTATCAAGCGATCTACGTTCAAGGCAGAGGCGCCCTCCGCCGGGAGTTGGCGGTCTGCCTCCGCACCGGGCGAGCCCTGCGAAAGCCAAGGCGAAAGGTCGCCGAGCGACGCGGCCGGATCCCCAACATGGTGATGATCAGTGAACGCCCACCCGAGGTCGAGGACAGGGCGATCCCCGGCCACTGGGAGGGCGACCTGCTGACGGGCAAGAACAAGAAGTCAGCGATCGGCACGCTGGTCGAACGCTCGAGCCGGTACGTCATCCTTCTGCACCTGCCCAACGGGCGCGGTGCGGAAGAGGTTGAGAGAGCGATTACCGCCGCGGCTCAAGAACTTCCGAAGACGCTTCGCCGATCACTTACTTGGGACCAGGGCCACGAGATGGCCAATCACATGCAGCTGAAGGTTGCGACTGGACTTGAGGTTTACTTCTGCGACCCTCACAGTCCCTGGCAGCGCGGCTCCAATGAGAACACCAACGGTCTGCTCCGCCAGTACTTCCCCAAAGGCCAGGACCTCAGCCGATACGGGCCCGATTACCTAGCCTTCGTCTCTACTCAGATGAACCGCCGCCCACGCAAAACCCTCGGCTGGCTTCGGCCCAGTCAAGCCTTGGAACGTCTACTCTCTGACGCGTCCAACTCGGCCAATGTTGCGTCGACCGATTGAATCCGCCGGGTCAAAACCGCCCTTCAAGGGCGAATCTGAGATCAAAAGGTGGAGCGGGAGACGGGCTTCGAACCCGCTACCTCGACCTTGGCAAGGTCGCGCTCTACCAAGTGAGCTACTCCCGCTCGGCCAGAGCAATGATTCTACCCTGGGCCGTCAGGGCGGCAATCAGGCCGGGATCGCGCGGCGGCAGTGGATGAACCTGCGCCCGAACCGATCTCGAAGGGCGTTCACCCGCATCGCCGATGCGTGCAGGGCGGCTCGGTCGAGGCGGCCTGACAGCACTGCGGCTCGGACGGCGGCCATAGCATCCGCCTCGTAGCCCGGGTCCCCGTTGCTGAGCAGCAACAGGTCGTTGCCAGCGGCCACTGCGAGGACCGCCGCATCCGGCAACGACCAGCGCACGCCTATACCTCCCATGCTCAGCGAGTCGGTCATGATCACGCCCCCGAAGCCGAGCTGAGTGCGCAGCTTCGACACCACCGGTGCCGAGAACAGTGCCGGCATACCGCCCCCTCCCAGGCCGGGCACATAGACCGCAGTCGTCATCACGGCGTCGGCGCCCGCGGCGATGCCCGCCTGGAACGCCGGCATCTGGACCCGCTCCCATTGCGCCTCCGACTCCGGGTCGGTCGGGATGGCGACATGCGGGTCGCCCGCCGCCCCGCCGAGGCCCGGGAAATGCTTCAAGGTCGCGCCCACCCCTCCGTCGTGCAGACCCTGCACCGCCGCGGCCACCAGGGGGGCGACGTAGCCTGTGCTCGAACCAAAGGACCTGTCGCCGATGACGTTGTCGCGCACGTTGGTCCGGACATCGGCGACCGGCGCCAGGTCGAGGCCCAGGCCGGCAGAGCGGAGGCCGGTGGCCGACACACGCTCGAGCGCGCGCACGTGATCCGGGCCGCCCGCGCCCATGACCAGCTCCGAAGGCGGCGCGAAGGCGGCTCGCACCTGGGTGACCTGCCCGCCCTCTTCATCGGTCATCAGGAGGATCGGGTGGTCCAGGCACGCGCTCGAAGCGATGGCCTGTAGGCGATCGCTCCAGGCCCGCAGGCCGGCCGGGCTGCTGCCGAAGTTCGAGCCGAAAAGGAGCAGGCCGCCGACCTTGCCGTCCGTCAGGAGAGACGACAGCGTGGGCGAGATGTCGGTCCCCTGAGTCGACACGACCATGATCGAACCGATGTCGTCGTCGAGATTGCCGAGGTCGGGCGTTGGGCTGGCGATAGGGGTCGGGGAGGGCGACGGCGAGGCGGTCGGGACCGCCAGGGCCGCAGCCAGCTTCGGCGCGGCCGGCCGGCCGATCAGGATCATGCCCGCGAGCAGAGCCACCACCACGACCAGACCGAGTTGCGCCAGGCGCCGCCCCCTTGACACCGGGCGTCAGTCTAAGGCCCAGAAGACGCTTACCGGCGGTAGCGGTACCTCAGCACAAGGGTGGCCGTGGCGAGCCCCCACAGGATCCCGATCAAGGGCAGCACGTAGACCGAGTTCAGGTACGGCATCCCGGCACCTTCCAGGAACCCGTAGGTGAAGGTGACCAGCACCGTCATGCCCAGAGCGAACCCGAAGGCCTGGATCTGGATCCACTTCTGCAGGTCGTTCAGCCGCCCCACCGCGCGCACGAAGAGCCAGGCCAGGAATCCAGCCGGTGCCAAGGGCAACGCTGCCACGTAGTAGCGCCACACCGCGGTCGGGTTGGCCTGAACCACGGTGACGCAACCGACCATCACCATCAGGAACGCGAGCACGACCAGCCCGAATTCGATCTGAGCCCGGTAGAGGACCCAGGTGGAAGCGACCGGAGCTATCACCGGCGGCCCTGGGAACTTGGCCGGAGTCGGAGCCTCGGTGCGGATGAACGGAGAGGCCGGGTGGGTGAAGGCCGGCTCGACCGGAGCTTCGGGGGCGGGCCGCACCGGGTTCTCTTCAGTCATGGCCCGGCCATGGTAAACCGGCGACCTCACCAATCAGCCCCACAAGCCGTGGCGCCGGCGATCCAGATCAGATCGTCGGCGCCCGGACGGTCGGACAGGTTTTTCACCATGTCACGCATCTCCAACGCCGGCCCGGCCCCCATCGGTCGCTTAAATCGTTGATGGCTTGACAGCCGGCCGCTAGGTTAGGCAGTCCAGATTTTCGTCGCCGTGGTGGCGATTCTCGACGCGCCAGGACAGCGCGAAGTCGCAGACCCCGGGGGTGGACAGGCCGCCCTCAGCCTCGCCGGTGCGGCGACATGGGCGGATCGCATCGCAGTTGCACGATTCGACGTAAGAGCCAGCGACGCGCCACTAGCCGGTCAAGCCATGACGAAAACGAAAAGCCCACCTGCCACGCACACGAGTCCGACCGCCTGCGAGAGCGGAACGCCGGACCGCCAGTTCTTCTCGAGGAAGAAGACGACCGCGAACGCGGCCATCCACGCAACGTTCATCAGGCCAACGACCGCCAGCACCGCCATGAGGGCCCAGCAGCAGCCCAGGCAGTACAGACCGTGCGAGACGCCGGCCTGCGCAGCCGACCTCGCGCCGCCTCCGAAGTCGTGCGTCAGCACGAAACCGAGTGGTGAGCGGCAGGCCTTGAGGCAGACACTCTTGAGCGGAGTCAGCTGATACACGCCCGCGAGCAGGATGACCACGCCTGCGAGCCTGGGCAGCCCAGCGCCGACCGGCGCGGCGAACGACGACGAGAGGACCTGGATGACGGCCAGCGGCACAAGCCCTGCGGCGGTCCACACGACCAGGTAGCCGGCCACGAAAGCCACCGTGGGCAGGTACCCGCCACCGCGCGAACGCGTCACCGAGGCGTGCGCTAGAACGATCGGCACGACGGACGGGAACATCATCGCGACCATCATCACGACCCAGGTCGCGAGGAACAGGCCGGCGTCCATCATCTCGACGCCGCCCATACCCATCGCGGCCGCCTGCCTGATGGTCAAGAGCCAAGCCGCGGCGGCGCATCCGACCAGCGCGGCGACGATGGCGCCCGCAACCGGCCGCGGAAGCGCGGAGACGCGCGTTTGCGTCTGCACTAAATAACTCTCAGCTCGACCAGTGGAACGGCGCTGAGAACGCGCTCTTGCCGGCGTTCTTCATGTCCATTCCGAAACCTTTGACGCGCGAGCTGGTCGGCCGCGCAATTGTTATTGTCGAGTTGGACGGGTGGAACACACCCGACACCTTGGTCGGTTCGGACGCGCCCTGGGCCATGTAGTCCTCGACCTCGATCGCGATGTCGCCACCGATACGGACGTGGTGCCGATGGCCGTCGTCCTTGTAATCGATCGAGAGCCGCTCGATGCCCAAGACCTCACCGATCAGCGGCGCGATGTTCGCCATAGGCCCGCCCATCTGGCCGGAGAAGACGCCCGCGAGCTTGTCCGCCTGCTCCTTAGACGCCTTGTCGTCGATGATCAAGCCGACCTTCCAGTTGCCGTCGAGCATTCTCTTCGGCGCGTCGGCGAGAATCGACACGCTGTGGCCGCTGACGTCCACGCCATCGATCTGACCCCGCTGCACGTGGTAGTTGAGAATCACCGTGCACCGGTCTTCCGTCGCCGGAGAGGCGAAGCTCGTGACCGTGCACGGACAGACCCAGTCGCAATTGCAGTTCTCGAAATACGTCCCCTCGACCTTCCAGCCCATTCCTCTACCTCAAAGACGCGTGCCGCTTAAACGCACACAGTATGGGCCCGGGGTAGCGTCAACCCCTGAATCTGTTAGCCCAGGAGGTGGAGCCATGAGCCCGACGGCGACAGGACCGATGAAGATGCCCAGGCCCAGCGAAGAGGCCAAGGCCGCTTTCGCCAAGCTTGTGCCTGAAGGACCGGCGGTCATTTTGAAGCCCATGTTCGGCCAGCTGTCCGCATTCGTGAACGGCAACATGTTCTGCGGGCTCTTTGGCGACGACCTGGTGGTGAGGCTGCCCGAGCCGGAGATCGCGAAGGTCAAGCAGCAGGGCGGCCGTGATTTCGAGCCCATGGCCGGGCACAAGATGGGCGGCTACGTGATGGTGCCCGGGGACTGGCGGGCCAAGCCGGCTTCGGCCTCCGCGCTGATCAAGCGCGCGCTCGCGGTCACGGGCGCGATGCCGGCCAAAGCTCCGAAGAAGGCCGCCCCCAGTAAGCCTGCGAAACGCTGAGTTGGCACGCCTTCACATGCGGGAATGGGGGTCGGGCGACCGCCACGCCGTGCTCATCCACGGCCTGAGCGGCTACTCGGCGACCTGGACCTGGGTGGCGCCGGAGCTGGCCGAGCGCGATTATCACGTCCTGGCGCCCGACCTGCGGGGGCACGGCGAGAGCCCGCGGGGCCCCTATTCGATCGAGGAATGGACGGCCGACCTGGCGGACAGCGTCCCTTCAGCGCCCGAGCTGGCGATCGGCCACTCGATGGGGGCCGCGCTGCTGCTGGCTGTGTCAGCGCGTCTCAAGCCCTCCCACGCTGTCTACGAGGATCCTGTATGGAGCCTCCCGGCCGGCGCGGAGAGGAGCATCGCCGAGTTCGAGGCGCGCAAGCTCTTGACCGTCGAGGACATCGCGAGGGCCAACCCTGGCTGGCCGGCCGAGGTGCTCCGATCGCGGCATCAGGGGATTGGGATGTGGGACGTAAAGACGGCCCGGGCGTTCATCGGGCGGGAGCGCGACCTGACGCCGGCCGGCCCTCCGGGTGGACCGTCGCTGGTCATCCTGGCGGAAGGCAGCCCATATGTGCCAGAGCCGGCCGCCGCACGGCTTATCTCGATGGGCTGGGTCGTGGAGACGATCCCCGGCACCGGACACCACGTGCACATCGACGATCGCCCGGCCTTCATGTCGGCCATCCTCGACTGGATGGCCGGGTCGGACCACGGCGCCGGCGGCTAACGGCGCTTTCCCTTCGGCTGGACCTGGGCCGGCTGCGCTTCCGGTTCGGCGAGCGCGGGCTCTTCGGCCTTGGGCTTCTCCGGCTGCGGCTGCTCGACCGCCTGCTTGCCCATCGACACATTGCCGCTGAAGGTCGCGCCGTCTCGCACCTCGAGACGGGTGACCCGAACGTCGCCGATCAGCGAGCCCGAGCTGCCGACCACGAGCTTCTGGCGAGCCGTGACCGGACCCTTGACCTGTCCGCCGCCGTCGATCTCCACATCGCCGGTCGCCTCCAGGGCGCCGTCGACCGTGCCGACGACGCGCACGTCACCTTCGACGTAAAGGCGGCCGATCAGGCGGTCCTTGGGACCCAGGACTACTGAGTTGTGCGGTCCGGCGGAGCCGTCGTCCGCCGGGGGCACTGCAGATGTCTTAGTGGCCGAGCGCCTGCTGCTCACCGTCTCCCATTCGGACGTGGCCGTTGAGCGTGGCGCCGTCCTCGATCTGCAGCCTTCGCACGACGATGTCGCCGCTGAGCCTGGCGTTCTTGCCCAGTGTCAGCTTGTCTCGCGCGGTGACGGCGCCCTCGACATGCCCCTTCAGGGTCACGTTCGCACCCTCGAGCAGTGCCTTGACCGCGGCGCCCGAGGCGACGTCGATGTTGCCGGTCACGTGCAGCTCGCCCTCGGCC
>JBAUTF010000218.1:0-6551 GCA_049582065.1 Candidatus Dormiibacterota bacterium | reverse complement strand
CCGACACGCTGCGCAAGTACTCGGGCGACTCACTGGTCACGACCGGCCACAACATCCACCAGGCGATCCTGCAGACGGCGGTCGTGATGGCGCTGCTGATTGCGGTGCCGCCGATTCTGCTGGTGATGGTGCCTTACCTCGGTTGGCGGTGGCGCGACATGCGCGAGACCGGCGCTGCGCTCGCCTTCGTACGCATCGCTTCGCTCACGGGTCGGGCAGACCAGGCGCGCGCCGTGCTGGCGTACCGCGCGGTTTCCACCCTGAGCTTCCGCCAGCTCATGTCCGCGAGTGCCGATCCGGTGGGAGACATCGCCGAGCGGCGGTACGACCGGCTCGCCAATGCGATGCTGAAACGAGCCGGCCTTGATCCGACGCGGCTCGCGCCGCCCGAGCTACCCGAGCTTCCGCCGCACCTCGGTGGCTAGCTATCGTTATCCCATGTGCAGAAGCATCAAGACGCTGCGCCAGGCGGACGCCGTAGCCTCGGACGAGGAGATCCGAGCCGCCGCACGGCAGTTCGTGCGTAAGGTGAGCGGCTTCCGCGAGCCATCGAGCCGGCACCAGGTCGCATTCGAGGGCGCGGTGGACGAGATCGCGGTGGCCTCCCAGCGGCTCCTGGAGAGCATCTCGGGAAACCTCGCGGGCAGCCGCCGGTCTTAACCACTTCCCCGCTGAGCGGGGAAGTACCCGGCGAAGCCGGGGGATGGGGAGGCCCAACCATCGGCTAGATTTTCACCTCCCCATCCGGCCCTGCGGGCACCTACCCCGCGCTGGACGCGCGGGGACCCCAAAGGAAGTGGGGAAGTGAGTTCCGATCAGACCTGGCAGCCCCGGCAGAAGTTCAGCGGCTCCCGATTCGAGCCGAGCTGGCTGATTCGGTGGCCGCATCGGGGACAGGTCTTCCCGCCCTTCATGTGCACGGCCATGAACGAGCGGTCCTGCTTCGACTCGTCGTAGTTCGGGTTGGCAAGGATCGCCTCCACCGCCCGTGAAAGGACCAGTGGGATCGCCCCGTACAACGCCTCCTCGTCCCCTGGCTTGAGCGACGCTCTACGCCGCAGGGGCAGGAGCCGAGCCTCGAACAGGATCTCGTCCGAGTAAGCGTTTCCCACGCCCGCCAGGAACTCCTGGTTCCGCAACAGGTCCTTCAGCTCGTCGCGGAACCGGCGCAGTCGCTTGCGGAACACCTCGAGGCCCATGTCGGCCACCGAGTCCGCTTCCGGCCCGAGCGCCGCCCAACCCGGCACCTCGCGGTCGCAGTCTTCAACCCAATAGATCCGCCCCATGTCACGGAAATCGAGATAGCGCAGCTCCAGCCTGCCCTCGACGCGAACCGTGAAGACCTCCGTCGCCGGCGCCGGCGAGTCCCCCTCTGCGAGCTGGAACCGGCCGCCGAGCATCGGATTGATGACCAGCCAGCGCGGCGATCCACCCCCGCCAAGCTCCGTGGCGAACACCAGGTGCTTGCCACGCCTGGCCAGCGAAGTGATCCGCCTCGCCGGCAGCTCCAGCGCGAAGTTGTCGACCGGGTAGCGAAGCAAATGCGCCTTTTTCGGGTTCACGTTCGCTGCCGTGATCAGCCTGCCTTCGAGCCGTGGACTCAGGCGAATCCGCACCGCTTCCAGCTCTGGCAGCTCAGGCATGGGGCCAAGATACGGCTCGCGGTTTGGTGGGCGGCGCGCGCGGGTAGCAACACATCGTGCGTTTGGACAAATTCACAGAAAAAGCCCAGGAAGCTCTGCAGCAGGCTGCCGAGCTCGCGCGGGACACCGGCAACCAGGCGGTCGAGCCTGAGCATCTCCTGCTCGCGCTGGTTCGCCAGGAGGAGGGCGTCGGCCGGACGCTCCTCGAGCGGGCCGGGGCCTCGACGCAGGCTCTCGAGCCCGCGCTCGTGTCCGCGGTCGAGCGTTTCCCCAAGGTCAGCGGCGGCGCCCAGCCCTACTTGAGCCAGGCGCTGAACAAGACCCTGGAACAGGCTGAGCAGGAGGCTGACCGGCTCAAGGACGAATACATCTCGACCGAGCATCTGCTGCTCGCGCTGACCGACCAGAAGATCCTCAAGGAGGCGGGCGTCAGCCATGACGGCCTGCTCAAGGCGCTGCGCCAGATCCGCGGCAGCCAGCGGGTCACCGACCCCAACCCCGAATCCAAGTACCAGGCCCTCGAGAAATACGGTCGCAACCTGACCAAGCTGGCCGCCGCGGGCAAGCTCGACCCTGTCATCGGCCGCGACGAGGAGATCCGCCGGGTGATCCAGGTCCTGTCACGGCGCACCAAGAACAACCCGGTGCTCATCGGAGAGCCGGGCGTGGGCAAGACCGCCATCGCCGAGGGCCTTGCCCAACGCATCTCGCAGGGCGACGTCCCCGAAGGCCTGAAGGGCAAGCGCGTGGTTGCGCTCGACCTCGGGAGCCTGGTCGCGGGAACCAAGTTCCGCGGGGAGTTCGAGGACCGGCTGAAAGCCGTCCTCAAGGAGATCGAGGACTCCGACGGCCAGGTCGTGCTGTTCATCGACGAGCTGCACACCCTGGTCGGCGCCGGCGCGGCCGAAGGCGCCATCGACGCCGCCAACCTGCTCAAGCCGGCCCTGGCGCGTGGCGAGCTTCGCGCCATCGGAGCCACCACGCTCGACGAGTACCGCAAGCACATAGAGAAGGACGCGGCGCTCGAACGTCGATTCCAGCCCGTCATGGTCAGCGAGCCGACCGTGGAAGACACGATCAGCATCCTGCGCGGCCTGCGCGAGCGTTACGAGGTGCACCACGGTGTGCGCATCAAGGACGCCGCGATCGTCGCCGCAGCGGTGCTGTCGCAGCGCTACATCACGGACCGCTTCCTGCCCGACAAGGCGATCGACCTCATCGACGAGGCGGCCGCCCGGTTGCGCACCGAGATCGATTCGCTCCCTGCTTCGCTCGACGAGCTCGAGCGCCAGATCCGCCAGCTCGAGATCGAGCGCCAGGCGCTGAAGAAAGAGACCGACAAGGCGTCCAAAGAGCGCCTGGCCGCGCTCGAGCGCGAGCTGGCCGAGCACTCCGAGCGCCGCACCTCGCTGCGTTCACGTTGGGACCAGGAGAAAGAGGTCATCGGCCGCATCCGCTCCCTGAAGGCGACGCTCGAAGAGGTCCGCGCCGACGCCGACCGCGCCGAGCGCGCCGCCGATTTCGGCAAGGCGGCCGAGCTGCGCTACGGCAAGGTGGTCGAGCTCGAGAAGCAGCTGGCCGCCGCCAACGCCAAGCTGGGTGAGCTCCAGGGCGGCCACCCGCTGCTCAAGGAGGAGGTTGGCGAGGAGGACATCGCAGAGATCGTCAGCCGCTGGACACGGATCCCGGTGTCGAGGCTCATGGAGGGCGAGGTCGCCAAGCTGATCCAGATGGAGGTCCGGCTGCACGACCGCGTCATCGGACAGGACGAGGCGGTCAGCGCCGTGGCGAACGCAGTCCGACGCTCACGCTCGGGCCTGTCAGACCCGAACCGCCCCGTCGGCTCTTTCATCTTTCTCGGCCCCACGGGCGTCGGCAAGACCGAGTTGGCGCGCGCGCTGGCCGAATTCCTCTTCGACGACGAACAGGCGCTCATCCGGCTCGACATGTCCGAGTACCAGGAGAAGCACACCGTCGCGCGCATGATCGGCGCCCCGCCCGGCTACGTCGGGTATGACGAGGGAGGGCAGCTGACCGAGGCGGTGCGACGGCGTCCTTACTCGGTGGTCCTTTTCGACGAGATCGAAAAGGCGCACCCCGACGTGTTCAACGTCTTGCTGCAGATCCTCGATGACGGGCGGCTCACCGACGGCCAGGGCCGAACGGTGGACTTTCGCAACACCGTCCTGATCATGACCTCCAACCTCGGCGGTCCTCTCATCCAGGAGATGTCTGGCCGCGACTTCGACGATGTTCGCGATACGGTCATGGGCGTACTACGCGATCACTTCCGGCCCGAGTTCCTGAACCGGGTGGACGAGGTCATCGTTTTCCGCGCGCTGACGGAGGAACAGATCGCGGCGATCGTCGACATCCAGCTGCAGCGCCTGGAACGCAGGTTGGCCGACCGCAGGGTCACGCTTGTGGTCACCGAGGAGGCGCGAAAGCTGCTCGCACAGCGCGGCTGGGACCCGGTGTATGGCGCGCGGCCACTGAAGCGCGCGATCCAGCGCATGGTGCAAGACCCGCTGGCGATGATGCTGCTCGAGGGCAAGTTCTCCGAGGGCGATTCGGTGGAGGCCGGCGCCAAGGGCGGAGAGCTGACGTTCTCGAAGGCCAAGACTCCGGTGGCCTCCCGAGCCGGCTAGCTAGAACAGACAGTACCCTCCGCTGGAAGCGTCAGGTTGATCAGGTAGGCGTCCTCGGCGGCGTGCGAGCAAGGGCTCGAGTCGAACGACGTGTGGCCATTGCCCTGGCGCGTGAGCAGCACCGAGCCGGCCAGCTGACTGTGCACAGACTGCGCCCACACGTACGGAGTGGCCGGGTCGTTCGAGCCGCCCACCAGAAGAATCGGCGGCGCACCGTCCGCCGTCAGGGGCCCGACGTGCCCCGTCTCCTTCGCCGGCCAGTAAGAGCAGAGCAGGTTGGAGTACTGGAACGCGGGGCCGAACAGGGGGGAGATCTTGGAATAGACGGGTCCGAGCGCATCGTAAGTCGCGATGTCGCTCGCCACGGGCCGGTCCACGCAGTCGATGGCCGCGTTGGCGTCCTCCAGGCTGCTGTACGTTCCGTCCGAGCTCCGTTGGTAATAGGTATCCGAAAGGGCCATCAGGACGCTTCCGTTTCCCTGGTCGGCGAGCGTGAGTCCCTGGTCCAGGTAGCTCCAGAAGCTCTGGTCGTACAGCGCCAGCAGCACCCCGTTCAACCCGATCGCGCGAGTGAGCAGGCGGCTGCCAACCTGAAGAGGCTGGGCGTCAAGTTGCTGCATGAGGGCGGTCAGCTTGGTGCCGGGGTCGCCGGTCTTCGCATACTGACACGGCGAAGCGCCTGTCTTTCGTGCTCGGCAGTCGGCCAGGAACGCCTGGAGGTTCGCCTCGAATGAGATCAGCTGGGTGCGGTTGAGGTCCTCGGCGGATATGGAGGGATCGACCACTCCATCTAGTGAGAGTGCGCGCACGTGGGTGGGAAACAGGTGGGCGTACATCTGGCCGAGGAACGTGCCGTAGGACAGGCCAAGGTAGGTCAGCTTGGGGTCGCCGAGTGCCGCCCGGACCAGGTCCATGTCACGTGCGGCGCTGGCGGTGTCGATAAACGGGAGGATCCTTCCGCTCTGCTGCTCGCACGCGGCCGCATAGTCTTTGTCGGCCTGGATGAAGGCAGCCTTCTCCTGCGGATCGTCCAGCACGGGGTCCACAGCGTTGTAAGCGTCCTGCTGAGCGGGAGGCAGGCAGTGCACCGCGTCGCTCTGCCCGACGCCGCGGGGGTCGAAGGCGACCAGGTCGAAGTACACATTGAGCTCTGACATCGCGGATACGTCCTGGCGCAGGAAATCGATTGCAGGATCGCCCGGTCCACCGGGATTGACCAGAAGAGAGCCGATGCGCTTCGCAGGGTCGGTCGCCGGCTTGCGGATCATCGCGATCGTGATCGTGCCAGCCGTTTGCCCTGAGTAATCGAGAGGCACCGGTATGCTGCCGCACTGGAATCCGCCGCCACAGCTCGTCCATGCGATGGTGCTCGGGGTGGGCAGCGGGGACGGGCTTGCGACGGCGATGGCGTTCGCTCCCCGCGTGCACGCTGAGACCAGCAAAGCGGCGAGCATGATGAGCGTGGCTCCGCGACTGGTCACCCCTCGCAGTCTACCGGGCGTGTGCGGCGCGAGTTCCAGTGGCCCGCCTGCGACTACGATGGTTGCGTGTCACATACAGCCACGCGGGCGGCCCGATACGCGACCGAGTTCGAGGCCGCCCAGGACGAGTTCATCCGGCTGGTCGAATCGCTGAGCGATGAGCAGTGGCGCATGCCCGGCAAGAACTTTCCCGAGCGCATGAACGACGAAGACGAGGGCCGCCCGGTCGGAGTGATCGCGGATCACGTCGCGCAGGTCGAGCCTTTCATCGTGGAGCGGATCCAGGTAATGCTCGCGGGCGACGTCCCGGCCCCCGTCGATTTCCGGGTGGTCAACGCCCGTCACGCGGCTGCGCACGCAGCCGTCAAGCAAGCCGACGTCGTATCGAGGTTGCGGGAAAACAAGAAAAGGATCGCCGACGCGGTGCGGGCGATTCCAGATTCGCAGCTCGACAAGATGCGCGAGACCCCCGTCGGACCCATGTCCATCGCGCAACGCCTCGAGCGCGTGCTCATCGGACACATCAAAGCCCACGAGGGATCGATCAAGGCCGCGATCTCCTAGCCCGCTTGCGCGTTTGCCTGCGTTTCGTGGGGTAGCTGGAAGTAAAGAGGAATCATCCCCCCAGGCTGTCGTGGTGCACTGCGTTGCCTCGATAGCATTAGGGGCATGGACATGATCCTCATCCCTGGCTTCTGGCTCGACGCTTCCTCATGGGACGAGGTCGTGCCGGCACTCGAAAAGGCAGGCCACCGGGTCCGAGCGCTCACGCTGCCCGG
>JBAUTF010000217.1:0-6871 GCA_049582065.1 Candidatus Dormiibacterota bacterium | reverse complement strand
CCCTCAGCGGTGCGCAGCACCTCCTCGAGCAGCAGTGGGTCCGACTCAGCAAGGCGGATCTCCGAGTCGCCGAACCCTGTGTGCACCTGCAGCGGCCGGTCCAGTTCTGCGCAGCGGCGGAGCGCGTGGCGGAAGAGGAGGTCGCGCAATGCTTTCCCGCTGCGACGCACCGGCACGCCAGCTGCACGGTCGGTGGCCAGTCCACGCTCAGCCTGCGCCAGCGATGCAGACGGGTCCACAGCCAATCCGGTGCGATACGCGAGCACCGTCTTGAACCCCACCGCACCGCCGCGCACCTGGCTGTCCATGAAGGCGTCGACATCGTCCACAACCTCGCGCGCGCCGCGCCCCTCGGCCAACAACGCGTCGATGACGGGCTCGAGGCGTGCCAGATCCCATACGGGAACACCCGACAGATCCGCGTACGCTGCAGAGCCGCCAGGCTGACCGCCCTGCCACCCGGCGTCCATGAGCATCCCCGCGGTTCCCGAGTCGGCAAACAGCGCACGCACATAGGCGGGCCAGTCCGCGGCAGCCGCGTCATCGCGGGCCGCCGCGGCTTCCCCCGGTGTGCATCCCAGGTGGCGAGCCAGACGCACGCGCAGCATCTCGGTCGCCAGCCGCGTCGGCGCCAGTCTCAGCCGCCTGGTGTCGGCATCCTCCCCCTCGTCCACGTCGAGTGTGAAGCAGGCGAGGTCCAGCGGTTCGAACGCGAGTGGGAAGGGATGGACGTGGTCATCGATCATCCAAGGAGCTTTGCGTCCTCGCCACCCTCCTCCCCGAGGATCGAGCCGATGCGCGCCACGGCAGCCGGATTCTGCACGCGCAATATAACCACCGCGGCGATCCCGATCACGAGCCAGAGCGCCGTGAGGTACGGCGTCAGGTTCAGCGGGAATGGCGGCTGCGGGTACACCGATCCGTAGAACGCGGCGCCGAAGACCACCGCACCGATCAGCGGTACCACTGCATGCAGCACCGGGTTGTAACTGGCCTTGGTGCGCCGGAAAAAGGCCATGCCCCCGAGGCACAGCATGACGTAGACGAGGATCACCGCCAGCGTCCCGAGCGTTGCGTAGAAGAAGTAGATCGTTGTTGTTGCGCCACCGAAGGCGGCCTGCGGATACACGAATCCGATCAGGGCGGCGGCAGCCGTGGCGACCAACGCGACAGTGACGGTGGCGTTGACGGGAGTCTTGAACCGCCGATTCGTCTTCGAGAACCAGCCCGGCAGCACTCCCTCGCGGCCCATCGCGAACAGCGTGCGCGCCGCGGCTGTGGCGCACGCCAGACAGACGATGAAGGCGGAGAGCATGCCACCGATCTCGATGAGCGTCGGGAACGGGCCGCCGATGAACTTGCTGGCGACTGTCTTGAGCGCGAAGGAGTCGGCCCCGGCTGCCGCTCCGTTGTTGACGCCGAAGCCGACTGTGATCGCGTACGTCGTGAGGAGGTAGAAGACGATTGCGAAGCCGGTGGCGGCGATGATCGCAATCGGGATCGAGCGGCGCGGGTTGGAGGTCTCCTCGCCGAAGTCGGCCGCGGTCTCGAAGCCGATGTACGACGTGACCCCGAGGATGATCCCGTAGAACACCCCGTTGAAGCCGCCCGACACCGTGTGGCCGAAGGTGAAGGGCTCGAGCGTGTTGCCGCCGGCGCCGCCCTTGCCGACGACGAAGAGGTCGACGAGGACGATCACCGCGATGGTGACCGCGCCGACCACCAGCTGGACCGTCGTTGTGACCTTGATCCGGATGATCGACAGCACGACGAGGAGCGCCATGCCGATGAGGAAGAACAGGAACCAGAGGTTGGTGTTCAGGCCGAGCAGGTTGATGGCCAGGCCGGCCACGCCCGCCATGGTCATGGGGACGAAGCATGCCAGGCCAAAGGCGTAGAGCCACCCGGCGATGAATCCGCCCTCCTTGCCGATACTCCGCGAGGCGTACGTGTAGGCGTATCCCGCCGACGCCATGCGCCGCGTGAACCCGATGATGACGAAGGCGAGCGCGAGCACGCCGATCCCGCCGAGGAGGAACGCGAGCGGTGTGGATCCCCCGGCCACCAGGGCGACGCCGGGCACATTGAGGAGCATGGCCATGCCCGGCGCGAGCACCGATACCGAGATTGCGATCGCGTCCCAGGTGCTGAGCGCACTGCGCGCGAGCGTGTTCTCCCCGTCGGTGACGATGGCAGGTCCGGCAGCCATCGTCGGCTCAGGGCCCCTTGTGACAGTCATCGCGCCTCCTCACCTAGTGTTTGCGATCCTCAGGGATGAGAACCGTGTCGGTGTCCAGGACGTAGTCGAACGCCAGAGGGGTGCAGCGCCGCTCCATCAGCCAGGCGTGAAACGCCTGATGCACCGGGTGCTGCTGGTACGCCTTGAGTTCGTCAGCGCCGGCGAACTCCATATAGAGCAGGCGCGAGTAGCCGTTGGTCCGCGCGCCGGTCAGATCGCTGCCGAAGCGCAGCCGTGTCATCCCACCGATCGCGGCCGGCCACGCAGCCACCTGTGCGCGCATGTCGGCCGCGTCCGGATCCGAGAGCTCCTCGGGAAAGGAGAACAGCACGATGTGCTGGAGCGTCATCGGTCAGTAGACCTCGAAGTATTCACGCATTTCCCACTCGGATACGCCCTGCCCCTCAGGAGTCGGATTTTCGGCGACCGCGGCTTGGTATCTGGCGTTCTCGGCGCGCTTCATCATCACGTAGTAGTCAACGAACGCTTCGCCAAACTCGCGTCGGAAGAGCGCGTCACCCTCGAGTGCATCGATGGCGGCTCCGAGTGATGTGGGCAGCAACTCGGCGTCCTCCGCGTACGGATCCGCCGCGACCGGCGGCGGCGGCACGATGCCGCGGTTGATGCCGTCGAGCCCCGCGACGATATTCGCCGCCATGTAGAGGTAGGGGTTGGCCGCCGGCTCGCCGAGCCGGTTCTCGATGTGTGTGCCCTTGTCGCCGGTGCCGCCCTGAACGCGCACCATTGCACCACGGTTCTCCAGCGCCCAGCCGATGCGGTCGGGAGCGAAGGAGTATGGGCGGAACCGCCCGTAACCGTTGACCGTTGGCGTGGTGAATATGGTCATCGCCTTGGCGTGCTCGAGCAAGCCGCCCACGAACTGGCGCCCAATCGGCGACAGCATCTCGGTCTCGGACGCGAAGGTGTTGGCTCCACTGGCGGTGTCGACGAGGGACTCGTGGAGATGCCATCCAGACGGGAAGAAGTTCGGCAGTCCCGGCCAGCACATGAATGTGGCCAGCAGCCCGCGGCGGCGGCAAATCGCCTTCACTGCGGTCCGGAACATGATCATGGCGTCAGCCGCTACCAGCCCGGTCAAGGGACTGAAGGTGAACTCCATCTGCCCGGGACCCCACTCATCCTCCATCGACCGGGGCGGAAGGCCGATGTCGCACAGGCCGTCGCGCAACGCGCTGACCGTGCTCTCGACGCCATCGAGCCGGGTTTCGGAGAGGAACTGGTATCCTTGTTCGAAGACCTCGACCGACGGTGGGGGTGGCGGTGCGCCCGTCTGGTCCAGGCCGATGCGATCGCTGGTCAGACGAACGATGTAGTACTCCACCTCGAGCCCCGCGGTGTACGCGTAGCCGGCCTTGTCGAGTCGCTGAAGCTGTTGGCGCATGATGGCGCGCCCATCGAGCGGCACAGGCCTGCCGTTGCTGAAGTACACATCACAGAGCACCCAGCCGGTGCGATCCGCCCAGGGCAGGATTCGAAACGTCGATGGGTCGGGCACGATGACCACGTCGGGGAATCCCGTGAATTCCTCGATGCCAAAGCCACCGCCTGCGCCGAACGCGGGCGGGAACACGGCGTTGCCGGTGTCGAGGCTGTAGATGGCGCCGGAGAAGTCCGCCCCATTGCGCATCGCCGCGATCGCCGCCTCGGCCGAGAGGAACTTGGTGCGTGGCACACCGTGTTGGTCGACAAGCACGACCCGCACCGTGCGCAACCCCTTGTCGCGAATCGCGGCCGCGACCTTGCTCGCCACCTCGAGCTGCTCCTCGGAGTGGAGTCCGTGCTTGGCGACGAACCCCGGCGACCCGATGCCGTGGTCCTGCGTGGTGCGGTCGTTGTCGTGGTTCATACGGCTCCCTCGTGCAGCGCGTGACTGTCGAGCGCTGACCGCATCGAATCGATCAGTTGAGTGGCGAAGGCCTTCGGGTGCATCTCGGCAAGGGTCAGCAGCGTCTCGGTGCGCTGCACACCGGGGATCTGCCACACACGCTCGAGGAGCAGTTCGCGCAGATGATTGTGGTCGCGAACCAGCAGTCTCGCGAGCAGGTCGATGGTGCCGGTGACAACGTTGATGTCCGCCACCTCAGGGAGCGCTCTCAGTGCCTCGATGACCGGACCCTGTGGGTGACCCTGCACCGCGGTGATTGCCAGATAGACGGTCACCGGATAGCCGGCCTCGGCCCAGCCGATATCGATGCTGTAGGCGCGGATCACTCCCGAACGTTCGAGGCGAGCGACGCGCTCGCCCACAGCGGGTGGCGACATCCCGAGGTCACGGGCCAGACGCCGCTGTGACATCCGCGCATCGGTTGCGAGGAGGCGCAGGAGATCGAGATCGACGGCGTCCAGCGCAACCGGCCTGGCAGGCCGGGCGACGACGTCCACAAGACCCGAAAGTGGAGCTGTCGCGTCAGCCATGTGTTAGCTGAGTGCCTCCTCGCACTTGCCATTCGCGCCACAATTCGGCAACATTCCCTGTCAGGTGAGCCGTATCGGCGGCCAAATCCTACCGATCGCGCTTACGCGATGTCAAGATCGCCGGCAGGAGACACTTCATGCAGACGCTTCCAACGCACCACTGGTCGTCGGCGTTCGCACGCCGCACCCACGGCGTCAGCGGTGAGCTCGCCGCCATCCTCGAGCTCGCCGCCGGTACAGACCTCATCTCTTTCGCCGGCGGTCTGCCTGATCCGCAGACGTTTCCGGTCGCGGTGCTCGCGGATTTGTTCGTGCCGCTGCTCAGCGGTGACGCGGCGGTCGCGCTCCAGTACTCTCCAACCCCAGGTCTACCGGCGCTTCGCGGCGCGTTCGCCGACCGCCTCGCCGAGACTCAGGGGCGGCGTCCCGGAGCGGGCGAACTGATGGTCACCAGCGGCACCATCGACGCCCTCGGCCTCCTCGCCAGGGCGATGCTCGATCCCGGCGACGTCGCCGCTGTCGAGTCGCCGACGTACCTCGGAGCCATCGACGGCTTCCGCGGCTTCGAAGCCGATGTGCGTGGCATCCCCGTCGATGAGGATGGGATCGATACCGATGAGCTCGAGCGCCTCTGCCGCAGCGGCTCGCCACCGAAGCTCGTGTACACCATCCCCGATCATCAGAACCCCACCGGCATCACCATGTCGGCCGAGCGGCGCGCGACGCTTGTGGAGATCTGCCGCCGCCACGGGGTGCTCGTCATTGAGGACGTTGCCTACCGCGAGCTCACCTTCAACGCCGAGCCCATGCCGTCACTGTGGTCGCTTGCTCCCGACATCGTCGTCCAGGCGGGCACGACCTCGAAGACCTTCTTCCCTGGTGTGCGGCTCGGGTGGGCTGTGGGGCCGACGGAGGCGATCGCGCAGATGGTCGTCGCGAAGCAGAACTCGGACCAATGCGCAGGGGCGCTCGGTCAGCGACTGCTCGAGGAGTACCTCCGCGGTGGTCACATGGACCGGCAGCTGCGCCTCTCGAACGCGTTGTACTCGCAACGCTGCGCGCGCATGCTGGCCGCGCTCGACGAGTACATGCCCGCCGAAATCACCTGGACCCGTCCGCGTGGTGGGTTCTTCATCTGGCTCAGCGGACCCGAATGGCTCGACACGGTCGACCTCGCCCGCACGGCCCGCGACGCCGGGGTGGCGTTCGTCCCCGGGCGACCGTTCCACCCGCGCGGAGGCGGTACCAACAAGCTGCGGCTTGCCTTCAGCCTCGCCGGCGATGTCGACATTGACGAGGGTGTCGCGCGCCTCGGAAAACTGATCACGTCAGCACTGGAGAAACGATGACCGACGCCGCGCACCACTTCAGCACAGAGGCGGCGGGTACGGCGACCGCGCCCGGCCGCTATGTCGACGTCAACGCGATCAGCTCGATCGAGCTCGTCCCAGGGCTCATCTTCCGGCCGGTGCTCGGCGAGCGCACCATGCTCAACTTCGTGTCCTTCGCGCCGCATACCGAGGCGCCGATGCACGTGCACGAGGAGGAGCAGATCGTTCTCGTGATTGAGGGTGAGTTCGAGTTCGACATCGATGGCGATGTGCGCACCATGCGGGCCGGCGACGTCGCGGTCGTCCCCAGCTGGGTGCGACATGGGGCGCGCACGCGCGGCGCGGCGTGCCGCGAGGTCGACGTGTTCAACCCGCCACGGCGTTCGCTCCTCGAGCTTGCGCGCAGTCAGGCGTCGCCTCCAGGTGGAGGTGGCTAGTTGGAGCTCAATCTCAGTGGCCGGCGAGCGCTCATCACCGGGGGATCGAAGGGCATCGGGCTGGCCATCGCGGAGGAACTCGTCGCGGAGGGTGTCCACGTGGCAATCTGCGCGCGCCACCCGGACGAGCTTGAAGCGGCTGCCGAGAAGCTGCGCCACTCTGGGGGCAGGGTGTACGCGCAGGTCACCGACGTCACCGACGCCGCGCAAATCACCGACCTTGTCGCGCGCTCCGTCGAGACGCTCGGCGGGCTCGACATCCTCGTCAACAACGCGGGTGCGGCTCATCCTGGCAACTTCGAGTCGCTGACCGACGAAGACTGGCGGGCGGACCTGGACGTCAAGCTCTTCTCGCAGATCCGTTGTACGCGGGCGGCGCTCGAACACCTGCGGCGCAGCAAAACGGCACGTATCATCAACATCAATTC
>JBAUTF010000216.1:0-4812 GCA_049582065.1 Candidatus Dormiibacterota bacterium | reverse complement strand
GCCCGAGCGCTTCCCGTCGTCAGAGCGCAGCACGAGCTTGATCGGGTTGCCGGCCAGCCCGAACCGTTCCCGGATCCTGTTCTCCAGGTAGCGGCGGTAGGAGAAGTGGAGCAGGCCGGTGTCGTTCACGAACAGCACGACGGTGGGCGCCTCGGTCCCAGCCTGGGTCGCGTAGCCGAGCTTCAGACGGCGTCCCTTGTAGCTCGGCGGCGGGTGCTCGAGGAAGGCCTCGCGGAGCAGGCGGTTGAGCTCGTTGGGCGCCATCTTGATCCGCCGCTGGCCGACCACCTCGAGCGCCGCCGGGATGACGCCGCCGATACCCTCCCTGGTGCGGGCCGAGACGGTGACGAGCGGCGCGTAAGGGGCGAACTTGAACGCGCTGCGAAGCACCAGCCGCCAGTGGGCAGGCTTGCGCTCCGCGGGCTCGACCAGGTCGATCTTGTTGACGACGATGATCAGCCCCTTCCCCGCCTCGAGCGCATACCCGGCGACGTGCTGGTCCTGGGCGAGCACCCCGGCCGACGCGTCGACGACCCGCAGCACGGCGTCGGCGCGCTCCATTGCGTTGATGCCGCGCAGCAGGCTGTAGCGCTCGAGCCGGTCGCGGCTGGACGACTTGCGGCGGATGCCGGCAGTGTCGATCAGCACGACCGGGACCCCGTCGTACACGAGCTCGGTGTCGGTCGGGTCGCGCGTGGTGCCGGGAGTCTCGCTCACGAGCGCTCGTTCGTCGCCGAGCAGGGCGTTGAGCAGCGAGGACTTGCCGACGTTGGGGCGGCCCATGATCGCGAGGCGGTCTGCCTTTTCCTCGGCCGCAATCGCGCCCTGCTGCGGCGGCAGCGCTTCGATGATCCGGTCGAGGAGGTCGCCGACCCCGAGGCCGTGCTGCGCCGAGATGAGCGACGGCTCTTCGAAACCTAGCTCGAGAATCTCGTGAGCGAAATGGCGCTCGCTTGGCGAGTCGGCCTTGTTGGCGGCGACGATCACCACGCGGTTGGAGCGGCGCAGCATCTGCGCGATGTCGCGGTCGATCGGCGACAGGCCCTGCCTGACGTCGAGCAGCAGCAGGATGACATTCGCCTGGTCGATGGCGATCTTGGTCTGCGCCTCGATGGCCGCGCGCGACTCGTCCTGCGCCGAATCCATGTCCAGACCGGCGGTGTCGACCACCGTGAACTCGCGGCCGCGCCACTCCGCGACGCCGTAGAGGCGGTCGCGGGTGAGCCCCGACTCAGGGTCGACGATCGCCTTGCGCCAGCCCAGGATGCGGTTGAACAGCGTGGATTTGCCCACGTTCGGGCGTCCGACGATGGCGACGATCGGCCTGGCCATTCGTCAATTAGACGTGTTCGGGGGCCTCCACCACAGCCAGACCGCCGCCGTCGGGATTCACAGGACTGCGCTGAAACAGAGCACGCGGCGGGCCAGGGAGCGTCTGAACCCGTGCCGAGAGATGACGCTCAACTCGAACTTGAGTTAGACCGTAGGCTGAACCGTAGCCTTGCCCGTAGGGTATATCATGGAGTTGCGATGGGGGTTCCACGGGTAGTTACAGCAGACGACCTGCGCAGCCAGCTCGGTCACCAGCTGGATCAGCTGCGCGAACATGAAGATGTTCTTTTCGTTTCCAAGCGGGGCCGGCTCGCGGCGGTCCTGCTTGACGTGGAACGATACCGCGCGCTCGTCGAGCGAGCTGAATTTCTGGAGGACAGCCTGGCGGCCCTCCAGGCACGCGAAGAGCTAGACCAAACGGCCCCCTGGTCGGAGGTTCGCAAGTAGCAGAGCGCCGGCCGTACGACATTCGCCTGCACCCGCAGGCGATGACCGCATATCGACGGCTCCGAGGTCCGATCGTCGGCCGAATCTCGGCTACGATCGATGCCCTGGCTCGTAAGCCGAGACCCCCCGCCACCGTCAAGCTCGCGGGTAAAGACGACTTTCGCATCCGGGTCGGGGACTATCGAATCGTTTATGCGGTGGACGACACTCGACGGCTGATCGTCGTGGCGCGGATAGCACATCGTCGGGACGCATACCGTCCATGACTTGATCAGTCAGACCGGCTTGTGGCGCTCCTGGCGCCGGTGCCGAGGACGTTGCGGTTGAGCCACCGCCGTCCTTCTTGAGAGGGAGCGTCGGCCGTCAGGCGATCTCCAACGGCTCGGGCCGGAAGGGGCCCCCGTCCTTGTCCGCCACGAACGCGTTGGCGTCGACGGGCTTTCCTTCGTGGACAGCCACGATGACGTAAACGTACCCGGACCACGCCCGTTCGGTGTCGAACCGCGACGCCTGCGCCGGGTGGTCGGGGTGGCTGTGGTAGTAGCCAACGATGTCGAGACCATGGGCGTCTGCCTCGCGCTGGATCCGGATGTGATCTCGCGGATCGATCTCGTAACGGTCGCGGGCGCGCTCGACCACGATGTTGCGGGCCCGCCGCACCTCGGTGACCGTGCCGTCGCCGCGCGGGCCGAGCATGATCCCGCAGATCTCGTGCGGGTAACCCTCGGCGCCGTGCGCGCGGATAGCGTCCAACGACGCCGGCAGGATCCTCACCGGCGCTTGGCGCCGTAAAGGCCGGTGGACAGGTAGCGGTCACCGGAGTCGGGGAAAACGGTTACCACCACACCCTCGCGTATCGTCGCCGCGAGCCGGCGCACCGCCCACAGGGCGGCGCCGCTGGAGTGGCCGACCAGCAGCCCTTCGCTTCGCGCGATGGCACGCGCGATGTCGTAGGCCGCCTCGGTCGGCGCGTCCCACACCTCGTCGGCGATGCGCGCGTCCCAGATGCCCGGCACGATCGCGGTGGGCAGGTGCTTGAGGCCCTCCAGGCCGTGAAACGCGTCCTCGGGTTGAACTGCGATGGTCCGGATCGACGCGTCGTGCTCCTTGAGGCGGCGCGACGTGCCGACGAACGTTCCCGTGGTGCCGAGGCCGGCGATGAAGTGCGTCAGGCGACCGGATGTCTGCTCGAGGATCTCGACGGCCGTGCCCTCGTAGTGGGCCCGCCAATTGGCGTCGTTGGAGTACTGGTCTGGGTAGAAGTAGGCGTCGGGGTCCATCGCGACCAGGTCGCGCACCATCCGGATCGCGCCGTCCGACCCCTCACCGGCGTCGCTGTAGACGATCTCCGCACCGTACGCGGTGACCAGCGCTTTGCGCTCCGCGCTCACGTTGCCCGGCATGACGAGCTTCACGCGATAGCCCTTCGCGGCGCCGACCATCGAGTACGCGATGCCGGTGTTGCCCGAGGTGGAATCGATGATGGTCTTGTCGTGCGTCAGGGCGCCCCGCCGCTCGCCGTCCTCGATCATCGAGAGCGCGGCGCGGTCCTTGACCGAGCCGCCGGGGTTGAACCACTCCGCCTTGCCGTACACCTCGACGCGCGGAAAGTCGCGCTCGAAAAGCCTCACTCGCAGAAGCGGTGTGCGGCCGATGAGCTTGGTGATGCCCGGCGTGACCAGCTTTTGAACCACTGCTACAGAAAGGATAGGAAGAGCGCTCAGCCGGCGAAATGGACGGCCAGGGCCGCCCCCAGCACGAAGAGCCCGGCGACCCCATAGCCGATCAATGACCGGCGGTACACCGTCCCTCCCTCCGGGGCGAGGATGTTCAGGATCGCCTTCCCGATCAAAAAGCCCCCTCCGAGGAGGGTCACCGACGGGCTGTGGGCGAGCACGCCGTACAGCAGGATCGCGCTGGCCAGCACGACCTCGAACAGCTGCAGCAGCGTATATGCGGCCACGGATCCTCAGGCGAGAGCCTGCGCGAAGTCGGCGATGATGTCGTCCGCGTCCTCGATGCCGACCGAGACGCGCACGGTGCCCGGGCCGACGCCAAGCTCCGCGCGTTCCTCTGGCGTCATCGACCGGTGCGATGTGATCTCCGGGTAGGAGATCGTGGTCTCGACTCCGCCAAGGCTCGCGGCAAACGTCACCAGCTGGAACCGGTCCATCATGCGCTGCACCGCAAACCGGCCTCCTTGCAGGTCGAATGCCATCATTCCGCCGGCGCCTTGCGGCAGCACGCGGCGCGCCGCGTCGTGGGAGGGCGAGCCTTCGAGCAGTGGATGATGGACCCGCGCCACGCCCGGCATGGTCTGCATCGCGCGCGCCAGGGCGAGCGAGTTGTCGCTGTGGCGGCGCATTCGCACGTCGAGCGTGCGCATGCCGCGCAGCGCCAGCCAGGCTTCGAACGGACCCAGTGGCGTCCCGGTCCGCACTGAACGCGCGCGGGCAGCACTCATGACTGCAGAGCCGCCCACGATAACCCCCGCGACGAGGTCAGAATGCCCGCCCAGGTACTTGGTCGCGCTGTGCATGACGACCGTCGCGCCGAGCTCGAGCGGCCGGCACAGGATCGGGCTTGCGAAGGTGTTGTCGACCAGGAACGGAACCTGCCTCTCGCGCGCCAAGTGCCCGATGGTTTCCAGGTCCGGCACGTGGCAGAGCGGGTTGGTGATCGTCTCGGCGAGGACCAGGCCCGCGCCGTCCATCGCTCGCCGCACCGCGTCCAGGTCGCCGAAGTCGAGGAAATGCACCTCGTACCCGGCGGCCTCGAGGTCCTGGCGCAGGAGCGCGGCAGTCCCGCCATAAATCTCGCGGGTCGCGACGATCGTGGTCGGGCGCGGCGCGAGGGCAAGGATGGCGGCGTGCAGCGCGGACATGCCCGACCCGGTGGCGACGCCTGCCTCGGCGCCCTCCATCTCGGCGACAGCGAGCTCGAGCATGTCGCGGTTGCTGTTGGAGTTTCTTCCGTAGTAATGGCCGGGACGCTCACCGCGCGCGACCGCGTCGTAGTCGTCGAGGTCCTTGT
>JBAUTF010000215.1:0-1758 GCA_049582065.1 Candidatus Dormiibacterota bacterium | reverse complement strand
GCTTGATCCATCCCTGGATGCAGGCAAAGCTCATCGTCAAGTAGGTGCGACAGTCGCGCCAGCGCGCAGGGGCACGCCTCCAGGCGTGCCCCTTATCTGTGCAGGGGCCCGGCGTCAAGTGCGGGGTCCGGGTTGATGTGGTTGGTGTTGTGGGTTGGTGGGCGGCGCGTGCGCGCGGTTGTTGGTGCGGGTGTTGTGCGCGCGGGCGCCCGGCCTTATCTCGGTCCGCGACCCGGTGTTGGGGGTCGGCGACATGATGGTTGATGGGGTGATCCCGCTGGGGGAAGCGTTGCGGCCGCTCGGTCTTTCAGGGCCGTCCACTCGTGGGTGGCGGCAGGAGCACGTCGGGAGCCGGCCGCGGCGCATCGGTGATGGTGAGGGCTTGGCGCGCACCGGGAAGCTCATGCGGCTTGGAGTGCCTCGTCGCCGAGTTCGCGCAGGGTGTGGTAGCTGCGCTTGAGTAGCTTGCGCATGACGGCCAGGCAGGCGCGGTTGCCGCCGAGTCGCGCGGCTGCCTGCTGGTAGTAGTCGTGGTCGGGGCTGCCGGTGCGCCGCGCGGTCTGGGCGGCCTCGAAGAGCGCCCAGCGCAGCGCTGGTGGTCCTTGGCGAGAGAGGTGCCCGGGCGCGCGACGCTGGTCTGACTGGTAGACGGTGATATCCATGCCGGCGTAGCGGACCGCGTCGCGCGAGGATGAGAAACGCCTGGCGTCACCGAGCTCGGCCAACACCACCACGGCCGTCAGCTCGCCGATCCCGTAGTGCGCCATCAGCGCGCGACAGCCGGCCTGGCGGCGCGCGTAGGCGCGCAACTCGTCGGTGAGCGGCTTTAGCTGCACAGCGACCGCGTCGATCATCGCCAGCGCGACGCTGACCTGCGCGCGCGCAGCCGCCGGCAGCGGCAGCTCCTCGACCCAGGCGCGGTTCTCGCGCGTCAGCAACTCGCGGCGCTGAGGCAGTCCGTGGTGGTAGAGCACCGCCTGGATGCGCTGCTGCCACTCCCCGCGCTCGTTGACCAGGGCATGTCGCAACCTGACCAGGGCGCGCAGATCCAGCAGATGATCCGGCGGAATCCAGGACTCCGGCAACCTTCCGACCATCAGCAGCTCCCGCAGCAGCCGGGCGTCCGCACGGTCGGTCTTGGGACGCTTCTTGCGTCCGCGCCGCTCGGCAGTCTCAGCCGGCTCCGCCAGATGGACCCCAGCACCGATCGCGCGCAACTCCTCAACAACGAAGCGCCAGCCCGTCGTCGCCTCGAGCGCCACCTCGAGCTCCTGACCGCTGAAGCGACTCAAGAACCGGCGCACGCCCTCACGGTGCGCCGGCACAACCCGCGCCCGACCGAGCTCCCCGGTCTCACTGTCAATCCACTCGACAGTTACCTGCGCCCGATGCTGGTCCAGTCCCATTACGATCGTCATACGGGGCCTCCTCAAGCTCCACGGTTAACACCTGCGCGGATCTTCCGCGCTTGAGCTGAGGAGGCCCCTGCTCATGCCATCTTTCGCGTGATCTCAACGCTGCTGCTGGTCGCGCGTAGCGACACTCACGGGTGTGAGCCCGTGAATGCCGTAGAATCGGCTGGTCAGACTGAGAAGGCAACCGCAGGGCGAGAACCTTCAGTACGAACTTCCCCCAGCAAACATCGCCTGACTTCTGATGCCCTGAGGCCCGCGCGAGCGGGCCTTCGGCTTTTCTGGACCCACCGCTCCCGCTCCGCGCCAGCCCCGCCGCCGTCGAGTTTCGCGCGCGAAGCAGCAG
>JBAUTF010000214.1:0-24299 GCA_049582065.1 Candidatus Dormiibacterota bacterium | reverse complement strand
CGCCCGCAGTGAGCGTCCAGCTGCGGTTCGCCAGCGCCGACGACGTGCCGGTGATCGCAGAGCTCATCCGCGGGCTGGCCCGCTTTGAGAAGCTCGAAAGCGAGGTCCGGATGACGGAGGACCTGCTCACGGAGAACCTGTTCGGCCCTCGGCGATACGCGGAGACTCTGCTGGCCGAAGACGGCCCTGAGGTGGTCGGCTTCGCGCTCTTCTTCCACAACTTCTCGACCTTCCTGGCGCAGCCGGGTATCTATTTGGAGGACCTGTTCGTCGTCCCGGAGCAGCGAGGCAGAGGAATCGGCCGCTCTCTGCTGGAACGTCTCGCCCAGATCGCGGTCGAGCGCGGTTGCGCCCGGCTCGAGTGGGCCGTCCTCGACTGGAATCGGGACGCGATCGGCTTTTACGAGCGACTGGGCGCCACCCCCAGCTCCGACTGGACGGTCTACCGCCTCACCGGTCAGTCGCTGGTCGGCCTTGCCCGACAATAGAGGGGCGATGGAACACAAGGCGACCAGCCCGGCTCAGCCCGCCTCCAACTTCGCGGAAGTCGAGGTGCTGCGGCCGAAGGAGCTGGACACCCATCCCGGCGACGCGATCGTCGGCTGGGCGCGGAGTCAGCTCGAGATCGCCCGCTCGATCCTCGACAACCCGGGCGGCGGATTGCTGTTCGCCACTCAGACGATCGGACAGGTCCGCTCGGGGCTGCACGAACGTGACGCGACACGCTGGGAGCCGGTGGTCGGGACGCTCGCGCGGGCCGAGGACGCGGCTGTGCGCCGCGAGTTCGCCGCCTGCCGCCGGCTGCTCGACCAGGTGCTGGCCGGGCTCATGAGCTAACCGCAGCCTCCATCGTCGCCTCGAATCCGGCGGCACCCTGGTGGCTTCCGAAAGGCATGACACCGGGCAGAGTGACGCCCGCATCACGGTATCGCGCGACCGAGTCGCGCACCTGCTCTGCGTCGCCGATGCCCGCGAGCTCGTCCATCAAGCCTTCGCTGACTTCGCCCGCCTCGAGCTCGGCCTTGAAGCCGCTGGCGTCCAGCACCCTGCGGTAGAAAGGCAGGCTCGCGTACCGGCTCACGGTCTGGCGAAAGATGTCCTGGGCAGCGCGGCGGTCCGAGGTCAGGCAGGTCGTGACCGCCGCGACGACCTCGAAACCGGTCAGCGTCTTGCCGGCTTTTTCGCGACCTGCTCGCACGGCGGGGACGACGTGGTCGCGGATATAGGCCGGCGAGCACATCCAGAGCACCACCCCGTCCGCCATCTCGCCGGCGAGCTCCAGCATGCGGGGGTGGAGCGCCGAGATCATGACGGGTACGCCGGCTCCGCGCGGTCCCGAATACATCCACCGCGCCGAGAAGTACTTGCCCTCGAAATCGCATCCGCCGTCACGAAGGCTGGTGCGCACGATCGTGAGGTACTCGCGCATCGCGTCCACCGGGTTCTCGAGGTGCAATCCCCACATGCCCTCGACGGTGACCTTGTGGCTGATGCCAAATCCGAGGATGAACCTTCCGCCGGAAATCTCATCGAGGGTCGCGGCCATCTGCACCATGGCTGTCGGGTGACGGGTATAGATGGGAAGCACGCCGGTTCCGAGGGTGACGTGCTTGGTCCCCGCCGCGTAAGCGGCGAGCACCAGCGACGTATCGCGGGCGTCCGGCAGCTGGGTCATCCAGACCGATTCCAAACCCAACTTCTCCGCGGCCTGCGCTCTCGAAACCGACTCGGCGAGCGTCTTGACTGCATTGTTGATGACGGCAAGGCGAGCCATGTATTCAGCAATATATCTACATGACATTTGCGCAGGCGCTGTTCATGGGCCTGCTGCAGGGCGCCAGCGAGCTGTTCCCAGTTTCATCTCTCGGCCACGCGGTCTTGATTCCGAGCCTTTTGCACTGGAGCTTCAAAGAATCCGATCCGTCGTTTCTCCCGTTCCTGGTGCTTCTGCACCTCGGCACCGCCACCGCTCTGCTGATCATCTATCGAGGCGAATGGGTGAAGGTCGTTCGCGGCTTCTTCACCGCAGCGGTTCGAGGCGAGATCCGGACCGACGAGGAGCGACTTGCGATGCTCCTGCTCGTCGGCACGATCCCGGCAGCGGTGCTCGGTGTCTTCCTTGAGAACCCGATCAAGCGACTTTTCGCGAGCCCCTACGAGGCGGCTGGATTCCTGATCGTCAACGGCGCGCTCATGCTGGCTTTCGAGATCCTGCGCCGGCGCGCGGAACGGGTCGCCACGCTCGACTCGGCGTCCCGGGCCGAGCAAGAGGAGCGGTTCGCCCAGGCCGAGCGGATCAGCTTTCGGGCCGCGGCCCTCGTCGGCGCCTGCCAGGCCCTGGCATTCCTGCCCGGCATCTCGCGCTCAGGAGTCACGATCGGCGGGGGTCTGCTCGCGGGGCTGAGGCACCAGGAGGCGGCGCGGTTCTCGTTCCTGCTGGCCACCCCCGTGATCCTGGGCGCCGGCCTGGTTGAGGTCCCGCAGCTTTTTGCTTCAGGAGTGCCAGTCGGTGAGTACGTCGCCGGCGCCGTGCTGGCAGGCATCGCGGCCTACGCGAGCGCGCGGTTCTTGCTGCGATATTTCCGTTCGGGAAGGCTCGACCCCTACGGCTGGTACTGCATCGCCGCCGGTCTCGGAAGCGTGGCTTTGCTACATTTCAACGTGTGAGGAGATCAAGCACTCTCGCTCTTGGGCTGGTGGTTCTCGGAATCGTCTTCTTGATCATCGGCGTGCTCTACGCCTTCGGGGTGCTGCAGATTGCGGTCACCGATCCACATTCCCCGCATCACTACACGCACCTGATCCTGTTCACCGTGCTGGCGGTGGCCTGCTTCGTAGCGGCCAACTTCGCGCGGCCCAAAGGCGGGATCTACGCGACCGACCGACCGAGGCGCCTCTAGCCAGACGAGCTAGCCGGCGGCGATCCTCTCGGGGACCTGCCGGCCCGTGCGGTCACGCTCGCCGACCCTGATGTCCTCGTGGTAGACGGCGTCCGCGTTGACTTTCCAGGGGTCGAAAGTCGAGCCGGTGGCGATGTTCCGGGCCACGAGCAGCGCGGTCATCATCGAGTGATCCTGGTTGTTGTACTTGTGCATGCCGTTGCGCCCGACCAGGTGAAGATTCGGCAGGTTCGCCTGTATGTAGTCACGGATCACATCTACCTTGGCCTGGTAGTCGTCGTCGTACACCGGGTATGCCTTTTGCTGCCGAACCACCACGCCGTCGAACACCTCATCGGCCCTGCACATCCCGAGCCGGGCGAGCTCGCCGCGCGCGAGTTCGACGAGGGCCTCGTCGTCCATGTTCCACAACCCGTCGCCTTCGAAACAGAAGTACTCGAGGCCAAGGCAGGTCTTGCCCTGGTCCGGCACCATCGAAGGGCTCCAGTTCTTGAAGTTCTGCATCCGGCCTACTTTGACGCTCGGGTCGTGGATGTAGATCCAGTTGTCCGGAAAGAGGCTGGGGCGATCCACCATCAGCGCCACGGTGATGAAGTCCCGGTAGGAGAGGCTTTCGGCCGCGCGCTTGACCGCCTCCGGCGCCGGGGGATCGAGTCTCGAGACGAGCTCTCGGACCGGGATGCTGGAGATGAAGTCCGTGCCCGCGTGCTCTTGGGTCTGGCCGGAAGCAGACCTCGTGACGACCGAGAGCACCCGTCCGTCTTCGTGGTTGATGCGCCCCACAGATCGACCCAGCAGGACCGGGTGGCCCTTGTCCCGGCTGATGTCCGCGACCTTCTCCCACATCTGGCCCGGACCCAGGCGCGGGTATCGGAACTTGTCGATCAAGGTCGTGACCACGTCGCCGCGATGGGCGGCTCGGCGGCCGGGCAGGAGCGCGCTGCGGATCACCACCCACAGGTCCAGGCTTTTGATCCGCTGCGCGGCCCAATCGGCCGACAGCTCCCTGGTGCTGATCCCCCACACTTTTTCCGTGTACGTCTTAAAGAAGATGCTGTATAGGCGCCATCCGAACTGGTTGCGGACCCAGTCCTCCAGGCTCTTGGGGTGCTTGACCGGTTGCAGGCGGGCCCGGGCGTAGCTGGCGAGGCAGCGGACCGCCTCCACCGGTCCCAGGTTCCACAACGCGTTGAAAGCTTTGATCGGGTAGGCGAAGTACTTGCCGCGGTAGTAGATACGCGACAGGCGCCCTCTGGTCAGCATCTGGTCGCCGAGGATCTCGGTCCACAGGTCCTCGACCTCCCCGTTCTTGGAGAAGAACCGGTGGCCGCCGATGTCGAACCGGTAGCCCTTGTACTCTGCCGTCCGGGCGAGCCCTCCCACCTGATTGGGGTCCTTCTCGACCACCGTGATCGGGACATCATGCTTCATGAGCTCGTAGGCGGCGGTCAGACCGGCCGGCCCGGCGCCCATGATGACCACGTGTTGACGTTCGCCTTCGGCGATCAAAGTGGCCACAGTATCACCGGGACTAACTAGTTCAGCGGCCCTTTACTGCGAACTTCGTCCACTTTGACCAGCGCATCGCGCAAGCCCTTGATCCAGTCCGCCTGGTGCATTCCGACCAGCCGCACGCACCAGGCGAGGGCGTCGCTGCGGCTCCGGGCGACTCCGCCGGCCACCAGGGTGTCCAGGATCGAGCGTTCCGACATCCGCAACCGGGTCATCACCGGCACGCTCAGGGTCGTGAAGACCTTCGTCTCACCGCCGCACCGAGCGCCCCAGGCCACCTTGCGCCGGAACTCCCGCTCGGCCTCGCGGGCCAGTCGCACCCTGTCGTCGCGCGACTCCTCGCGGAACCGGTCGATCCGGGCCTGGCGGGCGACCGCCAGGTTGTCATCGGATGTGGCCGCCGCCACCTCGACGTCGTGTAGCGGACCGACCACAAGGATCTCCTCGCCGTCGGAGCTGATCTCGGGAGGGCCGGCAAACCAGCCGGGTGGGATCCTGGCGCCAAACCAGCCGCGGATGTCCTCGGGCATCGATTACAACATTACTGCCCGAGGACCCTCCCCGTCTCCGGGTAGCCTAGGCGGCAGCCTCCTGGGCCCATGCACCCAGCCCCTGCAACTTCTCGACGATGACCTCCGTCCGGTATCGCTTCTGGCCCGCGGTGTCCTGCCAGCTGCTGGTTTGGAGGCGGCCCTCGGCGAACATCAGGCGGCCCTTGTGCAGGTACTGACCCGCGAACTCCGCCGTCTTGCCAAAGGCGACCAGGTGGTGGAACTCGGTCTGCTCTCGCGCGTTGCCGTCGTCGTCCTTGCCCGTGTACGTGTTGGTGGCAAGCCGGATGTTGGCGACATAGGTGCCCTTGGGCGTCGCCTTGACCTCGGGATCCGCCACCAGGTTGCCGACCAGAAAGACCTTGTTGACCATCGCATCACCTCCGTGAAATTGGGTCCAGGCTAGTCGAGGCGGGGCTGCGGTTCCAACCCAGCCTGTTAAGAGGCGAGCCATGCGGCGGGATCGACCGATCTACCGTCGACCTGGACCTCGAGATGGACGTGCGGCCCGGTGGCCCGACCCGTCGAGCCCACCAGGCCGAGGACCTGGCCTGGGGACAAGAATTCCCCGCTGCTCACCCGGAACGCGGACAGGTGGCAGTACAGGATGCGCACGTGCGAATCGACGATCACCTCCACGTACATGCCGGCGCCTGCAGGGTCAAAGCCGGTGCGAGCGGTGCCGGCAGTCGCGGAGGACACCGGCGTGCCGGCTCGCGCCGCGAGGTCGATGCCGGTGTGGATGTGATGGCCAGGGCAGAACGGGTCGAAGGGCTCCAGCTCGAGGCTGGTGCAGCCGAACTTCTGGCTGACGACGGCGCCTTCGACCACACCTCCGAGAGAAAGCCTCGCATGGCTGGGTATTTGAGAGGCGGCCACCACCCATATGAAGACGGCCGCCAACGCCAGCGCCGGAACGCGAAAGAGAGCGATCACGCCTTCGCGACCGCGTGCTCGATGTGGCGAAATGCCTCGGTGACGGTCGACTGGAGCTTGTGCGCCGCCTTCTCGGCGCCTCCCAACGCACCCGGCACCTTGAACACCAGCAGCAGCGAGGCCAATGCGAACAGGTGATGAACCGGGGTCGTGCCGTCCTTTTCCAGTCCGAAGCCGACCGCGATCACGAACAATTGCGCAGGCTGCATCAAGAGGTTGGAGGTGAAGTTGGAGGCCCATTGCTTGGAGATGTGGTGGGTTTCCGGCAGCGTGAAGAGCAGCCCTGCGATGGGCGCGGTGATCGCCAGCACGATGAGGATCGCGTACCGCACCAGGTACGTGATCGCCAGGACGTCGTATCCAACGGCGAGGATCGCCGTCGTGACGATCTCCCAGATCCCCGCGCTCGGGCCGTAGACCGAGTTCGCAAGCCAGTCGGAAGGGCTGTCGAGGGCGACGAAGCCCTTGATCACCACGCAAAGGGTGTTGGTCATGTCGACCACCGCCTGGAAGAGCGGAAGTGAGAAGTTGATCAAGACGGCTCCCATGAATAGGCGAGGCAGCAGGATCCGAGCCGAATACTGGGTGCGCAGCCCGTGGCCCCACATGATCCGGTAGGAGGCCCACATCGCGACCAGCACCAGCGCCGCATTCGAGACGATCTGGACCTTGGGCTCGAAGCGCTGGATGGTGGCGTTGCCGGTGAAATCACCGCTCGTCTCGAAGTCCTTGGTGCTGAGGATGAAATCGAACCAGACCTTGTCGAGGAGCCCGACGCTGTCGTTGAGCAAGAGGACGACAATGCTCGAGGGATGCTCGAGCGGCGACAGTATGTCGAGGACTTTGCTCAGGACGACGAGCAGCGACTGGATCTCGCCGAGCAGCTGGTCCATCTATCTACTTCGTCGAGTTCGGCACCGAGCTGGTGAGGATCGTGACGAGTGAGCTGGCGACCTCGACCCCGATCGTCCCGACCACGATGCGCTGGATCCACTGCTTGGCCGCAAGGGCCGACTTGGACTCCACCGCGGTGATCTTCCAGATGAACGCGAAGATGAAGGCCAGAGCCCCGATCGACCCGACCAGCGCCTGGCCGATGTGCGTCCAGGTGACGATCAAGTCCTGAATTGGCGTGATGTCCGGTCCGGCGGCAAGAAACGGCATGTGAACCTCCAGCTGTTTTGAGGCGCACGTTAGGCGGCGAACGCCGCCGGAGGAACCCAGCCTGTTAATGCAATCGGCGCACCCGGCTCTCGACTCCGTCCAGCAGGATCTCCAGCGCGGACATGGACGTCACGCCCGGCCGGGCTGCTTCTGAGGAGGCGGCGCGCACGGCTTGCGTCGACGGCGCGAAGGTGTCGAGCTCGACCTGCACAGCGCCTCCGTGAATGAGCAGCTCGTAGCGATCTACAGCCAGGGCCGCGCCCTCCTCGCTCTCCCATCGGAGGTCGGTGACGGCGGCTTTGACCGCGAGCTCGCCGAGCTTCAACCTGACCGAGCCTCCCTTCACTTCCGCCGCCACGGGTGCTCCAGTCGGGCAGTGGAGCTTGATGCCGGCGACCCCACCCGAGATCTCGATCGGAACGACGCCTCGGGGATGGGGTAGGAAGATCTCGACCTTGGCCGCGCCGCTGTCGAGCCTGACCTCACGCACCTCGAGGGCGCTGGCGTCGATGACCGTGTTCCATGTCGGGCCCTGGACCTGGAACCGCCAGGGGTGGCGCGGGCTGAGCTCGATGTCCGCGCGTCCGACGCCTCGCAGCCTTCGCACCTTGACCGTGTCGCCGCGCACGACTGCCGGGGCCGCCGTCGCCGGGTCATGAGGAACCTTGATCAACGACTCCATGTCCTGGCCTGCGCGCAGCGCCACGCCACGCGAGCCTGAGTCGACGGCGATCGATGCGACTGCGCCGGACGGCAGCGGCCGCTCTTCGCTGTCGGGTCGTCCGGCGGCGACCTGCGTCATCACCATCAACGCGACCTCCGCGGCTTCCGAGGCGGGAAGACCGGCGTCCGCGAGAGCGCGCACAACCCGGGCGTAGGAAGCGCTGCGCGCCATCGCGCCGGGGACCTCGAGCAGGACCCGCCCCGCGTCGCGCTGCGACCTGAGCGTGCGTCGCAGCGCGGCTGCGTTGGCAGCGACCACAGCCCGCCAGCCGGCGGCGCGAGGGGCGGCCACCCGATCCATGATCGACTCGGCCAGTAGCTCGACCAGCTCCTGGCGGTCCCTGACGTGCCAGTACAGAGATGCTGCCTTGACGTCCAGCCGCTCGGCCAGGCCGCGCATCGAGAGCGCTTCCAGGCCGTCCTCCTGGATCAGCTCGAGCGCTGCGGCTGCAAGACGGGCCCGCGACAGCCCGGCCCGCACCCCCTCGCCTTGCTCCTTTTTGGTCACGACTTGCATCCTAACATCGTTAGGGGTATTCTTGCGGCATCACTACCTAACATCGTTAGGGATCACTGGAGGGGACGGCGATGCAAACAGCAGAAGCTGGACGCTGGCGGTTCAAGGGCCCGGAGATGGAAGGCGCGATCGCGCGCTGGTACTCCGGCATTCGCGGCTCGGAGAAGCAGATCCAGGTCTATCGAGACCAGGCGGCGCAGCTGACCAAGGGCCTGCCGGCGGGCTCCAGGGTGCTAGAAGTCGCCCCCGGTCCCGGGTACCTTGCGATCGAGATGGCGCGCGAAGGCCTGGTTCACATCACCGCACTCGACATCAGCCGGACTTTCGTGCAGATCGCAAGCGATAACGCGCGCCAGGCCGGTGTCGGGGTCGAGTTTCGCCAGGGCGACGCAGCCCGGATGCCGTTCGAGACCGGGTCCTTCGACCTCGTCGTCTGCCAGGCGGCGTTCAAGAACTTCGTGAAGCCGCACACCGCCCTTTCGGAGATGTACCGGGTGCTGCGCGCGGGGGGAACCGCTGTGATCGACGACATGAACCGGGACGCCACCCACGCCGACATCTCTGAAGAGGTGCGAGGCATGGGACTTGGCGCAGTCAGCTCTTTCATGACAATGACGACGCTCGAGATGCTGCGGCGCCGCGCCTACTCGCGCAGCCAGTTCGAGCGGCT
Organism: Candidatus Dormiibacterota bacterium; assembly: GCA_049582065.1. Classification (GTDB taxonomy): domain Bacteria; phylum Chloroflexota; class Dormibacteria; order Dormibacterales; family Dormibacteraceae; genus DATKSS01. The sequence goes on along the minus strand of JBAUTF010000214.1, from coordinate 15,326 downwards.
GGCAGCGGAGAGCCCCTTCTTTGCTTGCGCCATCACCACCGCAGGTATCGGCCTTCGGGTGCGGCTGACCAAGCCCGAGGCGGCCGTGGCCTAACCTTTTCCAATGGCCAAGAAGCTCGCCGAGTACGAGGCCAAAAGAGACTTCAAGCGCACGCCCGAGCCGGGTGGCCGTCTGCCCCGCAAAGCGACGAGGGAGCTGCGGTTCGTGGTGCAGGAGCACCACGCGCGTCGGCTTCACTGGGACTTTCGCCTCGAGCGAGACGGGGTCCTGGTCTCGTGGGCCGTGCCCAAGGGCGTCCCGCCGGACCCCAAGAAGAACCACCTGGCCGTCCACGTGGAGGACCATCCGCTCGGCTACATCGACTTCACCGGCCAGATCCCGGCCGGCAACTACGGCGCGGGCCAGGTCTCGATCTGGGACCACGGCACGTACGCAACCGAGAAGTGGTCCGACCGTGAGGTGATGGTGGTGCTGCACGGCGAGCGCGTCCAGGGCCGTTACGTGCTCTTCCAGACCAACGGCGCCAACTGGATGATCCACCGCATGGACCCGCCGCAGGACCCCGGGCGCACGGCGATGCCCGAGAAGATCGAGCCGATGATGGCCAAGCTCGGCACGGCGATCCCCAAGCCCGACGCGCCCTGGGGGTTCGAGTTCAAGTGGGATGGGATCCGGGCCCTCGCCTACGTCGAGGGCGGCCGGGTGAGGCTGGTCAGCCGCACCGGCGAGGAGATCACTCCGCGTTACCCGGAGATCCACGCCATGGGCCGCGCACTCGGGTCGAAAGAGGTCATCCTCGACGGCGAGGTGGTCGCGCTCGACGAGAAGGGCCGCCCGAGCTTCGAGGAGATCCAGCAGCGTATGGGCCTGACCTCGGAGACGGACATCCGCCGGAAGATGAAGACGGTGCCCGTGATCTACATGATCTTCGACGTGCTGTGGCAGGACGGCCACTCACTCATGACTCAGCCCTACACGGACCGCCGCCGGGCATTGGACGAGCTCAAGCTGGCAGGCGCATCGTGGCAGACACCGCCGTTCGAAAAGGGGGGCGGGCAGGCGATGCTTGACGCGAGCTCCAAAGCCGGGCTCGAGGGCGTGATGGCCAAACGCCTCGATTCCAGGTACGAGCCGGGCCGGCGGAGCGGCGCCTGGGTGAAGGTCAAGAACCGCAACCGCCAGGAGCTCGTGATCGCCGGCTGGCTCGAGGGCGAGGGCAAGCGGCGCGGGTACCCCGGCGCGCTGCTGCTCGGCTACTACGACCACGGGAAGCTGACGTATGCCGGCAAGGTGGGCACCGGATTCACCGATGCCATGCTCGAAAGGCTGAACGGGCTGTTGAAACCCCTGGCGCAGGACAAGAGCCCCTTCGACATCGGCTCACCCCCTCGCGCGGCGAATTTCGCGAAGCCGAAGCTCGTCGCCGAGTTCGAGTTCGTCGAATGGACGCGGTCGGGGCAGCTGCGCGCGCCGGCCTTCAAAGGGCTGCGCACCGACAAGCCGGCCAAGGAGGTGGTCCGCGAAGGTGCCTAAAGAGACATCGGTCGAGGTGCAGATCGAGGATCGCACCCTCAAGCTCACCAACCTCAAGAAAGTCCTTTATCCCGAGACCGGCTTCAACAAGGCGCAGGTCATCGACTACTACACGCGCATCGCGCCCGCGATCCTCCCCCACACGCGCGACCACCCCCTGACTCTTAAGCGCTACCCCAACGGCGTCGACGCGGAGTTCTTCTACGAGAAGAACTGTCCGAAGCACCGGCCGCCCTGGGTGCAGACGGCGACGGTCTGGAGCGGCGGCAACAACCGCGATATGTACTACTGCCTGGCTCAGGACGTGCCGACTCTGGTCTGGCTCGCCAACCTCGCGACGCTGGAGTACCACACGTCGCTGTCGCTCGCCAACAACCTTCCCGAGCCGCGCACCATGGTTTTCGACCTCGACCCCGGCCCGCCCGCGACCATTGTCGAGTGCTGCCGAATCGGGCTCATGCTTCGCGACGTGTTCGCCGAGCATGGGCTCGAGTGCTTCGCCAAGACATCGGGCTCGAAGGGCCTGCAGCTGTACGTGCCGCTGAACACGAAGGTCACCTACGTGGAGACCAAGGTCGTCTCCAAAGGCCTGGCACAGCTCTTCGAGGAACAGCACCCGGACCTCGCCGTGCACAAACAGCTGAAGGAGCTGCGCACCGGTCGCGTTTTGATCGACTGGAGCCAGAACGACCAGTACAAGACCACAGTCAACGTCTATTCGCTGCGCGCCCGCGCGCGACCCACGGTGTCGACGCCAGTGACCTGGGATGAGGTCGAGCGCTGCCTCAAGGCGAAAGACCCACGCCTGCTGGTGTTCGAATCCGATCACGTCCTCAAGCGCGTCGACAAGCTGGGCGACCTGTTCGAGCCGGTGATCAAGAAGAAGCAGAAGCTGCCCAAGTCGCTCGTCGACGCGACCGGCGGCGCCACCGCACTGGACAAAATGGCCAACCGACGGCATGGCGGAGGACGGTACCGCCGGCCGCCGCCGCAATGACAGAGCCGCGGGTCGTCATCGCGGGCGCGGGTTTCGGCGGCCTAACGTGCGCCCGCGCCCTCAAGCGTTCGCCTGTGGAAGTGCTCCTGGTGGACCGCAACAACTACCACCTGTTCACACCGCTGCTGTACCAGGTCGCATCGGCGCTGCTCGACCCGGGCGAGATCGCCCGGCCGGTGCGCGAGCTGATCCGCCCGTTCTCCAACATCGAGTTTCGCCAGGCGGAGATCATTGGGGTCGACCTGGAACTCCGGCTGCTCGCCACCGACCACGGAACCATCCCTTTCGACTACCTGGTCCTCGCCACCGGCGCGCAGAGCGACTATTTCGGCAACCGCTCGCTCGCCGAGCGCACGTTTGGCCTCAAAGACCTCGGCGACGGCCTGGCGCTGCGCAACCGGATTCTCTCGCAGTTCGAAGCTGCCCAATGGTCCACCGAAGCGTCACGGCGGCGCGCCCTGCTCACGTTCGCCGTGATCGGCGGAGGGCCGACCGGCGTCGAGATGGCGGGCGCATTGTCCGAGCTCATTCATCTCGTCCTGCGAAAGGACTACCCGAAGCTCGACCTCGCAGAGGTGCGCGTGCTGCTGGTGGAGGCCGCCCCGCACGTGCTCGGGACGTTCGCGGCGCCGCTTCGCGAAGCCGCCCGGAGATCGCTCGTCAAGAAAGGCGTCGAGGTGATGCTCGGCACGATGGTCGAATCGGTTGACGGGTACGATGTCCGCCTGGCCGGCGGTCAGGAGATTGCCGCGGGCACCGTGATCTGGACCGCAGGCGTCCGCGCCTCCGACCTGGGCGCCGCGCTGGGAGTCCCGCTCGCGCGCCAGAAACGGGTGCTGGTCGACGCCACGCTCCAGCTGCCGGGTCATCCCGTCGTGTTCGTGATCGGCGATCTTGCGGGCGCGACCGCCGGCGATGCGCTCCTGCCGATGCTGATCCCGGTCGCCATGCAGGAGGGAAGGCACGTAGCGGCGACGATCGACCAGATGGTTCGAACAGGGGGCGCCAGTGAGTTTCGGTACAAGGATCCCGGGATCATGGCAACGATCGGGCGCAACTCCGCAGTCGCCGAGCTCGGCGCCGTGCGTCTGTCGGGGTTCCTGGGCTGGATGATGTGGCTCGCAGTGCACCTCGTGAACGTGATCAGCTTCCGAAGCCGCGTCCTCGTCCTGGTCAACTGGGCCTGGGACTACGTCTTCTACAACCGGCCGATCCGCCTCATCGTCCGGGCGGGGGACGATCGCTCAGTCGCGGCCCGGACCGGGCCATGAGGCGCGCGCTTTGCGTCATGGTCGCGGCGCTCGCTCTCTCGTCTTGCGGCGGTGGCGGAGCTCCCCAGCCCAAGGCGGTGGACCCGGCGCAGGCGCTGCGCGACGGCGCGGCCGCAATGGCGAAGCTCGACACCGTGACCGCCACCCTCAAGTTCACCAAGGGCGTGGTCACCTTCCAGGGCTTCACTCTGGCCGGCGCGAAGACGTCGGTGCGGCTCCCGAGCGACAGCGACACCACATACACGGTCAAGGAGCAGGACCTGTCGCTGACAATCGAGGTCGTGATCACGGGCGGCCACGTATTCGTGCATGTCCCCTTCTCCGGCTTCCAGGAGTTCACGGGCCCCAACGCGGCCGCCATCCCCGACCTGGCCAAGCTGTTTGACCCGTCCACCGGGCTACCTGCCGTGATCCCTGCTGGACGCACCCCCAAGTACCTCGGCCTCGACCAGGCCGGCGGCGTCAGCTCCTACCGGGTCAGCGCGTCCTACACCGCGGACCAGGTGCACGCGATGCTCCCCCAGCTGAGCTCGGGCGGCGACGTGCAGGCCGTAATCTGGATCGGAGCCACCGACCACCTGATCCGCAAGGCGACGCTTGACGGCGCCTTCGGTGACGGCGGCAAGGAGAGCTCCGTGGAAGTCGACATCGCGGGCTTCAACTCGCCCGTCAGCATCACCTCACCGTCTCCGTAGCCCAGGCGAGGCCGGTGTCCAAGAGCGCCCTGCTCGGTCTGGCCGGCGCCGGCCTGTTTATCGCTGCGCTCGACGCCTACGTCGTCGTAACCCTGCTGCCCGCCATGACCGGCGACGTCGGCCTGAGCATCGACCAGGTCGAGAAGGCCGCGCCCATCGTGACCGGGTTTCTGGCCGGATACGTGATCGCGATGCCGCTGCTGGGGGCGTATTCGGACGCGCGAGGGCGCGCCCCGGTGTATGCGGCCTGCATGGCGGGGTTCGCGGCCGGGTCGGTGATCACCGCGACGGCTGGGCTCTGGAGCTTGGCCGGGCTTCCGTGGCTGGTCGCGGGCCGGTTCGTCCAGGGGTTGGGCGGTGGCGGCCTGGTCCCGCTTTCGCTCGCCCTGGCCGCCGACCTCTACCGCGGTCGGGCGCGCACCATCGCCCTCGGCTCGGTGGCGGCGCTGCAAGAGGCAGGCAGCGTCTTCGGGCCTCTGTACGGCGCGACGCTAGCTGCCGCTGCGGCGGGCCTCGGCGGTTGGCGATTCGTGTTCTGGCTCAACGTGCCGCTGGCGGTGATCTGCGGCGCCGGCCTCGTGGCCGCCTCGCGCCAAGCGACGCCCCAGCCGGGCTCCGTGAGCTCAACCGCCGACTGGGCGGGCGCGGCCCTGCTCGGGCTCGGCCTTGGCCTCCTGGTGCTCGCCCTTTACCCCGACGACCCCAACCACCGCGCGGTCAACGTGTACTTCGTACCCGCCTTCGCCGCGAGCCTGGTTTGCCTGGGGGCATATGGATGGCGGCAGCTCCGGCGCCTGGAGCCGCTCATCCCGCGCGACCTGTTGCGGAGCCGCCTTTTTGCCGGTGCGTCGGTGGCGAACGTGCTCGTCGGCGCAGCATTGATGGTCGCCCTTGTCGATGTGCCCATCCTGGGGCGGCTGGTCTTCAGCCTCGACCAGCTCGGCTCAGGCCTGCTCCTGACGCAGTTCCTGGCCGGCGTCCCGATCGGCGCGCTCCTCGGTGGCGTGGTCGCCGGGAGAAGCGGCACCCGACTCACCGCCACGTTCGGGGTCTTGGTCTCCGCCGCCTCCTTCCTGCAGATGTCGGGCTGGACCGCCAACGAGCTGGCCCTTCGCCTCGGTCCGATGCGCCAGGCCGACATCGCCCTTGCCGCGTGTGGTCTGGGTTTCGGGCTGGTGATCGCGCCCGTCACGGCAGCGGTGCTGTCGCTGACCCGAGAGCAGAGCCATGGCCTGGCCACGAGCCTGGTGGTGCTCGCGCGGACGATGGGCATGCTGATCGGCCTGTCGGCGCTGACCGCGTTCGGCCTGTATCGCTTTCACCAGATCCTCGGCACGCCCGTGCTGCACGGCTCGGACGTCCACTCGCAGATCAGCGAGCTGGAGCGTCTCGTTGCGTCAGCCTTCCTGCAGGAGTATCGCGAGATCTTCGAGATCGCTGCCGGCATCTGCCTGATGGCCGCGCTGACGATCGTGCTGACGCTGGGCCCTCAGCGCTTGCGGGCCACGGCCATCAAGTAGGAGTGGTGGTAGCGGAAGGCGTCGTCGGGGTCCCCCAGGCTGTCCATGGCCGACTCGACCTCCGACTCGAGCTCCGTGCGGTAGCGGGGGCCCAGCGAGTTGATGAGGGTATAGGGAAGGGGCCCAGCCCCCGCCATGAGGTCCGTCCATTCGTGGGCGTCGCGCGCCCGCCCGCCCGTCACCATCTCGGTCATTCGCGTCACCTCGAATCCGGCCGCCGACAAGATTTGCGGCAGGACGTCAGGCTCGCCGAATCGCGATCGCTCCGAGCTGTATCGCGGCAGGCTCAGGTAGTGGCGCCTCGCGAGAGGGGCGAGACCCTGGAAGAAGAGGTCCTGGGCGGGCGTGCTGAGGCTCCGCCTCTGGCATGAGAGCGCCAGCCGGCCACCTTGCCGCAGCACCCTGGCCGCCTCGGCCAGGGCGGCGCTGGGGTCGGCGAAATATGCCAGCGCTTCGCCCATGGTGACGAGGTCGAAGGACGCCGGCCGGAAGACCAGGTCCTCGGCCGCCATGCCAAGGAACTGAAGCTTCTTGATGCTGCCGGCCCGTCGGTCGGCGCTCTTCTTGGAGCGGGCGATCGAAAGCATCCGCTCCGAGAGATCGATTCCGATCACAGTGCCGGGGCTCACCAAAGGCGCCACCAGGTGCGCAACCAGGCCGGTGCCCGTCCCGACGTCGAGGGCGTGCTCGCCCTTCTTCGGGGCGGCGAGCTCCACCAATTTGGCGGCCACCCGGGCGTGCTGCCCGCCGGCCCAGGTGTCATAGTCGGCCGCGACGCGGTCGAAGAAGTCGACCAGGTGGTCGACCATCTCGTCCGACGAATCCGGGTCCATCACTGGCGTCCGGCCTTGGATGTCAGCGCATGCCGGGGAGCGCCTTCCACTGGGTTCCTGGGACGAATGCTCACTGAAACGCGCTCCAAATCCTGGATCCCGGGATGGGCCGAGCCCCTCCTAGCCTTCCTCGTCGTCTGCCGGCACGCCTGTTACGATGCTAGCTCGCTCAGGTCCAGGCACCGCCTGGTTACAAAGCGCAAGTCCGCTCAACTCGCAGAGTTGAGCACACAGTATGGAAGGCACGATCAACGCAGTGGAGGATCCCATGGCCCAAGCCGAAAAATCTACGACTCACGCGCAGGGAACCGCCCAGAACGGGACCAACGTCGTCAACCTCGGCCCGCGCGACGTCCTGCAGGGGCGCCTCGAGATCCAGGGCGACCTCAAGATCCAGGGCAATGTCGAGGGCGAGCTCAAGGCGACGGGCGACGTCACCATCGACTCGACCGCCACCATCCAGGCCTCGATCGAAGGATCCAACGTCAGCGTCAGGGGCCAGGTGACCGGCAACGTGACCGCGAAGCGGCGCTTGACCCTGGGCGGGTCGGGCCGGCTGAACGGCGATGTCAAGGTGGCCCGGCTCACCGTTGAGGACGGCGCCACGTTGAACGGAAACGTGACCATGTCATCGGAAAAAGGCTGAGGGCTCCCCAACCAGGGCCCTGACTCAGCCTCCGGGGCGCTCAGCGCTCTGGATGGACGGCAGCACGACCGTTTCGAGATAGCGCTGGGCCGCATCCAGGGCCGTGCGCGTGAGATGCCATTCGAGCTGCTCGAAACCGACCTGGTCGCGATTCAGGGTGTCGAGCCGCGACCGCCAGAAGGCTGATTCGACGTTGAGGCCGGGCGCAGGACCCCGCCCGGCCGGCTGGACCCCTGCCGTCAGGTCCGGCAGTGGCGACGCGGCATCGCCGGTCGTTGCGACGCTTGCGGCCGACGGGGAGGGAAAGGCCAGTGCCGGCCTGACGACCGAAGCCACCGTGCTCCATGCCACCAGGATGAGGGCGGTCACGACCACGAGCTCGGCGATGACCATCCAGGTGAGGGGGTTGCGTACCAAGCTGCGCACGACGCCATCTTCGAGACGGCCATCCGAAATTGGAACCCTGCCTGTTAAGAGGCCTTCCACATATTGGGGCGCCGTGACCACGATCCGGCGCAGTCGAAACGATGAGCGCAGCGACATCCTGGCGACCGTCAACTCGGCCGACGAGGCGTCGATCGCTGGCCCAAGTCGCACATGCCAGCATCCGAGCTCGACGCCACGACTCGTTAGGGCGCCGTTCTCCGCAACGAGCGCAGCGCCGCCAATCCACGATCGATCGTCTCCAGCTTCTTGGGGAAGCTGAAGCGGACATGGCCCCGGCCCAGCTCAGGTTCGTGATAGAAGCTCGACGCCGGCACCGTCGCGACCGCCACTTTCTCGATCAGGTGACGCGCAAAGGCAACGTCATCGGGGAAGTCGAATGAATCGATGCCCGCCATCACGTAGTAGGCGCCGTCTGGCCCGCTCGCCTCGAACCCGCACTCGTTGAGCCCGGAGACGATGGCGTCCCTGCGCTCCCGGTAGTCGCCGAGCAGCTGCACATAGAAAGACGGGGGAAGATCGAGGGCTGACGCGATGGCGACCTGCAGGGGGTGGGCGGCGCCCACGGTGAGAAAGTCGTGCACCTTGCGGATCCCGGCCGTCAGCGACCGGGGCGCGATCAACCAGCCGATCCGCCATCCCGTCACCGAATACGTCTTGCTGGCGCCGCTGATTGTGATCGTCCGCTCGGCCATTCCCGGCAGTGTCGCCAGGCTCACGTGCCGCCCGTGGTACACAAGATGCTCGTAGATCTCATCGGTGATCGCGATGACGTCGTGCTCGATGCAGAGCGCGGCGATCAGTTCGAGCTCCGTTTGCGAGTAGACCTTGCCGGTCGGGTTGTGCGGCGTGTTGATGACGATGGCCCGCGTCTTTGAGTTGAACGCCTTTCGAAGCTCATCCGGGTCGAAAGACCAGTCGGGCGCGCGCAGCGGGATGTATCGAGGAACTGCGCCGCAGATGACGCAGTCCGGGCCGTAGTTCTCGTAGAACGGCTCGAAGACGATGACCTCGTCGCCGGGATCGACCGCGGCCAGCATCGCAGCGATCATCGCCTCGGTCGCCCCGCAGGACACCGTGACCTCGGACTCCGAATCCACGTGGCGGTTCCACGCCGCCGACTGCTTGCGCGCGATCGCGGCTCGAAGCTGCGGCGCGCCCCAGGTCGTCGCGTACTGGTTGTATCCATCCCGCAGCGCCCGCACGGCCGCGTCCAGGATCCTGGGGTCGGTTTCGAAATCCGGGAATCCCTGCGCGAAATTCACCGCACGCTCCGAACCGTTGAGCTGCAGGTTGAGCCGGGTCATCTCGCGGATGACCGACTCGGTGAAGCTCTCCGCTTTCAGCGACAGCCGCCGGACTCCTCTAATGTCCCGGATCGGCGCGCTCCAGGTGGATGTTGGTGCTCGAGCAGGAATAGCAGCGCGGCGGCCTCTCCAGGCTGCGCTCCCACCAGCCGCACACGTCACACGTCCAGCGGGTTTTGGCGAAGAAGTCCAGCACGTCGGAACGGCTCAACAAGCCGACCATCTTTCCGCCGCGGATCACCGGCACACGGCGGATCCGCTCGCCGATCAACAGGCGCGCCGCCTCGTCGATGCCGGTCTCCTCGGTCACCGAGATCACGTGCGAGCTCATGATGTCCCGGGCCACCTTTCCCTTCTTGCTGAAGACGTCGGTCTCGGACACGATGCCGACCACGTGCCCCTCCCCCGAGACGACGGGAGCGCCCGTGATGTGCTTGGACAGGAGCGTTTTGGCGATCTCGTCCAGCGGGGTGTCTTCGCGAAAGGTGATCACGTTTCGGGTCATCACCTCTTTGACCGGGATCATCAGTGCTGGAGCAGTGTAGCCACCGTCTCCAGGCTGGCGTTGCCGCCACTGAGGACCAATCCCTCTGTCAAGCGGCCGCAGAGTCGGTCTCGGCCGCCGGCTTCCGGGCTGCCGAGCGCTTTAGGTTGGTGAGGACGATGCCGGCAAGGATCACCACCATGCCGATCACGATCGGCAGGCTGAGAGACTCGTGCAGGAACAGCACGCCCCAGAAGACGGCGGTCACGGGCACCAGCAGCGTGACACCGGCCGCGCGCACCGCCCCGAGCTGGTTCATCACGTAGTAATAGAGGAGATAGGCGATCCCGGTGCCGCCCGCGCCCAGCGCGACCACGGCCGCCATCGACACCAACGCAAAGTGGACGTGAGGGATTGAGGGGGCGGCGATCGGGATGGCGAATATGACCGACGCGACCAGCTGTCCGAGGCTGACCTCGAAAATGCTGACGTTGCGCATCTTCCGCCGCTGATACAGGGCGTTGACCGCGTAGGAAAGGGCGGCGACCAGCACTGCGAGCGTGCCGAGGAGGCTTCCGGAAAGGCCGTTGGCCAAGATGTCCGGCAGCACCAGGATGACCACGCCCGCAAACCCGATCAGCACTCCGGCGTAGTTCACGGCGCTCGGGCGTTCGGCCGGCATGACCCAGTAGATGAGCACCGCGGTCCACAGGGAGGTGGTCGAGTTGAGGATGCTCGCGAGCCCGCTCGTGATGTGCTCCTCGCCCCAGGCGATGGCGATCCATGGCACCACCGCGTTGGTGACGGCCATGATCCCGAACGAGACCAGTCGCGTCCTCCACCCCTCGCCGAACAGCGGCCGCCCCATCAGGAGGACGATCACGGCGAGCGTGAGGCAGCCCGAGGCCGATCGGAAAAGGAGCACCGCGGTCGGGCTCATGTCCCGGATGGCGAGCTTGATGAGGAGGAACGAGACCCCCCAGATCAGGGCCAGCCCGACCAGGGCCAGGTACGGAAGCACAGTCCCGCGCCTGTCAGACACGCGTCACCCAGTCGTCGGAGGACAGGACGAGCGTGACGGGACCGTCGTTCTCGATGCTCACCCGCATGTCCGCTCCAAAGCTGCCCGTCCTGGTCTGTATTCCCCGCTCGCGAAAGCGCTGCAAGAACACCTCGTACAGCTGCTCGGCGCGGGCAGGGTCGCCGGCCTTCAGCAGGCTCGGCCGCCGCCCCCGGCTCATGTCCGCGAACAGCGTGAACTGCGACACGACCAGGGCCGATCCATGCACGTCGACGAGGCTGAGGTTCATTCTGCCCGCCTCATCGGCGAACACGCGAAGGTCGACGATCTTGTCCGCGAGCCTACGCACGCTGCTCTCATCGTCATCGGATGCCGCACCTACCAACAACACGTACCCCGGCCCGATGGTTGCAACGCGGCGCTCGCCGGCGTCATCCCAGCTGACCGACCCCGAAGTAACCCGCTGCGCCACTACCCTCACAGATAGAGCCTATGCAATGGAGGCAAGAAGGCCGGGTTCATCCCGGCCGTCCCCGTTCGCGCTATTTCAAAACGCCTCCCAATCGTCGCGAGGTTTCCCCAGGAGGGGGTTCCGCGCGGGAGCAATCAGTAAGGCCCATCCTTAACGCGCTTGCGCGCGACCGCAGTCCTCACCCGCGCCCTTAGTCAATTTTCGGGCCGAACTGCGGCTCGGCGTGCACGAGGGAGTCGATGTATCGGAATCTCTCGTAGCGGTGCTGCAGGAGCTGCTCGGTCGGCTGGGCGAGAAGAGGCGTCAGGTGCCGCTGCAGAGCCTCGTCGAGGGCTCTGGCGGCGGCGTCGTGGTCGGCGCTGGCGCTGCCTTCCGGCTCCGCAACCACCTCTTCGACGACCCCCATCGCAATGAGGTCGCGCGAGGTCAGCTGGAGCTGCTCGGCCGCCTCGACCTTCCGCGAGTTGTCGCGCCAGACGATCGACGCCGCGGCTTCGGGAGATGCGACCGAATAGATTGCGTTCTCGAGCATGATCACGCGGTCGGCCACCCCCATACCCAGCGCGCCGCCGCTGCCGCCCTCGCCGATCACCGCCGCGACTATAGGCACCGGGATCCGGAACCACTCCATGATCGCCTGCGCGATCGCGGCTGCGATCCCGCGCTCCTCGGCGCCCGCGCCGGGATAGGCGCCGGGAGTGTCGATGAGCGAGATGATCGGGAACTCGAACTTGGCGGCGTGGTGCGCGAGGCGGATCGCCTTGCGGTACCCCTCGGGATGCATCATCCCCCAGTTGCGGGCGACCCGCTCCTTGAGGCTGCGGCCTTTCTGGTGGCCGAGGAAAACGGTCGTGCGGCCGTGGAAGGTGCCGACGCCTGCGACCAGGGCCGGGTCGTCCGCCGACAGCCGGTCGCCGTGCAGCTCGATGAAGTCGGGCGCCAGGCGCCGAATGTAGTCGAGCGAGTACGGCCGGTCCTGGTGCCGAGCAAGCTCGATGACCTGCCAGACGGTGAGTGGGTTCGGCGACGCGTCCTCCCGACGGGTCACGAGTGCATCTCCAGCAGCCGCGCGAGCAATGGCCGAAGCTCGGTCCGGGGCAGCACGACGTCGATCTGTCCATGCGCCAGCTGGAACTCCGCGCTCTGGAACCCGGGAGGCAGGTCGGCATAGGTCGCCTGCTTGATCACGCGCGGACCGGTGAACCCGATCGCCGCGCCGGGCTCAGCGATGTTGATGTCGGCGAGCAGAGCCAGCGAGGCGGCGGTGCCGCCAAAGGTTGGATCCGTCAGCACCGAGAAGAACGGAACCCCGGCGGCGTGGAGACGCCCGACCGCCGCGTTGACCTTGGCCATCTGCATCAGCGCGAGCACGCCTTCCTGCATCCGGGCGCCCCCGGAGGCCGTGACCAGCAAATATGGGATGTGCGACGCCGTGGCCTGCTCCATGCCGCGGGCCAGCCTCTCGCCCGCCACGATGGAGAGAGTCCCGCCCACGAATCCGAAGTCGAAAGCCGCGAGCCAGATCGGATGGCCGGCCAGCGTGCATGTGCCGGTGCGAACGGCCTCGTTCAACCCCTCGTCCAGCAGCTGCTCGACCACCTCCTGGTAGGGCTTCGGGACCTTCCAGTTCAGGAGGTCGTGCGATCGCACGTCGGCCCATCGTTCGTTCCAGGACCCATCGTCGGCAATGAGCGGGATCCACACATCCGCTCCGAGGCGGAAATGGTGGCCGCACCCGGGACACACGTAGTTATGCTCGCGCAGCTCCTGGACCTGGAGGCCCACGCCGCATCCCGGGCAGTTCGTCGGCAGGAGGATCTCGGGGAGCGGGCCGCCCTGGATGGCGACCTGGCGCGGGCCGTCGGCGATCACAGCGAGAGACCGCCGTCCACCGCGATGACCTGGCCGGTGATGAAGCCCGCCCGCTCGGAGCAGAGGAACGCCACGGCGGCAGCCACCTCCTCGGCGGTGCCCTCGCGCTTGATCGGCGTGAGCTTGACGAGCTCGCCGACCATCTCGTCCGTGAGGGATCCGGAAGTGAGCTCGGTGCGTACGTACCCCGGCGCGACTGCGTTGCAGGTGATGCTGCGCGACCCGTACTCGCGGGCGACCGATTTCGTGAATCCGATCAGGCCTGCCTTGGCGGCGGCGTAGTTGGACTGGCCCGCGTTGCCCGTCAGGCCCACGATGCTCGAGATGTTGACGATGCGCCCCCAGCGGGCCCGCATCATGCCCGACATGATGGCGGCGCGCGTGGTCGCGAAGGCGGACATCAGGTCGGTGCGGATGAGCTCCTCCCAGTCGGCCGGCGCCATCTGGATCAGGAGCTTGTCCCGCACGGCCCCGGCGTTGTTGACGAGCACGTCGACGCGCCCGATGGCCTTGACCATCGCCTCGACCTGCGCCGGCTCGCTCACGTCCGCTTGGAGCGCGGTCGCGTTGGGCAAGGAAGCCGCAGTCTCCTCGGCGGCGTCCTTGTCGGCACGATAGTTCACGACCACCCGCGCCCCCATCGCGGCGAGAGCCTGGCTGATCGCGCGACCTATGCCCTTGCCTCCGCCGGTGACCAGCGCTGTCTTTCCGTCGAGGTCTCCCATCAGTTCGGCCTGGCCTCAGCCGGCGAAGTCGATGAAGAGCTCTTCCGCGTTCCAGGTGTCGACACCCGGGATGTGTTTGGCGGCCAGGCTCGCCAGCACGCGACCGGGGCCGAGCTCAACCACGGTCTTGATCTTCATCGCCCGCATCGAAACCATGGTCCGCGCCCAGTCGACCTGGCGCAGCATCTGGAGTCGAAGCTCGTCCTGCAGGGCCGCGACCGTGCGAAGGGCCTCGCCCGAGGCGTTGGCAAGGATCGGGATCGAAGGCGCTTTGATCGGCAGCCTGTCCACGACCTTGCGGAACGCCGCGGCGGCGGCCCCCATGAGCGGCGTGTGCGCTGCGAGCGGGATCGTGAGGATCAGGGCGCGCCGCGCCCCGGCGGCGATCGCCAACCTCTCGGCCTCCTCGACGGCGGGGACCTCGCCCGAGAGCACGAACTGGACGTCCGCGTTGCGGTTGGCGATCCACAGCTTGCCCTTGGCAGACGCCTCCTCGCGGATCGCTTCGACCTGGACCTCGTCGAGCCCGACGATCGCGATCATGCCGCCCGGCTGCTCATGAGCCGCCAGGGCCATGATGCGGCCCCGCTCTTTGACCAGCAGTAGGGCGGTCTCCCAAGGGATCGAGCCCGCGGCCGCTAGCGATGCGATCTCCCCCAGGCTGTGGCCCGCCGTCACGCTGACCTTCTCGAAGCCGTAGCTCTCGCGCCATACCTCGTACGCGGCCCAGCAGACGGTCATGACGCAGGGCTGGATGACGTCGGTGCGGTTCAGCTCCTCCACCGGGCCCTCGAAGCAGAGCTTGCGAACCGGCATCTGCAGCACCTCTTCCGCCCGCTCGAACACGCGGCGCGCGGCCGGGTAGCGGTCGTGCAGGTTCTTGCCCATGCCGGGCTTCTGCACCCCCTGTCCGGGGAACAGAAGCGCGATCGGACCGGCCAGCGTCACGCCCATGTCATCGTCCTATGCCCATTTGAGGAGAGTCGCTCCCCACGTCAATCCTGAGCCGAAGCCGGCGAGCAGGACATGGTCTCCAGACCTGACACGGCCCTTCCGAATGGCCTCTTCCAGCGCGAGCGGGATCGAGGCGCTCGATGTGTTGCCGTACTCGTCGATGTTGATCGCGACCCGCTCGAGCGGCAGGCCGATGCGACGAGCCGCGGCGTCGATGATGCGGAAGTTGGCCTGGTGCGGCACCCAGAGGTCGATGTCCTCCATGGCCACCCCGGCTTTGCTGCAGACCTCGTTCGCCTGGCGGATGAAGATGTCGACCGCGAACTTGAAGACGTCCGGTCCGACCATCTCGATGTGCGGGTGCGAATCCTGGGCCGCGTAGGCGCCCTTTTCGATGTTGCCGCAGGTCACCTGCCTGTAGCCGCGGCCGTCCGCCCCCAGGCACCAGCTCAGGAAACCGGCTCCCTTCGGGGCGGGTCGCACGACCGCCGCCCCGGCGCCGTCACCGAAGATGACGGCGGTGCCGCGGTTCGAGTAGTCGAGCATCCGCG
>JBAUTF010000213.1:0-2087 GCA_049582065.1 Candidatus Dormiibacterota bacterium | reverse complement strand
AGGGCCTGTCCCGTGTAGCCCGCCCAGAGCAAGAAGACTCCGATGCTGATGGCGAATGCCACGTCCACCGGTGACGAGTTGCCCGGCCCTGTCGGTTGGAGGAAGGGAAGCAGAGCCACCGCGGCGGCCACCGGCGCCAGCACAAGCCAGGGCACGACCGGGACGGCCGGTGAGGCGGTCGTCGGTCCCCAACGCCGGGCCATCGTGCCCGAAGAGATCACCGCTGCACCACACCCACAGACAGGAGAACGACAAAGGTCGCTGCGAGCAGGAGACCCAAGCCCCAGAACGCGGAGCTGACAAACCTACGGGTGCGCTCCCGCCGCCGGCGCATGTGGATCTGGTGGAGCCGCAGCTCGAGGGACATGGTTCTGTCCTGGTGACCGGGGTCATGAGTCCTGGCCACGAGGGGCGCGTGCATTCTTAGTTCAGCACGGCGAACGGCCGGAGCCTGGCCACCGGCCGGACGAGGTGATTGTCGACGAGGATGCGCAGGCCTTCGTTCACACCGTTGTCGTCCAGGTGCGGCACGGTGGCCGAGCCCCTGTCCCGATACCCGAACCTGATCGTCTTGTGGCCGGCGGGATGAGTGGCCGAGAGCCCCCTGCGTTCGAAATCCGAAATGATGCTTCCCGTGCCGTGTGAAGCCGAGTAGAGGGATTGATGCGCCCCTTCAGCTGCGACACATAGATAAGAGGAAGTCCGGTTGGTTCCCGGCAGCAAAAGCGGCATCCCTGTCTCGCCAAAGGCTCGATGCCCCCGCATCCTCGAGGCCGGAAACGCCCGCGCGCTGTTGTGTCGATGGACGATCGCGCTTTCGCCGTCGACCTCCTCTTCATAGATCGTGTTGTGAGGCGAGTCAACAATCAGCCGCATGCTTGCGCCGAAAGCCGAGCTCGCGTGCCGGCGGAGGGTCGAGTAGATCGCCTGCCGGTAGGCGAAGCCGTAGTTCATCGAGATCGCGTTGGCCAGCATCAGCCTTTCGGCTTCGTCTCCGCCTCGGGGCACAGGCGGGCAGCCCCCTGAGAAGTAAAGAGACAACCGTTCCTGCAACTGCCGCCGTGACCTGACCGATGCGAGTTGATACATAGGTTTCTGAACCGCCATGACCGTGCGCAGCGCTCTCGAGCCGGCCAGGCGCCGCCCGAAGCGGGCGCCCATCTGAATGTTCAGCACCCCATCACCGCCGTGGTACTGGAGGGTGATCTGGCCAGGCTTGACCCCGAGCTTCTCGGCGGACTCGGAATCGAAGATCTCTTCGACCTGCTGGAGCTCCACGAAATGGGTGCTTGGGCCTACCGTTCCGAAACGTAGGCGCGACAGCTGGGTGGCCATCCAGGACAGCTCTCTGCGGACCCGGGGCTCGCCGCCGAACCGTTCGACGTCGAGGCATCCGCCTTCTTCGATGCGGTCGAGCTCGCCTGGGTCCAGCCCATAGCGGTCCACGGCGAACCGCGCTCCTTCGACTGCGCAGCGCACGACCTCAGGCGCGGTCAGCACGGGCCTGTAGTTGGGCGGATACGGGTACGTGGCGCGCACCGCATCGTAGAAATTGCGGATGGCCGTCTCGTGGGGCTTCTCGATGTCCAGACCCACCAGTGCCATCCCGCAGTTCAAAGCGGCGCTGGTGAAGACCGGCCGTATCGTGTCCCTGGTCGCGACGGCGATGCTGGACGGCATCTCCATCAGACGCTTGTGATAGAAGTCAGGCAGCACCACCGGCGGCGCCGCGAGATCGACGTCCTCGATCCCCCTCGTCAGCAAGGCGAGCGAGTCCTGGCGGACCGGATGATGACGGCTGTCGAAGATTCTCGGCTGGTGAGTTGCCGCGCCGCCAACCAGCTGCAACGAGTCGTCGGTTTCGATCATGAGTTCGGTGCTCATGCGATGGCCTCCATGCGGCTCAGGAGTTGTGCAAGTCCAGGGCCGGGTTCGCGCGAGAGCACGATCTCGGCGCAGGGCAACCGCGACGCAAGGATCCCGGCGATTCTCTCGACAGGCGGATGGGCCGGCCCGAGCTCGGTCCCGGCAGCGATGGTGGCGGCAAACCCCCAAAATCGGCGCAGCTCGCCGGCCATGTATGTGCC
>JBAUTF010000212.1:0-10991 GCA_049582065.1 Candidatus Dormiibacterota bacterium | reverse complement strand
GGAGCGCCCACCGGTGGGGGCGGAGCCGCTGGCGGCGGCTCGTAGGCGGCCGGCTCATAGGAGGTCGCCCGGCTGCCAGGCGATGCAGCGAACGGGGTGGCAGCCTCGGCCGGGGCCTCGGAGGGCTTTTCGGCGTGGCCGTGGGGCGCCAGCGTCCGCTGGCGGGCCGCGCGCACCTTGTGCTCGATCTGCGAGCGCCTCGCCGAGTACATCGATCTCTTGTCGACCGATTTGCGGCGCAGGACGAAGAAAACCGCCACCACTCCGATGAGGGCGACGATGGGCCCGGCGATCAGGGCGTAGGGCATAGGGGCCGATTATCGGCGATCGCGGTGCATGTGTGACAATCGCCGCCATGGCTCTCTACGACCGGATCCAGTCAGACCTGGTCGATGCGCGCATGAAACGCGATGAGCTTGCGCTGACCACGCTTTCCCTGCTCAAGAGTGAGCTGGTCAAGGCGAGCAAAGAGGGCGGGGCTGGCGGGAGGATCGACGACGGCGACGTCGTGCGGGTTGCGCGCAGAGAGGTCAAGAAGCGCGAAGAGGCGATCGAGGTCTATCGAAAGGCCGGCCGGGAGGAATCGGCCCGGCGCGAGGAGGCCGAGATGGGCGTGCTCCGCGGTTACCTGCCGGCGGGGATGAGCGAGCAGGAGGTCGAGGCCGAAGTCCGTGCGGTCATCGCGGAGCTAAAGCCGGACGGTCCGAAGGCGTTCGGCGTGGTAATGAAGGCTGCGACCGCGCGCCTGGCGGGTAGGGCTGAGGGCCAGCAGGTGGCTGCAGCCGCGCGCAAGCTGCTTGGCGCCTAGAAAGAAGAAAGCGTGGATGTCGCCGCCGCCGCCACGCGGCGCGCGGACTCGGGCCAGGCTCACCTACGAGCGGCTTCGCGACCTGTATCCCGCCGTCACTGAACTCTCGCACGAGGACTCGTTTCAGCTCTTGATCGCGACGATCCTGTCGGCACAGACCACCGACCGGTCCGTCAACCTCGTCACGCCGGAGCTGTTCCGGCGCTACCCGTCTCCGACCGACCTGGCGGGAGCTGATCCGGCCGTGGTCGAGACGCTGATCAAACCGACCGGGTTCTTTCGGGTCAAGACTCGCACGATCATCGCCGCGAGTCGGAAGATCGTGGACGGGTTCGGAGGCGTCGTGCCGAACCGGATGGATGAGCTCGTGACGATCCCGGGGATCGGCCGCAAGACCGCCAACGTGATCCTGGGGGTCGGTTTCGACGTGCCGGGATTCGCGGTCGACACGCACGTGACCCGCCTCACCAACCTGCTCAAGCTGGTGGCGACTCGAGATGCCGTGAAGATCGAGCACCAGGTCTGCTCGATGGTCCCGAAGGAGGAATGGACCGGGTTGTCGCTCAAGCTGATCCTGCACGGTCGGCGGGTGTGCGTGGCCGGGCGGCCGCGTTGCGAGGAGTGCGTCCTCAACGACTTCTGCCCTTCATCGCGCCTGCGCCCCAAACGCCGCCCGACCGCCTGAAGCGCTCCTTTCGCGGGCCCACCCTCTCCCGTCCGGTTCCCACCCCCAACCGGCGCACCTGCCGAGATCGAACCAGGGAAAATCGCATGCTGCAACCCAGCTTGTTAAGACCGAACGTTTGTTCTATTATCACCACCCCGATGGAGATTCCCGAGCCGAGGCTGACCGACGTCGCCTACCTCGAGGTCCAGTGCAAATCAGCCCTGAACGCGGTCAAGAACATGGGCTTTGCCTGGTCGCTCAACCCTTACACAGGATGCGAGCACCGCTGCGCCTTCTGTTACGTGAGGGCTTTCGAGCAGCGCGCCGACCGTCCGTCCGACGACCGCTATGGACGGAACATCAGGGTCAAGGTCAACGTCGCCTCGGTCCTTCGCGCCGAGCTGTCGCGACGTTCCTGGCGCAAGGAGACGATCGTCATCGGGGCCGCCACCGACCCCTACCAGCCCGCCGAGGGTCGCTTTCGCCTGACCCGGCAGTGCCTCCAGGTGCTTCGAGACTTCTCGAACCCCGCGGCGATCATCACCCGCGGACCCATGATCGTCCGCGACATCGACATCCTGAGCGAGCTGGCCCGGCGCGCTGAACTGCACATCACCTTCAGCATCCCGACGCTCGACGACGAGGTCTGGCGCAAGACCGAGCCCGGGACCGCGCATCCCCGCCAGCGGCTGCGGGCCATCGAAAAGCTGGCCGAGGCGGGGATCGATGCCGGCGTCGGGATCGCGCCGATCCTGCCCGGCCTCTCCGACCGACCAGACCGCCTCGAGGCCGTCGTGAAAGCGGCGCGCGCCGCAGGCGCGACCGGTCTGTGGGCTTCGATGCTCCACCTCAAGGACGGCACCCGCGAGCATTTCATGGGCGTGCTGAGCAAGCACTGGCCGGAGCTCGTTCCTCGATACGAGCGCGCGTACTGGGCCCGTGCATATCTTCCGCAGACGTTCGGCGAGGCCACTCTGAAAGAGGTGTCGCGCCTGCGAAGGTTCCACGGCGTCTCAGACCGAAGGCGCGTCGTCCTCGAGCCCCCGCCCCAGCCCGAGCAGCTTTCGCTTCTTCACTAGAACTACGATTTCCGCACATGCGAAGCCCCATCGACGTCCTCGCAGGTCGAGTCAGCGGTTTCAAGAAAATGGAAATCGCCCGCCGGACCGTCCCCTGCTACAAGCATGTCATCGAGAAGGACGGTGAGCGCCTTGCGCTCTGCCTGCTCGTCGACTCGGGCAGGCTGTACCGTTTTCCTTTCGAGGACACCAAAGGCATCAAGAGCCTGGGGATCAAGGCTCGGTACCTGCGCGGCGAGATGGAACACCTGCGCTTGCGAGAGTTCCAGCCCGGCCTGTGCCGTTATGTCGAAAGAGCCGATCAGGCCGTCTGAGTCACTCGTTCAGGAGCTCCTGACGGAGCGGCGAGAGCTGAAGGTCGCGGTCGAACGGCTGCGTCTCGAGCTCGAAGAGGCGAGGAGCAGCGCGGGAGGGCCCAACCCAAGGCTGCAGGAGCTCCAGTCCGAGATCGAAAGGCTGCGCTACCAGCTCGCATCGGCGCGCGCCGAGGCCGGGCTCATGCGTGAAGAGCGCGACGAGCTGCGGTCCGGGATCGAAAAGGCGCTCGGGCTGATCGAGCGGAAATAGAAAAGGCCTCGCGCGGTCGCGAGGCCTTTTGGTTGTCTCTGGCTATTAGTGAACGGAATTCATGACCTGGTCGACGAGCGGGTTGATGGCGCTCCCGATCAACGGGGCGGGCAGGCGCTGGCCGGTGCCCTGGATGCCCTGGACCAGGAAGATGATCCAGAAGATGAGGGACACGAGCCCGATCAGCGGCGTGAGAATCAGGTTGATGCCAGGGATGAAACCCACCACGATCTGAATCACGAAAAGGCCGCCGAAGACCACGATCGAGTTGGCGGCGTTCCACTTGACGTCCGGGTCGTCCTTGCCGACGAAGAGGAAGATCAGCCCCGTGATCCAGCCCACGAGATAGGCAAGGATCGAGTACGTCTTCTTGTTGCTCCCCGCGGCGCTGGGAGTCCCACCCATCGGGGTCGGTTGGCCTGGGGGCGGGGGCGGGATCTGCGACATGGACTTTCCTCCTCCTATTCGCTGGCTGTTGCGCGCCAGATTATGGTTCTAATGACGCGAAAACGCTAGAGTCATCCGCAGATCGGGCCATTGGGGGCTGAATTCGAACCGTCTCTGGTAGGCTCGCGAACGAGATGACGGACTCGGGTCAGCCGTCGACGCCCTCCTCAAACCAGCCGCCGCCGGCCGTCCCTTCTTGGGCCCCGGCCCCCGACCAGGCCGGTGCGGGAAGCCCAGGGACTCCCTCGCCGGCTGCTCCCGCGCCGTCGCCGCCACCTAACCTCCCCGACGTGGCGGCGACGATGCGTCTCATCCCCGTTCCTCCGCCGTCGACGCCTCCTCCCTTGATGGCCGGCATCACGACCCCGCCCCAGATACCTGGCGAGCGATACATCGGCAAGTACCTCGTGAAGAGAGAGCTGGGGCGAGGCGGGATGGGCGCGGTCTATCTCGCCGAGCAGCCGGGCCTGGGACGGGAGGTCGCCATCAAGCAGCTGGTCGCCTCCGCTGCGGCCGACCCGGTGGCCTTGAAGCGCTTCCTCCAGGAGGCCCAGGTGATGGCCAGGACGAGCCATCCCAACCTGGTCCAGGTTCACGACCTCGAGCTGATGGGCACCGAGAACTACATCGTCCTGGAGTTCGTCCGAGGCAAATCGCTGCGCGATCGGATCAAACAGGGGCCCATCCCACCCCCGCAGGTGTTCGCCGTCATGCACGGTGTCCTGCAGGCCCTCGACTATGCGCACAAGCGGGCCATCGTGCACCGGGACATGAAGCCGGAGAACGTGCTCTTGTCGGACGACGGCATGGTCAAGGTCACCGACTTCGGCATCGCCCGGCTCACCGACGACTCCGGCGTGGGTGGCACGGCGACCAAGACCGGCACCACCGTCGGCACCCCGCAGTACATGTCGCCCGAACAGGTCGCCTCGAGCAGGGTTGACGGGCGCAGCGACCTCTACTCGGCGGGAATCATGTTTTACGAGCTGGTGACCGGCCAGCCTCCGTTCACCGCCTCAGAGGCCGACGGGCCGTTCACGCTGATGGCCAAGCACGTCCAGGCGCCGCCCAAGCCACCGTCCGTCTTCCAGCCGGGCCTCGATCCGATCCTCGAACAGGTGATCCTGAAGTCGATCGCCAAGCGGCCCGAAGACCGGTTCCAGACAGGGGAGGAGTTCGATACAACAATCTCGCGGGTGGCGGACCGGATGTGCCCCGGCTGGCAGCGAAGTCTCGAGCCCGGCGCCGATCTCTCGCGCATGGCCCCGGGCGCCGCGCCGGCCGCCGTCGTGCCCGCCACTCCGATCGGCATCGCGATCGCCCAGCCCGCGATGGCGGTGCCGGCGCATGTCGTCTACAACCCAACCCCGCCCGCCAAGCCCACCACCAAGAAGGCCACCGGCTGCCTCGGCGTCCTGGTCGGGATCGCTGGGCTATCCGCTCTGGCCGCGCTCTTGGCGGCGACCCCGCTGCACTAGGCTAGTTCGGGGAGATGCCCTCGCGGGCCATCGCCTGTTCGGCCGCCTCGCCCACCAGGATGTCGCGCGAGCCGGATTCCCCCGCCGCGATCACGGTCTGCTGGGTGTACTGCGACGTGTAGTCGTGGTGGACCTTGGCCGCCATCTCCGTAGGGAAAGGCACCCAGGGAGAGGTCGGGCTCTCGCGGATCGCGGTGAGCTGGTAGATGCGGAAAGTCTCAGCGGACTTGCCTTTCAGCTGGACGCCCGGCACCAGGTCCACCGCGATGTAGTCCTTGCACATCTGGTAGGTCTCCTCGCCGATCAGCACATGAAAGGCGGGCGCGTGCGCGCAGAACCGCGCGGCCGTGTTGACGGTGTCGCCCAGCGCGGTGTACTGGATGCGGCTCCGGGAGCCCATGTTGCCGACGACGGCCGGCCCGCTGTTGATCCCGATGCCCCAGCGGATCGGGGGCAGGCCTTTGGCCAGAAGCATCTGCTCGAGCTCGGGCGCGTGGTTGACGAGGTCGTAGGCGCACCGGACCGCGAGCAGGGCGTGGTTGTCCTGCAGGCGAGGGGCGTTCCAGAAGGCCATGATCTCGTCGCCGACGTACTTGTCGACGGTGCCGTCCCACTTGAAGATCAAGCCGCTGAGGTGGTCGAGGTACGTCGTGACCAGCTCGGTGACGTCCGGCGGGGCCATCGACTCCGACATCGACGTGAAACCGCGGATGTCGACGAACAACAGCGTGATGTCCCGCCGCTCCCCGCCCCGCGTGATGTCGTCCACGCCCCGGCGCGTCTTGGCCAGCTGGGCCACGATCTCGGGTTTGAGGTACTGGCCGAAGATGGCCGTGACCTTGCGCTTCTCGCGGTCCTCGTAGAGGAAGCGATATGCGGTCACGCCCGAATAGGTGAGGGCGATCGCGAGCCATGGGTGGAACACGTCGGCGACGAAATTGTTGAAGGACGCGAGCGCCGCCATGGCGAACGTGAACACGACCAACGCGACGACCGTGCCGAGCAGCCCCCAGAGCACGCTGACCCGTGCCACGCCGACCGCCGTCGCCAGACCCAGCACGAGAATGAGCAGGAAGAGCAACCACACAGGCTCGGGAGTCAGGAGCTTCGACGGCGCGCCGAGCAGCATCTGGACGATGTTGGCGTGGATCTCGACACCGGCCATCGAAAGCGTGCCGTTGCTGCCGGCACTGGTCGTTACCAGCTGCTCGTCATTGACTCCCGAGAGGTCGTAAGCGCCGACCAGGACGATGCTGCCCTTGAACATGTCAGCCGGCGCGGCGCCGCTGATCACGTCTGCCAGCGAAACGTAGTGGTTGTAGTGGACAAAGTTGTTCGGCGGCCCCGAGAAGTTGATCAGCGCGGCGCCCTTGGAATCGACGGACATGCCGAATCCCGTTCCCACGCTCGCCGTCCCACCCGATTCCTGCGGCTCCGGGAAGTTCTGGTAGTCAGGCTGAGATGCTCGGAAGGCGGCGAATCCGAAGGTGTCGATCAGGGGCGTGGTGCAGCTTCCGATCGCGTAGCAGGCCGGCTGCACGAAAAGGGGAACCCTTCGAACGACTCCGTCGGCGTCGAGCACGAGGTCGGTCGATCCCAGCAACACGTTTGGGTTCGGCTGCAGGCATGGCACCTTTTCGTCGGGGTTCGAGTCCAGGCAGCGGAACTCTCGCAAGGGGATCTGGTCGATGCCCTGCGGATTCGACGACGGACCAGCCTGCACCACCTTGCCCGGATGCGACTGGATGTCCTCGAGGACGGAAGCCGGGTACGACAGGACCACCGGGATCGTGCTCGCGGCAAGGGCTTTGGCGAGGGCGGTGTCCTGGGCGCCGCGCGGGTCATGGAACTCGACGTCGAAGCCCACGACCAGGGCTCCATCCTTTTCGAGCCTCTGCAGCGCATCCGCGTACAGGTTGCGAGGGATCGGGTAGGTCCCGATCGCAGGGTCCTGAACGGTCTTGTTGTCGATGCCGACGATCACGACGCCCGGGCCCGGGTCTGTCTGGTTCGCGAACAAGCGGTCCTCTGGGTGGACGGCGAGCTTGACCAGGCATCCATTGGGTCCCGCGTCGCATGCCACCTGTTGTGTGTAAAGCCAGTAGATGGCGCCGCTGAGGACCAGCGCCATGACGACCGCCACGACGGTCCGGTAGGTGTACCAGTAGCGGATGTAGCGGCCCACGGGCGGAGGGATCATAAACCTGCTTCGCGCAGGTTGTGATTACGATCGAGCGATGACGGTTCGCTGCGGGATCGCGGGGTGGATCGACAAGTCGCTGATCGACTCCAAGCTCTTCTATCCGCTCAACGTCAAGACGTCGGAGGAGCGCCTCAACTTCTACGCCACGCAGTTCTCGCTGGTCGAGGTGGACTCCACCTACTACGGAATGCCCAAACCTGAGAACTCCGAGCTTTGGGTGGCTCGCACCCCGGCCGGCTTCACGTTCGACGTCAAGTCGTTCTCACTTTTCACCAACCACCCGACTCAGCCGATGGCGCTGCCCAAGGACATCCGCGACGAGCTGCCGGACAACCTGCGCGAAAAGAACATCTACCTCGAGCAGATGCCGGATGAGCTCGTGGACGAGTCGTGGGAGCGGTTTCGCGCCGCCCTCGAGCCGCTGCGGGCTGCAGGCAAGCTGGGCGCCGTCTTCTTCCAGTTCCCGCCGTGGTTCCTTCCGTCATCGCGCTCGCTCGCGTACATCGAGCAGTGCCAGGAGCGCATGTTCGGGTTCGAGGTCGCGGTCGAGTTTCGCAAGCCGGAATGGCTCGATGCCCGGCACCAAGACGGGACGCTCGCCTTCCTGCGCTCACGCGACATACCGTTCGTCGCGGTCGACGTGCCTCCCGGCCACAAGACGAGCATGCCCCCGGTCTTCGACGTCACCTCGAGCAAGCTCGCAGTCATCCGGTTCCATGGCCGCAATCACGAAACGTGGGACATCAAGGGCGCGCCGCCCAACCTCCGATTTCGCTACGACTACAAGGACGAGGAGCTGGCGGAGTGGGTGCCGCGCATCAAGGAGATGGAGCGCTCGGCCGCGCAGGTGCATGCGCTGATGAACAACAACTACTCGAACTATTCGGTCAAGAACGCACAACAGCTGGAGAGGCTGATCGAGGCCTGGCAGAAGTAGCCTTAGCTTTCCAGCCGGCCGGCGCCGGCGAGATGAGGTGAAACGCGACGCCTGGCCTCGCCGAGCGCGTGGTCCATCAAGCCCCCAAACACCGGCTCCGCGAGGTGTCCCAGGCGGATCGGCAGGACCATCGCGTCGCGTCGCGGGTAGCGGGCGGTCCGGACGATCAGGCTCGCGACCCATGACGCGGGGTACTCGGGTCCGACGGGGCGCTCGGTGTCGTCGAAGAACTCTGTCCCGCCCGTGACGCCCGGGTAGACCGTGCATACCTTCACGCCTGTGCCCGACAGCTCGCCGCGCAGCGCGTGGGAGAAGCCGACCACCGCGTGCTTGGTGGCCGAGTAGATCGCGGAGTAGGGCGAGGCCCGGAATCCGACCACCGAGGCGACGTTGATGATCACGCCGCGCCGGCGCTCGAGCATCCACGGCAGGGCAGCCTGGGTGGTCGAGATCACGCCCTTGAGGTTGGTGGCGATCAGCTCGTCGATCTTCTCGTCGGGCATCTGGTGCAATCGCCCCATCCAACCGACGCCTGCATTGTTCACCAGCACGTCGAGCCGCTCATGGTCGCGGATGGCCGCGGCGATGAACGCCCGGGCGTGCGAGCGCTGGCCCACGTCGAGAAGCCGTGGGTTGACCTCCGGCGATCCGGCCTGGCGGCACTTCACGGCCACCGTGTTGAGGCGGTCGAGCCGCCGTGCGCCGAGCTCCAGCCTGGCGCCCCGCCGTGCAAAAGCGAGGGCTGTGGCCGCCCCGATGCCGCTCGACGCCCCAGTGATGACCACGACCGCGCCCCTCAGCCTCACGTGGCTAGCTTATGGGCGGCAGTAGAATCGCGGTCACATGAAGGCGCTGACCTATCGAGGCGAGGGCGACGTGAAGGTCGTCGATGTGCCGAAACCTTCGATCAGCGGGTCGGGGGACACCCTGGTCAGGGTCACGCTGGGGGCCGTCTGCGGCTCCGATCTCCACATCTATCACGGCCACACGCCGATGAACGAAGGCGCGGTGCTCGGCCACGAGTTCGTCGGCGTGGTCGAGGACGTCGGATCCGAGGTCAAGCGGTTCAAGTCGGGCGACCGCGTGGTGGCGAGTTTCTTCACCTCATGCGGACATTGCGCCTTGTGTCGCAAGGGATGGTTCAACCAGTGCGTCGACAAGGCCACGTTCGGGCACGGGGAGTATTTCGGCGGCCTCGGTGGCGGCCAGGCCGAGTACGTGGTCGTGCCCAACGCCGACCATTCCATGGAGCCTATCCCTGCGGGCATGACCGACGAGCAGGCGATCTTCGTGGGTGACATCCTCTCCACCGGGTTCTTCGGCGCTGAACGGGCTGAGATCAAGCCGGGCGACAACGTCGCCATCATCGGCGCCGGCCCGGTCGGACTGATGGCCACCATGTGCGCTCAGCTGTTCGGTCCCGCCAAGATCTTCGTCGTCGACATGGTCGATTCCCGGCTCGAGGTCGCGCAGGAGCTCGGCGGGATCCCGATCAATCCCAATTCGAGGCATCCGATCGAAGCGATCGAGAGCCAGACCGGTGGCATCGGCGCCGACTCCAGCATCGAATGCGTCGGCCTGCTGCCCGCAGTCGACACCGCAATCCACTGCGTCCGCGGCGGGGGGACCATCTCGATGGTCGGTGTGCCGAGCGCGGTGCAGGGCGATTTCCCATACCTGCGCATGTGGCTGAAGTCGCTCACTTTTCGCGCGGGCTGGTGCAACGTGCAGGCTTACATGAGGCCGCTGCTCGACCTCGTCGCCGCCGGGCGCCTGCATCCGGAGAAGATCATCAGCCACCGGATGAAGCTCGACCAGGCCGAGGAGGCCTACCGCATGTTTGCGGCCCGCGAAGCGACCAAAATCGTCCTGACTCCATAGGTACGAATCCGCAGCGAGAACGATGTCTGCATATGACGTCATCGTCGTCGGGTCGGGTTCGGGTGGCGGGGTGGTCGCGAGCCGGCTGAGCCAGGATCCAGCGGTCAAGATCCTTTTGCTCGAAGCCGGCCCAGACCCAGGGGAAAACGTTCCGGACGCCGTTCGGTACGTGCGGCTCGGAAGCGGGGTCAATGAATACGACTGGGACTACCTAGACCGCCAGGCTCGAAGTGCGCTGCCGCGCGGCCGGATCCTGGGAGGGAGCTCATGCGTCAACTCGAGCTTCGCCCTCCGGGGCCAACCCCAGGACTACGACGGCTGGGCCGCGCGCGGTTTGCCCTCCTGGAGCTGGGAGCAGTGCCTGCCCTACTTCAACCGCCTTGAAACCGACAGAGACTTTGGCGATGCTCCGTACCACGGCGATGCAGGTCCGATCCACGTCGAGCGTGAGCCATTGAATGAATTTCAGAATGCTGTTCGATCGGCGTGTCTCGAGCTGGGGCACGGCGCGGTCGACGACCTCAACCAACCTGGGGCATTTGGCGTCGGACCGCTGCCGAGAAATCTCAAGGAGCGGCAGCGGCAGAGCACACTCCTCACCTACATTGCCGCCGCCCGACCTCGCCCCAATCTGACCATCAAGGCCGACGCGCTGGTCGACACCATCGCGTTCAAGAATGGGAGGGCGGTCGGGGTTCGCCTGGCCGGGGGCGACGTGATCGAAGGCGGCAGGATAGTGCTGGCCGCCGGGGCCTACAACTCACCGCAGATACTCCAGAGGAGCGGCGTCGGCGGGCGCGAGGTCCTGGACGAGATCGGAGTGAAGAGGGTGCTCGAGCTGCCAGGCGTGGGCGAGAACCTTCTCGACCACGTATCTACGTTGATCGCGATCGACGCCGGCCAGCAGGTTCCGACCGGCTTCAT
>JBAUTF010000211.1:0-4184 GCA_049582065.1 Candidatus Dormiibacterota bacterium | reverse complement strand
CTCCGTCGGTGTTTACGCACTGGCTCTGTGCTTCCAGCTCGCGACCGCGGCGGTGAGCTTCTACAGCCTGATCGCCGACACGACTTAGCGAACGCCGGAGTCGAGCGCCGACCGAGCCTCTACCCTTCGGCTCCAGCGAATCCCTCGCAGGCGCACCACATAACTCGGCGCATGACGTCCCCCCGATCTGAGATCGCGAAGGGTGGTTAGCACACCGCTCAGGCCGATCTACCGCGGAGGTACGTGGTTGGAGTCCACGGCGGCCCACCACCATAAGTGGTGATCCACTGTCTCCTCCGGGAAAGCGGCGCCTATTTCGGCACCCGGTGGAGGCAGCAGATCATCCTGAGTTTCGGGCCCGATGCGTCCCGTGAGCAATGGAACCTGTGTCCCGGTCGTGTCGCCAGCCGCCGTGCTGCGTTTGTACCAGGCGCATGACGTTTTGGCCATGGTTCTCGGCGAAGGTTGGGTCCACAGTCCGAGCGATGGCACGTTCGCTCAAGCGCACCACAATTCGGGGTCCGCGGCGAAAAGTCCGCCTGGCGACGGAAGCGCTGGATCGGATGACCTGCGCCCTCCGGCTGCTCCACCTAATCCCGTGCAGCCACAAGCATGCCTACAAGGCCGGCTCCATTCGTATTTGTGAGATGTGCGACACGGTCTGGAGGCACGACACGCGGTCAAGCCACCCCATAGGCCAGGGTGAGAAGGCCCCGCGAACACCCTAGCCTCGGGAAGGCGGGCACATCAAAACCGCGTGCTCGACCAAGCGCCTCAGACCTGATAACACCCCGGCACAGCGCTCCGGCGGGTCGAGTTCGGGCGGTGGCTTAACACACTGGTGGAGCCCGGCTAACGCGGAGGTAGGTGGTTCGAGTCCACCGCGGCCCACCACGTTGTTTGCCACTTCGGTGCGCAGTGTCCAACGAAAGATGCATTCAAAGCCAAGGTCGTGGATCGTGGCTTGATCGCCTATGTTGACCGTAAGCCCGCGGCCTTTAGCCGGGCGCGGCCCGCAGTACCTCAAGCACCTCTTCACCGTATCTGTGCAGTTTCGACTCTCCGACTCCCGACACTCGCAGCAACTCGGTCAAGGTCGCGGGCCGTGCCACTGCGATTGCCGCGAGCGTAGCGTCGTGGAAGACCACGTACGCGGGCACGCCTCCGGCGCGGGCGGTCTCGAGCCGCCATCGTCGCAATCGATCCAGCGTCTCTACCGGGACCTCGGAGGCCTCGATGCTCGTCGCCTCGGCCGGCAGTGTGAGCGGCGGCGCAGTCCGAAGCGCAACCGCCTCCCGGCCGGCGGACGTGATCTCGACAACCGGGTATTCCCCCGAGCTCTGGCGGGCGAGGCCGGCCCTGATCAGCTCGGCGAGGAGTTGCCTGATGCGATCCTCCTTCCACCGGTTGAGTGCGCCGTGGAAGGGCAGCTGCTGGACCCAGGGCTGCGCGGTCGACCATTTGGTTCGCCGGCCGCCGAGCACCGCGGCCACGTTGACGAGCCCGACCCGGCCGCTGAACCGAGTGATTGCCGCCAGCCCGGCCTGTAAGGCCTCAACCGGGACAGGCTCTTCAGGGGGCGCCGCGGCGAGGCAGTTGTCGCAGGCGGTGCACCGCCGCGCAACGCCCTCCTCGCCGAAATAGTCTGCGATCCGGGCGTGCCGGCATTCGCGCATCTCGGCGTAAGCCATGATCTGCGCCAGCCGAGCGTAGGCATGGTCCTTGAGCGGCGAGCCGTCCTCCAGGCCGGACTGTTCGATGAAATAGGCCTGCAGGTCGCGATCCGCCGGGCTGTAAAGGAGTGTGCACTCCGCCGGCCTGCCGTCGCGCCCTGCGCGTCCGGCCTCTTGGTAGTACGCCTCCAGGCTGCCCGGCAGGTGGTAGTGGATCACCCGCCTGATGCCGGCGATGTCCACTCCCATCCCGAACGCGGAGGTCGCCACGACGACCCGTGTGCGTCCGTCCGTGAATTCGTCCTGGATGCGCCGCCGTACGTCAGCCTCCTGGCGTCCGTGGTAACACGCGACGCGGAGCTCGGCAGCCAGTTCCTCGGCTGCGGAGACTGTGCCCACATAGACGAGAGCCTGTTGCCCGGGGGTTGCGAGCAGGCTGCGCAGCCGCTCGCGTTTGGCCCGTTCGCCGCGGCACCGGATGACGGCGAGCGTCAGTGTCGGACGGTTGAATCCGCTGACCGAGACATAGGGTTCGCGCAGTTCCAGGCTGTTCGCGATGTCGGCTCGAACCTGTGGAGTCGCAGTCGCCGTGAATCCCGCTACGGGCGGCCGACCGCAAGCTGCGATAGCTGTCGCAAGGAGTCGATAGTCAGGGCGGAAGTCGTGGCCCCAGGTGGAGATGCAGTGCGCCTCGTCGACCACGATCCGCCGGATGCGTAAATTGGTGAGCCCGTCCATGAAACCCGGACGGCCCAGCCTCTCCGGCGCCACGAAGAGAAGCCGGTAGTCGCCCGCGATAGCTCGCCGGAGCCTCTCGCGCTGCTCAGAGCGCTCCACTGACGAGTTTATGAATGTGGCCGCGACGCCGCAGCCCGTGAGGCGGTCGACCTGGTCCTTCATCAACGCGATGAGCGGTGAGACAACCATCGTCAGCCCGCCATCGACGACGGCCGGCACCCAGTAGCTGATGCTCTTCCCAGAGCCGGTCGGCGCGACCGACAGGACGTCCCGGCCGGCAAGCATCGCCGCCACCACATCCGCTTGTCCAGGCCGGAACGACTCGAGGCCGAAGACCTCCCGCAGCGTGCGCTCCGCCCTGTCGATCACGTCCTCGAGTCTGACGGAATGCCTCGACCGTGGACAGCGGTCTTAACGAGGCGCCGTCAAACCCGCTACCGAACGATCCCGACGAACAAATAAGGGGATCCGCCCGTCACGGGGTTAGGGGCGTTTCTGCTGGGTCGCTGCCAATATCTGCTCGACGACCTGTAGGAGGGGAATGCTCGCGTTGATTTCCAAAGTGGCGCCCTTCCTGAGCATCGGCTCAACGGTTTCCTTGTAGCGCAGCACGTCTGCGAGCTCTTCGGGCCTCTTTCCGTAGGCATTGTTAATTCGACCGGTCAGTCGCTCCACCGTCACCGATTCGGGCGCGCTAAGTAGGACGATGTGATCGAATTGGCTGTAGAACTTCCCCTGGTTCGGGACACAGGCGCTGATGAATAGCACCTCAGCATCCTCGGCGTCGAGGAGAGCTTGAATCTCGTCCTCTCGCCACACCCAATCGGACTCCGATATGCCGTGTTGCGACCTGTGACTGCTTTCTTCCCACCGTGGGTCCCAGTCGGTGTCAACGGCCTTATATCCAAGGGCGGCAAGCTCTCGGATTACGCTCGACTTGCCGGAACCTGACATTCCGGTAATCAGTACGCGCTTCATTGCACGATGATAGGAGGGGCAGTTGCGGCTGCGGGTGCAGCGCCCGTGGGGTTCAGCCAGACAACACCTCGCTTACGCTCATCCTCCAATCTCGCAAGCACAGCGCTCCGGTCATTCACCGGCGGAGGTAGGTGGTCCGAATCCACCGCGGCTCACCACGATTTCGATCTCAGCCAGACCGCATACCGAACGAGCCTCAAGCAATGAAAGTGAAAGTGGGCGGTCCGGCCGCAGTACGATCGGAGCTAACAAGCGGACGCTCTAGGGTTGTGATGTGATCTCCCGCTGGCCGTTTACGCGTCGATAGCAGTCTCCCGCTGTTGACCTGGTTCCTGCTGTTTGCGTTCCTAATCGCCTCGGCGCGTCGGTCCAGTCGGATCTCACTAACCGGGGATCTCCAGGCCAAGCGGCAACGCCACGCCTGATGACACAGCTCGTTTCGAGCTGCCTCGCACCTTCAGTAGCAAACCGCTCAGGGCCAATTACCGCGGAGGTAGTGGTCTTATTCAAGCCCTGGGGCCGAAAGGGGCCGATTGAATCCCCGTGGACGGCTCACAGGGGTGTCCCGGCGCTCGTCGGCCCGCAGGGCAGGATCGAGTCCCTTTACTCAACCCACGTCCTTTACCGCTAATGTGTGGCCGAATTGAGCGAACCGAAGACCCGACGTCATCGCGAGGCCTCGGGCCTGGAAGACGCTTGAACCGCTTGGAACCGGCTGGGCGCAAGCCGGCTGCCGCGTTCCTGCGGTTTGGCGTTGCGCCAGGAGTCGCGACGCTGCTCGCGATTGCGGCCTTC
>JBAUTF010000210.1:0-5632 GCA_049582065.1 Candidatus Dormiibacterota bacterium | reverse complement strand
CGAGGACCTCGTTGATGCGGGCCGCGCTCGCCTCGGCGCGCGGTACGAGGATGAACAGCGCGACGGCCATCATCACCGACATCAGGATCTGCAGGATGTACATCAGGAACGCGGTGAGGTTGCCGATGGGCATCGAGCCGTTGTTGATGAGCTGGGCGCCAAACCAAAGCACGGCGACGGTGGTCAGGTTCATGACGCCCATAAGGGCCGGGAACGCGAGGACGAAAAGCCGGTTCACACGCAACGCCGTCGACGTGAGGTCAGCGTTGGCGGTCTCGAACCGCTGCCGTTCGTAGCCGTTGCGGATGAAGGCCCGGATGACTCGTACGCCCATGATCTGCTCGCGCAGGACCAGGTTGATCTTGTCGATCTTGACCTGCATCGAGCGGAACAGCGGGACCGCCCTGACCAGCATGAAGCCGACGATCGCGGCCAGCAGCGGGACCACGACGATGAGCAGCGCAGAGAGGTTCACGTCCTCGCGCAGGGCCATGATCACGCCGCCCACCGCGATGATCGGGGCGCCGACCATCATGGTCAGCGCCACCTGCAGGAAGATCTGGATCTGCTGGACGTCGTTGGTGTTTCGGGTGATGAGAGAAGGCGTGCCCAGGTGGTTGATCTCGCGCGCGGAGAAGGTCTGCACGCGGCGGAACACCGCCTGGCGGAGGTCTCGCCCGACGCCCATGGAGGCGATGGACGCCCAGTAGATCGCGACGACTGCGATGATCCCCAGGACCACCGTGATGCCCAGCATCAATGCACCCGTCCGCCAGATGTACGGGATGTCACCCTTGACGACGCCGTTGTTGATGATGTCGGCGTTGAGGTTCGGTAGATAGAGGTTTGCGATCGATTGGATCAGCACGAGCGTGACCACCACCACCACCTCGCGCGTATAGGGCCTGAGGTACGTCCGCAGGAGATGGATCAGCACAGGATCAGCCTACCGCGTGCACAGCTTCGAGCCTACCCCGAAAGCAGGCCGAACGACCCGCCGCGTGGGGGCCGACCGCATCCAATTTCCTAATTCGCGGCCTGGCCGGCTGCCAGGCGATCTTCCGGGCCGCTCTTGAGGGCGACGGGCTCAGGTTCTGAGATGCGGTAGCCGGTCGCCGGCACGAGGGAGCGTACCCGCATCATCGCGGCCTCCTGCGCCTGCGTCAGGGAGCCGGCGTCGACGCGCGGGACGACGATTCTCATCTTTGCCGCGCCTGCCACCGGCTCGACCCTCAGGCCGGCCTTCGCCAGCGCCTCGAGCACCGCGGGATCGCCTGTAGTACCGGGTTCCGGCTCGAGGAGGACGGCGACGGTGAACGCCGCGGCGGTCGCCTGGGCCGCAGGAGCAGCGGTGCCGGCCGGCTCCGGCTCCTTGACGGCGGTGGCTGTGCCGCGGACTCCGAGCGGCTTGAACCGCCTGTCCTCCGCGGTGTCGAAGAGCAGGTCCATGTCCCGCGTCGACCTCATGCCGCTGAAGCGCGCGGTCAGCGAATACAGGACGGGCACGAGGACGAGGGTCAAGAAGGTGCTCGTGAACAGCCCGCCGATCACCACGATGGCGAGTGGCGCGCTGATGAAGGCGCCGCCGCTGTTGCCGCTGACCGCGAGCGGGACCAGGGCGAGCATGGTGGCGAAGGCGGTCATCAGGATGGGGCGAAGCCGGTGCCGCCCACCCTCGATGAGGGCGTCGTGGACGTTCAGACCGCGGTCTCGATACTGCTCGACCAGGTCAAGCAGGACGATGGCGTTGGTGACGACGACGCCGGTGAGCATGAGGATCCCGATCAGGCCGGGCAGCGAGAGGGACGTGCCCGTGGCGACCAGAGCGATGATCGCGCCCGAGGCGGCGAAGGGGATCGCGACCAGCAGCACGAGCGGTTTCAGGAGCGAGCGGAAGGTCGCGACCATGATCACGTAGACGAGGGCCACCGCCGCCGCGAGCGCAAGGGCGAACTGCGTCAAAACGCTCGAGAGCTGCTGGAAGACGCCCCCGGTCGACACCGACGCGCCGGGCGGCAGCGAGACCCCGGCAAGGGCGTTGGTGACGTCGGTCTGAACGGCTCTCGTGTTGTTCCCGGTGATGGTCCCGGTGATCGTCGCGTCGCGGTCGCCGTTGACACGGTTGACGGCCTGGGGACCGTTCACCAGCTGGAAGGTCACCAGCGAACCGAGCGGCACGATGCCGGCGCCCGTCGGAACCGGCGTTGCCGCGAGCGCGGCGGCATTGTCAGCGGTGCCCGGCGGGAGCTCGACGCGGACGTTCATCGTGCCCTCGGCCAGGTTGGCCTGCGCGGCGATCTGCCCGTTGACGTCCTGGGCGATGAGGCCGGCGAGCTGCAGCAGCGTGAAGCCCGACGTGCTGAGCTTGTCGGTCGGCGTCAGCTGGTAGGTGGGCTTGGACGCCGCAAGGTTCGACTTGATTTCGGCCAGGCCCGACACCCGGGACAGCGCGGAGAGGACTGAGTTGGTGGCGGTCTCGAGGTCGGTGGGGTTCGGCGCCGTGACGTCCACCTGCATCCCCGTGCTGCTCGCGTTGGCGCTGCTCTGCGCCTGGCCGACAACGATACTGGCCGGACCGCTGTACGCCTTCAGAGCGCGCTCGACGCCGGACAGCGCCTGGTCGTACGCGCCCTGGTTGACCAGCACCAGAACCGAGCCGAGCGTGGGGTCGGCGGGGACCGTGCCCGGCGGCGCGAAGGGGTCAGCCTGGCCACCGACCACGGCCTGGTACGCGGAGATTCCGGGTAGGCCCTTCATGAGGTCCTCGACCTTCTGCGTCTCGGCGTTGGTCTGGACGAGCGTGGAGTTGGCGGGCATGGTGATGGTGACAGGGAAGTTGGGGCTCGCCGACTGGTCGAGCAGGTTGACGCGCAGGAGCGGGAGGAGGGCCATGGAGCCGATGAAGAAGATCCCCGTCGCGAGCAGCGCGAGGAGGCGGTGGCTCGTCGCCCAGCTGATCACCGGCACGTAGATGCGCTGGATGAAGTTGTACTGGAGCCGGCGCTCCGCCCCTTCGGCCGTCACAGGCGGGAGCAGGCGCGAGGCGAGCAGCGGAACGACGGTGACGGCCACCACCAGCGATGCGGCCAGCGCCACCACGACGGTGAGCGCGAACGGCCGGAAGAAGCTGCCTGCGATGCCGGTCAGGAACGCGATCGGAAGGAAGACCGCGATCGTGGTGAGGGTGGATGCGGAGACGGCGGTAACGATCTCTCGCGCGCCTGTGTAGGCGGCCACCAGCGGCGACTCGCCTTCGCTCACATGACGGCTGATGTTCTCGAGCACGACGATGGCATCGTCGACCACGCGCCCTATGGCGACCATCATCCCGCCGAGGGTGAGGATGTTGAGCGTGATGCCTTGCCACCAGAGCACGAGCAGCGCCACCATCAAGGACAGCGGGATCGACACCGCCGCGACGAGGGTCGCTCGCGCGCTGCGCAAGAAAAGGAAGATGACCAGCACGGCGAAGACCGCCCCGAGCAGGCCCTCGCGCAGGATCGCGGAGATGGCAGTGGTGATGGGAGTCGCCTGGTCGGAGATGGGCTGGAACGTCACGCCGTTCCCGATCGTCGACTCGATGTTCGGAAGGGCGTCCTTGACCTCCTTGGCCACCGTCACCGTGTTGCCGTTAGGCGACTTCAGGACCTGGAGCCCGATGCTTGCGACGCCGTTGGTCCGCGTGATGGTGTCGGCGGGCACGGAGACCTGCTGCACAGTCCCGAGCTGGCTGATCGCCACCGGCACGGCCGGCCGGCCGCCAGGCGTGGCGGTCGGGGTGACGGTGATATTGCTGATCTGGTCCAGGCTCGTCAGCGAGCCGGCGACCTGCAGCGGGATCGTCGTGTCGCCCTGCTTCAATGAGCCGATCGACTGCACCGCCGACGCGGCCTGGAGCGCCGACGCCACCTGGCCCAGCCCGACGCCGTGGGCGGCGAGCTTCGCCGGGTCGAGGATCACGTCGACCTCGTCGGTGGGGGCACCGCTGATCACCACCGAGGAAACGCCCGCGAGACCCTTCAGCTTGGGCAGGGCTTGCGCGCGCAGCTGGCCGGCCAGGGTGCCGAGCGGCTCGCCGGCGGAGACCGCGTACTCGAGGATGGGTATGTCGTTGGTCGAAAAGGTCTGGACGGTCGGCGAAAGGGCCTGCGGCGGCAAAAGGGGCTTGACTTTGTCGAGGGCGGCCGTGACGTCCTGCCGCACCGATGTGATGTCCGTGCCGTCCTTGAACAGGACGATCACGAGCGACGCCCCCTGGCTGGAGGTCGACTGCACGGTGTCGACCCCGCTGACGCCGGAAAGCGAGTTGACCACCGGCACCGTGACCTGCTCGTCGACCACGCCGGGGGACGCTCCCGGATAGGGGGTGATGATGATGTAGGCCGGAAAGGAGATGTCCGGCAGGAGGTCCTGCTGAAGCTGCGTCGCAGCAAGGACGCCGCCTCCAAACAGGAGGGCCGCCGCGAGAAATACGACGCCGCCGAGCTTGAGGGCGAACCGGGTGACTATCGACACGGGGCACCTAGAGTACGAGACTTGGCGTGCGATTCTCCCGAATTGGAGTGGCGCCGGTCTCGTCTCTCGACCCGAGGCGCCGCGCCTCGCAGCGCGTTATGGAGTCGATGGCTTCCGGGGAGCGGCCCGGGCTGCGACCTCTAACATCGAGGGGATGCGCCGATGTCCAGCCGGCCGGTAGACCAAGGGCGCGGAGAGTCGCTCGCAAGCGTCGACGCCAACGGGCGGCTGACGGCGCTGACGGGGGCGCTGCTTTTTGTGTTGCTCGCCGTCCTCGGAGTCACCATCCTCAGCATCAGGGCCCTGCTGCCGGAGCACTTCCTGGTGGGCTTTCTGATCATCCCGCCGCTGGCCCTGAAGATGGCCTCCACGGGCTACCGGTTCATGCGCTATTACACCGGAGATGTCCGCTACCGGCAGGCGGGGCCGCCGACCACACTCCTCAGGTTCCTGGCGCCATTCGTGGTCCTGTCGACCGTCGCCGTTTTCGTGACAGGGCTCGAGCTGTGGTTCTTCGGCCTCCGGTTCGGCAGCGTGTGGATCGAGGCGCACAAGTTGACCTTCATGGCGTGGCTTCCCATCACCGGGATCCACGTGCTCGGGCACCTCAACCGGACGGGGCAGGTTGCGGCTGCGGAGCTCTCGTCTTCTGCATTCTCCAACGCGCTGACCCGGCGCTCACTCGTCATCGGCAGCCTGGTCGCGGGTGTCGTGCTGGCCGCCGTCAGCCTCACCTACGCGAGCCCGTTCATCTTCTTCGGCGATGGGTAGCGCTCGGGAGGGTCAGTTCGGGCCAGCCCGGTAGGGCGTCCGGGCCGGTGTAAAATCGATGTTCGGCGACCGGATAGACCGACCGGTTTTTCCCGAGTAGCTCAGTTGGTAGAGCGTCTGACTGTTAATCAGAATGTCGCAGGTTCGAGCCCTGCCTCGGGAGCCAACCCCCCATCCGCCTTAACTCGCACTTCCCCACGGAGTGGCCGGGTGGGGGAGGTGGTTGCTCGTCGAGGCTCCCCGCGGAAGCGCGTCAAAGCTCCCCCCTCTCGCGCAGCTCCTCCATCACCAACTGGACCGCCGGCGCGCACCGCTCGAGGTCCTCGAGCCCAAGCCACGCCACCTC
>JBAUTF010000209.1:0-13017 GCA_049582065.1 Candidatus Dormiibacterota bacterium | reverse complement strand
CCTCTCGCCACCCGCGCCTTGGCACCGGCCGCCTGGAACGCCGGTCTTCGAGCCTGCGGCCTGCTCCAGCTCTGGCCGTTACAGTCCACCAGTGGCTTGCGGGCCCGCTCAGTGGACGCCGAGGAGCGCGCCGCCGTCGACGCCGATGGTCTGACCGGTGATGAAACCCGCCTGGCGCGAGCACAGGAACGCGCACGCGGCCGCGAACTCCGCGGGCTCCCCGAATCGCTTCATCGGCGCCGCCTCGGCCCGGCGCTTGAGCTCCGCCTCCAGGTCCTTACCCGTCCCTCCGGCGAGGTGTCGGATCCGGTCGGTGAGGATCGCATCAGGCGCGAGGCAGTTGAAAGTGATGCGATCACCGGCAAGCTCGCGTGCGAGAGTCTTGGACAGGCCGGTGACGGCTGCCCGCAGCGCATTGGAGAGCACCAGGTGCGGGATCGGCTGCCGGACCGAGACGGAGGTGATGAAAACCACTCGGCCCTGGTCTGACCGCTTCAGGTGGGGCAGCGCGGCGTGCACCAGCCTCACGGCGCTCATCAGCGTCAGCTCGAACGCAGCCTCCCACGCGTCCAGCGGCGTGCTCTGGAAGGTGCCCGCCGGCGGGCCGCCGGCGTTGGCGACCAGGACATCAAGGCCGCCAAGTGTTTCAGCTGCCTTGCTGACGAGCGACTCCGGGTCGCCCGCGACGGACATGTCCGCGGTCGACCACCCGATGGCCTGGATCGCGCGCCCGGTGGTCTCGATCGACGCCGGGTCGCGGGAGGAGATGTAAATGCTCGCGCCCTCGGCGATCAGGGCCTCGGCGCATGCGCGCCCAAGCCCTTTGCTCGCCGCCGTTACCAGCGCCCGCCGGCCCGCGAGCCCGAGGTCCACCCTCCAATTGTCGACCACCCGGGGCGTCGCGTTTCTCCTCGCGCTAGCATCGCCGGAGAAGCGATGGACTTGAGTGTCGCGCCAGAGCCCTTTGACTCGGCCGACGCCCGGCGCCTCGTCGGGGCCCTCGACGCTCACCTGTCGAGCCTTTACGCGCCGGACCAGAGGTTCGGGCCGAACCTCAAACCGGAGCACCTGGCGCCTGGGATCGGCACTTTCCTGGTCGCGCGCGACGGCGGCCAGGCCGTCGGTTGTGGCGCTCTTCGCCGCCTGGACGAGGCCACGGCGGAAGTCAAGCGCATGTACGTCGAGCCGGCGGCGCGGGGTCGCGGGGTCGGCGCTGTCGTCCTCGAGCGTTTGGAGGCGGCGGCGCGCGAGCTCGGGGTCGAAAAGCTCGTCCTGGAAACCGGCATCTACCAGGCCGAAGCGATCGCGCTCTACCGGCGCGCGGGATTCAGGCCGGTCCCATGCTGGGGCGAATACGCGGGCACGCTTACCAGCGTCTGTTTCGAGAAGGAGATCTGAGCAACTAACCGGTGGTGTTGACGTACCAGTCCGTGACGTATCGGAACCGGTCGGACGGCTCGATGACCTTGTCGATATGGACCCCGTGCACGCGCTGCGACACCGCGTAGTCGTACCGGCCCGAGTAGAGGAAGATCGCAGGCGCGGCGCCGGCCATCAGCGTCTGGAAGTCGATGTAAGAGGCCAGGCGTGACGGCGAGTCAAGCGCAGCACGTCCATCCTCGAGGTCTTTGTCGATCAGGCCCCAGCCACGCGAATATGCGAAGTTGAGCGCTCCCGGATCGGCTCCCGAATGCCACAGCGAGTAAAGGTCAGGGTCGGCCCCGACGTCGAACGCGGCTAATGCCATCTGATAGTTGTGGCCGATCAGGTAGTTCTGCACCAGCTGCGAGGCAGGCACCGCTTTGACGTCGACCTCGACGCCGATCTCGAGCAGTTGCTGGGCCAGCGCGTCCGCGACCTGCTGGTTAGGGTAGGAGTTGGCCACCACGAGCCCGACTTTGAAATCAGTCCCGTTCTTGGAGCGCAGCTTGGCTCCCGGCTGCAAGGTCCAGCCGGCTGCGTCAAGTCCTTTGGCCGACGCGAGCGGGTCGTAGGGATTGAGGCCGGCGGCGGCCACGGAGTAAGCCCATTCCGCGGTCGGGATGGGGGTCGGATCCGGGTCGGCCTTGCCTGAGAGCACCTGGTCGATGAGGCGCTGCCGGTCCACCGCCTGAGTGAGGGCGAGCCGCACCCTCGCATCGCTGAAGAACGGCTGGCCGGCCCCTTCAGGGTTGATGGCCACGAACGCATTGGTGAACATTCGCGCGTCGAGCACCGTGAGGTCGGTGCGCCCCTGGAGCGCATCGACCTCCTGCGGCTCCAACCCACCGACGAGGTCGGCGGCCCCGGAGAGGACGGCGCGGATCGCCTGCTGCGGGTCGGTGGCCGGGTAGGTCCTCAGGACGAGGTGATCGAGGTAAGGCTGGGGATTCGCATAGGGGTTGCGGTCGAGCGTGATCGCCAGGTTGCTCATGGCCGAGACCCGGAACGGACCTGTGCCAAAGGCGCGCACGCCGCTGTAAGGGCTGGCGGCGATCTGGGACGGCGCCATCCCCGCATAGATGTGCCTGGGGATGATCCCCATCTGGAGAGCGAGCGGGAACGAGGCGCTGGGAGCTTTCAGGGAGAACACGACCTGGCCGGGACCCCCGGCGGAAATGCCGACGTCGCGCCAGAACTCCGCCCCAGGCTGCTGGTACTCGACGTCCTGAAGGACGTGGTATGTGAACAGCACGTCGTCAGCGGTGAAGGGCTGACCATCGGCCCACTTGATGCCGTTGCGGATGTCGAAGGTGTAGGTGAGGTGGTCGGAGGACACCGACCAGTCCGATGCCAGCAGGCCGACGGCGTTCTGTCCGGAATCGAGGGTAACGAGGCCCTGGTAGATGACGCTGTCGACGTCTCGCGTGCTGTCGTCATTCTCGAAAAGCGGGTTCAACACCGTAGCCGCGCCGACGAGCGCCTCCACCGCGGTGCCTCCGCGGGACGGCTTCGGCACGGTGGCGACGGGTTGGCACGCGACGAGCGCCAACGCCGCCGCAAAGCCGGCGGCCATGAGGCGGCTACGCGAGATTATGTGCCCGCATATACGTCAGCGCGACCGAGCACACGAGGAAAGCCGCTGCCAGGACCCAGGTGGTCCAGTAGATCTGACGCTCCAGCCCGCGTCGGGTGCGGTAGCCGCCGCCAAGGCCGTCCCCGCCGCCGCCGATCGTCCCTCCAAGGCCTGACGCTTTGGGGGTCTGGACGAGCACGCTCGCGATCAGCAGGACCGAGAGGACAGCCTCGACGACGACCAGCGCGTTGGATACCTTAGCCATGGGACCGGGAGATTCTACTTAACTCCAAACCGAGCCGAACCGCGCGTTGATGGCGTCCCAGTTCAACGTGTTGAACCAAGCGGTCACGTAGTCGGCGCGCCGGTTCTGGTACTTGAGGTAGTAGGCGTGCTCCCACACGTCCACGCCCATGATCGGCGTCAGCTCATCCATGTAGGGGCTGTCCTGGTTGGGATAGCTCTTGATCGACATCTTCCCGGTCTTGTCGACGACAAGCCAGGCCCAGCCGCTGCCGAACTGTCCGACGGCCGCCTTGCTGAGCAGCTCCTTGAACGCGTCGTAGCTTCCAAACGTGGCCTTGATCGAGTCGGCGATCCGGCCATTAGGGTTTCCGCCCCCGCCGGGGCCCATGATCGTCCAGAAGATTGAGTGATTCGAGTGGCCGCCAACGTTGTTGCGGACGACGTTGCGGATGTCCTCAGGCACCTGGTTGATGCCCCACAGGATGTCCTCCACGGATTTCTTCGCCCACTCCGGGTGCTTCTCGAGCGCAGCGTTCGCGTTGTTGACGTACGCGGCGTGATGCTTGTCGTGATGAATCTCCATGGTCTTGGCATCGATGTGCGGCTCTAGCGCATCGAACCCATAGGGAAGCGGTGGCAGCTCAAGTGGCATGGCGGGAACCCCCTACGTTCAAATTTGTCCTTAAGTACGGAACCAGTCTAAGAGCTTGGAGATTTCGACCCGGACGCCTGGGCCTTCACCGCCGCTGTGCGGCGCTCGATCTCGTCATGGTCGCCGAGGTACCGCCACGCCAGCGGTTTGAGGTCAGGCCCAAGCTCGTAGACACGCGGCACGCCAGTTGGGATGTCCAGATCGACCACCTGCTGCTCGGTCAGGCCGTCGAGGTGCTTGACGAGAGCTCGAAGGCTGTTGCCATGGGCCGAAACCAGTACGCATGAGCGAAGCCGGAGGTCGGGCACGATGGCGTCGTACCAGTAGGGAAGCATCCTGTCCATGACGTCCTTCAGGCATTCGGCGCTGGGCAGCAGCTCAGGCGGCAGGCCGGCATAACGGGCATCGTGAGCGGGATGCCGGCCGTCGGAGACACCGAGGGCGGGAGGGCGCACGTCGTAGCTCCGCCGCCAGAGCTTGACCTTCTCCTCTCCGAATTTCTCCGCGGTCTCCCGCTTGTTCAAGCCCTGGAGCGCCCCGTAATGGCGCTCGTTCAACCGCCAGCTGCGCCTCACCGGGATCCAGCTCATGCCCATCGCGCCAAGCGCGAGGTCGGCGGTCTGGATGGCCCGAACGAGGACCGACGTGTGCGCGATCTCCGGAGTCAGCCCCGACTCCTTCATCAGCCGGCCCGCCTCGACGGCCTCGGTGACGCCGCGCTCGCTCAGCGGGACGTCGTGCCATCCGGTGAAGAGGTTCTCGAGGTTCCATGTGCTCTGGCCGTGGCGCAGCAGGACCAGGGTCCCCGGGCCGCGGCCGCTATCGGTGGCCATATACCTCTGCGGTCACCTTGACGATATGGGCGAACTCGTCGGCATCCAGGCTCGCGCCGCCGACCAGGCAGCCGTCGCAGAGCGGAAGCTCAACGTACGACTGCACGTTGGCCGAGTTGACGCTGCCTCCGTAGAGAACACGCACCTTGCGGGCGGCCCCGGCGCCGATCATGTCCCCTACGACGCGGCGGATCAGCCGCATCGTCTTGTACGCGTGCTCGGGATCGGCGCTCTTGCCCGTGCCGATGGCCCACACCGGCTCATAGGCGATCACCAGACGGGCCGAGTCGTCGGCCGAGCAGCTGGCCAGGCCCGCCTTGACCTGGGCGGTCACGACCTGGTCGGACGTGCCTGCGTCGTAATGCTCGCTGAGCTCGCCGACGCACATGATCACGCTTAGCTCGGAGGCTAAGGCGGCGGCCGCCTTCTTGGCCACCATCTCGTCCGTCTCACCGACGAAGATGCGCCGCTCGGAGTGGCCGACGATGACCCACTGGCACCAGCCTTTGAGCATCGCGGGGGAAACCTCCCCGGTGTAGGCGCCGGAAGCCTCCCAGAAGCAGTCCTGCGCGCCCAGCTTGACGCCAGACTCCGCCAGCACCTCCGCCACGCCCATGAGGTACGGGAACGGCGGGAACAACGCGACCTCGACACGGTCCGCGTGGCCTCGTGCCACCGACAGGACACCGCGCACGAGATCCAGCGCCGAGTCCGAGTCGGTCGGGTTCATCTTCCAGTTGGCTGCCACGATGGGCATGCCCGGCGGGCGGCTGCTCACTTGCCCTCAGCCTTCCTTGAGGATCGCGATGCCGGGCAGCTCCTTGCCTTCGAGGTATTCGAGGGTGGCGCCTCCGCCGGTCGAGACGTGGGAGAAGCGCCCGGCGAGGCCCAAGGAATCGACTGCCGCAACGGTGTCGCCGCCGCCGACCAGCGTGTAGCCGCCGGAGGCCGCGATCGCCTCGCCGACTCCTTTTGTCCCGCCGGTGAAATCCTTGATCTCCGTGACGCCGAGCGGCCCGTTCCACACGATGGCTCCGGCGCCGCCCAGGCGCTGGCGGAACAGCGCGACCGTCTTGGGTCCTATGTCGAGCGCCATCCAGCCCGCATCGACTGCGTTTGCATCCACGACCCGCAGCGGCTGCCCCGCCTCCATGCGCTGGGCGCAGACGAGGTCGACCGGCAGAACAAGCTTGTCCCCGGCCTTGGCAGCAACCTCTCCGGCTTCTTTGACCGAGG
Source organism: Candidatus Dormiibacterota bacterium (assembly GCA_049582065.1). GTDB lineage: Bacteria > Chloroflexota > Dormibacteria > Dormibacterales > Dormibacteraceae > DATKSS01. Next base: position 7,055 of record JBAUTF010000209.1, on the reverse strand, counting down.
AGTCCTCGACCATGCCGCTTCCTGTCGGCCAGCCCTTGGCTTTGAAGAACGTGTTGGCCATGGCGCCTCCGATCAGCATCGCGTCGACCTTGCCAAGGAGGTGCTCGAGGACTCCGATCTTGGTCGAGACCTTGGCCCCGCCTACCACCGCGAACATCGGGCGGCGCGGGCTGTCGAGCGCCTGGTGCAGAGCGTTGAGCTCGGCCGCCATGAGCTCGCCGGCGTACGCCGGGAGGTAGGCCGCGACCCCTACGACCGAGGCGTGCGCGCGGTGCGAGGCGGCGAACGCATCGTTGCAGAACATCTCGCCGAGCGACGCCAGCTCTCGGGCGAACTCCGGATCGTCGGCTTCGTCCTCCGGATGGAATCGCACGTTCTCGAGCAGAAGTACTTGACCGGCAGCCAGCCCCCTCGCCGCCGTGCGGGCCGGCTCGCCGACGCAGTCTGCAGCAAACTGCACCTCGAGCTTGAGCAGTTCGGCCAGACGCGCCGAGATCGGCCAGAGGGAAAGCTGGGGATCGACTCCTTTCGGCCTCCCGAGGTGGGACATCACGATCACCATGGCGCCCCGCTGCGCCAGGTGCTGAAGGGTTGGAACCGCGGCTCGGATGCGCGCGTCATCCGAGATGGCGCCTTTCGACATCGGTACGTTGAGGTCCTCGCGGACGAGGACTCGCTTTCCGGCCACGTCGACCGACGTTATGGATGCTTTCAGAGTCGGGCCGCCATGTAGGCGATGAGGTCGATCATGCGGCAGCTGAAGCCCCACTCGTTGTCGTACCAGCTCACCACCTTGGCCCAATCTCCGCCGAGCATCAGCGTGAGCGGGGCATCGACGATCGATGAATGCGGGTTGCCTTTGAAGTCCGAGGAGACGAGCTCCTCGTGGCTCACCGAAAGAATGCCCCGCAGCTCGCCGCCGGCAGCTTCATCAAAGGCGGCGACGATGGCCTGGACGGTCGTCGTCTTCGAGAGCTGGACGCTCAAGTCGATGACCGAAACGTCGAGGACCGGCACCCGGAAAGCCATGCCGGCGAATTTTCCTGACAGCTCGGGCAGCACCTCGGCCACCGCGCGGTTGGCGCCGGTCGAGGCCGGGATGATGTTGTCCGCCGCGGCGCGAGCGCGTCGCAGGTCCTTGTGCGGGAGGTCTTGGAGGCGCTGGTCCGATGTGTAGGCGTGGACCGTCGTCATCATTCCACGCTCGATGCCGAACGACTCGTGGAGGACCTTGGCTACCGGCACCAGGCAGTTGGTTGTGCAGCTGGCGTTGGAGATGATGTTGTGTTTCTTGGGGTCGTACTGCTTGTGGTTGACGCCCATGACCACGGTGAAGTCCTGGTTGGTCGCCGGCGCCGAGATGATCACCTTGTTGGCGCCACCCTTGTCGATGTGAACACGCGCCTTGGTGGCGTCGGTGAATAGACCCGTGGACTCGATGACGATGTCCACGCCCAGGTCTTTCCAGGGCAGCTCGGCGGGATCCTTGTGGCTGAGGAACTTGAAGGAGCGGCCGTCGACCGTGATCGACTCCGCGGAGGCGCTGACAGATGGACGGAAGGTGCCGAGCGCGGTGTCGTACTTCAGGAGGTGCGCGAACGTCTTCGCCTCGCCGAGGTCGTTGACGGCGACGATCTCGAAGTCCGGCTTCAGCTCATGTGCCGCGCGGAAGATGTTGCGGCCGATACGTCCGAAACCGTTTATCCCGACCCTGATAGCCATCTGAGCACGCTCCTGCAACCGGCTGGAACTGCGACCGGCCTTATGTTAGGCGGAGCGGCGACCGTTCATGCCTGTGCGGCCAAGCGCATCGCGCGGGGGCCTGTCCCCATTCGAGCGCGCGAGCTCCTGCAGGCGCCGCAGCCGGTGGTTGACCGCCGACTTCGAGAGCTTCATGCGGCCGGCCAGCTCGCCCAGGTTGAGCTGCGGGTTCGCGACGCGCCAGCGAGCCATCTCGCGCAGCGCGGGCGAAAGCTGGTCCAGGCGCCCGGCGGATTCCAGCCGTTCGATCGCGGCGGCCTGCCGTAGGCCGGAGCCGATCGTCTTGCCGATGTTCGCGGTCTCGAAATTGAGTCGCCGGTTGACCTCGCCGCTCACCTCCCGGACGACCCTGACGTTCTCGTAGTCCATGACCGCGCGGCTGGCGCCCATGGTGGAAAGCAGCCGGACGATACCATCGCCGTCTTTCACGTACACGACGGATTGCCCGGCGCGTTCCATGGTCCCGACCTTGACCCCCGCGCTTGCGGCGAGCTCTGCGATCGCAGACGCCCATTGCGCCGAAGGGGCCACGAACTCGAGGTGGTAGCGCGAGCTCGGCGTGTTCACGGAGCCGCAGCCCAGGAACAGCCCGCGCAGCATCGCTTTGCGGTCGCAGGAGGCCTGTGGGATGGCATGGGACGCCGACTGCGTGAAGGTGGCGACGAGACCCGCGGGAAGCGCCAGCTCGATGAAGAACGACATGCGCTTGCGCGTCTTGACCGCCTGGTATTTGGCGTCCATGTGATCTACAGCGCGGCCCAGCCTCACCACTTTGCGGGCGACGGCGTTGCGGAGCAGCGAGAAGTAGGCCGAGCGTCCGCGCTGGTTTGTCAGCAGGCGGCCGCGTGAGCCGAAGTAGACGCCGAGCAGCTCGCTCAGCTGACAGCAGGGCCGCGCAGGCAGTAGCCCCGCCATCTCGTTCTTGACGTCCGCCGAGAACGAAATAGCGTTCCCCTCCAGGAAGGTTATTTAACCCTCCCCCCTTGGTGCAGTCTAACGCGCGACCTGGTCCATCCAGTCGACGTATAGAGCAATCTTTTTTTCACCGCGTGGCCCCCGGCTCGTGAGTCTTCCTCGCCGCAGGGGGCCTCGGCGCTGGACAATGTGCCTTGCAGCCGATGAGCGAGATGCGAATGATCGAGGCGGTGCGGGCGGCCATGGCCGAGGAGATGGAGCGGGACGATCGCGTGCTCGTCATGGGGGAGGACGTGGGACGCAAAGGCGGCGTGTTCGGCGCGACCGACGGCCTCTACGCAAGGTTCGGCGAAGCCCGCGTCCTCGACACCCCGCTGGCCGAGTCGGCCATCGTCGGGGTGGCGATCGGCGCCGCGTTGAACGGGCTGATCCCGATCGCCGAGATCCAGTTCGCGGATTTCATCCACCCGGCCTTCGACCAGATCGTCAGCGAGGCGGCGCGCACCCGCTACCGCTCCAACGGCGACTGGTCGGTGCCCATCGTGATCCGCGCCCCGTTCGGCGGCGGGGTACATGGCGGGCTCTACCACTCGCAGTCGATCGAAGCCTTCTACGCCCACGTGCCGGGCTTGAAGGTCGTGGTACCCAGCATGCCGGCCGACGCCCATGGGCTTCTCAAGTCGGCGATCCGCGACCCGGACCCGGTGATCTTCCTCGAGCACAAGAAGGTGTACCGGCTGGTGGCCGAGGAGGTGCCGGACGGAGACCACCTCGTGCCCATCGGCCCGGCCGTCACCCGGCGGCCCGGCACGAATTTGAGCTGCTTCGCCTGGGGGCTCATGACCCACTATTGCGTGGAGGCCGCCGGCACGCTCGAGTCGGAGGGGGTCAGCGTGGAGGTCGTGGACCTGCGCACCCTCGCGCCGCTGGACCGCGCAGCGATCCTCGAGTCGGTGCGCCGGACCGGGAAGGCGATGGTCGTGTACGAGGACAACCTCACGGGAGGGTTCGGCGCCGAGGTGGCGGCCATCATCTCCGAGCACGCTTTCGACGACCTCGACGGTCCGGTGGTGCGCGTCGCCGCGCCTGACATTCCCGCCATGCCTTTCAACGGGCCACAGGAAGAGTTCTTCATGCCCAACCCGAAGAAGATCGCGGAGGCGATGAGGAAGCTTGCCGCGTACTAGGAAAGACGGCTCATCGACCTCCCCACGAGTGGGGAGGTCGCCGGCGAAGCCGGCGGGTGGGGAGGAGCTCCCTCCGATTTCGGGGACTTCTCCGCCGGCCACCTCCCCGCCTGCGGGGAGGGCGGGAAAGCCGGTGCCGGCTATCACCGAGGCGGAGTACGCCAGGCGCAGGGAGTGCGTGGCGGCCGGCCTGGAGGCGGCCGGCCTGGACGCGATGTGCGTCTTCTACCCCGCCCGCGTCGCCTACCTGACCGGCTTTCACCACATCCCCACCGAGCGTCCCATCGCCCTCGTGCTCGGCCGACAGGGGCAATCTGCGCTGGTCGTACCGGCGGTCGAGAAGGAGCACGCCGAGTCTTCGACATTTGTGGACCAGGTGAACGTCTACTTCGAATACCCGGGCGCCGAGCACCCGATGGAACGCGTCTCCTCGATCCTGGCCGAGATGAACGCAAGGCCCCGCCGGACGGGCGCGGACCACGACGGGTACGTGCCGTACTGGGGATATCGCGGGCCACGGTTGAGCGACCTGACAGGGCACAGCCTCGTGGACGCCGAGCTGATCGTCGAGTCGCTCCGGCGGGTGAAGTCGGAGGACGAGCTCGCCTGCATCCAGCTCAGCTGCGACTGGGCGGTTCGCGCACACCACCGCATGCAGGCGGCCATCGAGACCGGCAGGACCGAGATGGAGTGCTATACGCCGGCGGCGACCGAAACGCTCTTCGAGATGGTGCACGAGATGCCCGGGTGGCGGCCCAGGGGCATGGACAGCGCCGGGTTGACGGCGATGTTCGTGGCGGGCCGGTCCACCGCCATGCCGCATGGGTTCGTCAAAGGGCACGGAATCCAGAGGGGCGACGTGCTGGTGAGTGGCGCCGGCGCCAACATCGACGGCTATCTCAGCGAGCTCGAGCGCACGATGATCGTCGGCGAGCCGAGCCCCCAGCAGGTGCGCGGGTTCGAAGCGATGCTGGCGCTGCAGACGCGCGCGTTCGAGGCCATGGCGCCGGGCGTGCCCGCCGGTGAGGTCGAGCTGGCCACCGTGCGCCTGGCCGCAGAGCTCGGGGTCTCCGAGAACCTGAGGCACCACGTGGGCCATTCGATCGGGCTCGAGGGCCACGAGGCGCCGTTCCTCGACCGCGGCGAGGAGGCGGTCCTCGAGCCGGGGATGGTGTTCACGATCGAGCCGGGCGTCTACTTCAAAGAGCTCGGCGGTTTCCGGCACTCGGACACGGTCGTCGTTACCGAGCACGGGTGCCGGGTGATGACCGGTTACCCGCGCGAGCTGAAGGACTTGATCATCAAGCCGTAGCGGATTCGGGCAGGGGCAGCACCTTGCTGGTGAACATGTGCAGCACGACCGTACCGTCGGCCGTGTGACGTCGGATGCGGTCGATCGCCATCGGCGGGAGCATGTCCTGGTCGTCCACGGTGACCACGGTTTCCCTGGGAGCGACCGTCCTCCAGACCTCTGCCACCATCTCGCGCGGCAGGCTGCCGGGCACATAGACGTACCGGCGGTTGGAGACCTGCTTTCGTGCGAGCCGCTCTGCCCTCGCGAAGGCGTCATGCGCGGAAAAGTCCTTCAGGTACGGATCGTTGACCTCGAGCAGCTCGTGATGCTGGTGGGGGTATCGGTTGCCCCGGTAGAGGAACACGGCACCCCGGCCTGCCGCGGCGCGCGAGGCCTCTGCGATCACCGCCTCAGCTGCCATCTGGTCATGCGGCAGGATCACGAGCACCTCGCCGGCCGACGGCCGGCTGCCGAGCGCGCTGGCGATCGACTGGGCGGCGCGCTGCGGCCGGAACGGCACCGGGAACACCGCCGGGCGCCGGCTGCGGTTGTAGCGATAGGTGGCGAGGCCGATGATGAGTCCGACGACCGTGAGCCCACCGCCGAACGCTGTGGCGTCTTGTTTCTCGACCAGGTTCACGGACCAGGCGACGATCACCAGCACCTTCGTGGCGACACCAACGCCGAAGAACACGACCGTGCCCGGCGTCCACCGTTTGTATTCGCGCCAGCGGACGACGTCGAGGCTGATGCATGTCAGCACGAACGTTCCGAGCAGGCCGAAGGCGTACAGGTTCCCGAGAAGGTTGAGATTGGCCTGGGCCGCGATGATGATCACGACCGGCAGGGAGACGGCAGCGAGGACCGCCCAGTGCGGCGTCCTTCGCCACCTGTTGCGGCGCTCGAGCGCGCGGGGCATGAAGCCCATTCGCGTCAGGGCGATGAAGACGTGGTAGGCCCCGATGATCGCCGTGTTGCTGGCGAACACGAGCAGCAGCGACGCGCTGACCGCGACGTAGTCGCCCAGAAAACGGCCGGCGACGTGAGCTCCCAGGAGCGAGATGAACTGGTTCGGGTCTGCGGTCTTCCCGTTGAGGAGGGTCGTAGACCAGAGCGTCAGTAGCGGGCTGGTGATCGCCATGGTCACCACGACCGCGATCATCGCCCGGTACGAGACCACCCGCCTTGGCTCACGCATCGCCGGCGCGAGCTGAGCGATGCTCTCCAGCCCCGAGAAGGCGAGAAATGCGGCGCCGTACCCGGTGAGAAAGACGACGGGCGTGATGGCCGGGCCGGCGGTCACGGCGCTGAAGCTGTGGACGATCCGGGCAGGCCCGAGGTAAATGGCTGTCGCCAGCACCACTGCCACCTGGCCGATCCCGGCCAGGACCACGAAGATCGCCGTCGTGCGCGCGCTCTCTTTGATGCCGACCAGGTTGAGAATGCCAAGGCCGACCAGGGCCGCGACGGTGGCTTGCGTCACCCAGGGGCTCACGTACGGGGCGACCACCGCCAGGTAGATCATTCCCGACAGGGCGCTGATGGCCGCGGTGAGGTAGTAGTCGACCATGATGAACAGCCCGCCGAGTAGTCCAATGAACGGGTGCAGCGCCTGGGAAGAGACGTTGACCACGCCCCCGCCTTCCGGGTAGCGCCACGTGACCTCGGCGTACTTCACGCACAGGAGGATGAAGACGAACAGGGTCATGAGGACGAAGATCGCCGAGCGCGTCTTGAAGTTGCCGTACAGGATGCCCGGCACGTAATAGATGGACGTGCCGATGTCGGCGAACACCACCGCCCAGCACAGGAACGCGCCGAGGCTCCCGCCGCGGAACTTGATCTGGCGGCGGACCCGTGGGGCGGATTCGCTCACTCTCGGATCTCGCTGCGCCTTT
>JBAUTF010000208.1:0-2569 GCA_049582065.1 Candidatus Dormiibacterota bacterium | reverse complement strand
CGCGCACCGCTTCAGAGCGATGCCACCTTCTTGGTCTTGGGGATGATCCTGGTGGTCCCTGCGGTGGGGTAGAACGTGCTCTCGTGGCCGTCGTCCCAGCGGACACGGTAGTGCGCGCCCTCGCCGGCGCCCAGCACCTCTTGAATCACACCCTCCCGCGCCGACTGCCCGACGCGCTCCGACTCCATGCTCACGCGATCCCCGACTTTGCCCTGCTCCATCGTTGAACACCTCCTGAGGTTGATCAGATGAGCGAAGGCTAGGCGGGCCGCGTCGCCCCATCCAGGGCTGTTCGGCCCTGCATGGCATGGGCTCTCGGTCACATAGCGAGAAGGTTTCTGGCGCATCGGCCATGAATATCGGGGGTTGTGACGTGAAGTTCGCAATCTTCGTGCTAGTGTCGCGCCGTGCCTGCGCGATCGACAACACTGATGAGGACAAAGGCTGCGAATGGACAATAGTGGGACGGATCCAGGGCTTCAACCACGCCCCGAGACGTGGCGCGAGGAGACTCGCCCCGAGCGGCGAAAGCGACACCGGCATCGAGGCGATAACCGCTCGACGTTGAGGAGCGTGACCGTCACCGCCGCCGTTGCCGCGGCCGGCTTGAATGCGCTTCTCTTCGCTCAGATCGGCATCGAGCAGTCAGGCACTGGATCGGTTCAGGACGCCATCGTCTCGGCCTTCAACGGCCTTTTCCCCCGAGGTGGCCTGCAGGCGCCGGCCAACGTGCCTACTGCGGCGCCAGGAACCACCCCCGTCGCGACCACGGGAGGCTCGTGACCTCTCCGAATCCGCTCTGGTTCCTGGATCGGAGCGCGGGCGAGGTCACCCTGCTTCTGCTGACCGCTGTGTTGATTCTCGGCATCGTACGCGCTGCCTTGCCGGCCGCCTTCCCGTTCGTTGTCGAGGGCGCCCACATCAACATCGCTCTGCTCACGATCGTATTCGGGGGACTGCACGTGCTGGCCGCGATCCTGGATCCATTTGCACACCTGGGCCCGATCGACGCCGTCGTGCCGTTTGCGTCGTCGTATCGAGGCACCTGGCTGGGCCTTGGCGTGATCTCAGCCTACCTGTATGGGTCTGCCATCCTCACCAGCTGGCCGGCGCGCCGCCTCCCGCGATCCAGCTGGGTCTGGCTCCACCGGCTCATGTACGGCGCGTGGGTGCTGGCGGTCCTCCATTCGCTCGGCACGGGCTCGGACGCGAGAAACAAGCTGTTCCTGCTCCTCAACCTTGCGGCGGTTGCGTGCGCCCTGGTCGTGTTCCTCGCGGTGCGCGTGGCCGAAGGATGGGCGCTGTTTCCTCGATGGTGGGCGGTGCTGGCCCTGGCCGCCATCCTGGTCGTCCTGGGCGTGGGGATCTGGGCGGCCCACGGTCCTTTGCAGCCGGGCTGGGCCAGGTCGTCCGGCACGCCGTCGAACCTGCTGAGATCCCCTTGACGGAACGGGATCAGAAGTAGAGCTCGTTCCCGGTCGAAGTTTGGGTGAGGTAAAGCGTGCCCCCGTTTACGATCGTCGCCAGAGCGGGTGTCACCGCTGGGAACTTGATCACGACTTTTATCTGCAGAGCGTTTCCGCTGGACACGGGACGCAAACCCCAGGCGCCACAACCCGTGATCGTACCCAGGTCGCCGCCCGAGGAGAGGTTGCATGCTCGGATTGCAAAGCAGGCGATCTGGGTCCCGCTGAACGAAGACGCAACGCAGCCGCCTGGATCGCCACAGGTGCTGGAAGCCGTCGTGCACGTACCCCATGGCGTCCCCGGGCCCACGGAGCCCCACGCCGCAGCGGTGTTCGGGATACCGGTGTTGGGCTCGTCCCGGACGGCGCCGCCGATGTCGGAGGTGTCGGAGATGATGCCCATGCGCACGCCCGCTCGCGCCGCTCCGGCCGCGTCGATGGACTCCCAGTAGGCCCGGCCGACGTCGACGGTCAGAAGGACGAACAAGAGCAGCGGCGGTGTGAGGAGTGCGAACTCGACCAACGCCTGGCCCAGCTGAGACCGCTTACCGGTTCGGCGCAAGGTTTTCTGTCTCACTGCACCAGCGAGACAGAGCCGATGCTCTGCTGGCCCGGGCCGGGACCACCGGTGCTCTTGAACGTGTACGTCGCGTAAGCGTAGTCACCGCAGCGGTCGCCGTCGAGCATGAACATCGTGACGCTCAGGTAGTTGCCGACGGGGTTCGGGAACGTATAGATCAGGGAGGCTGTGTACGATCCTGAGCGTCCTGTGGGAACGATGCTCGGGTCGTTGTGGTGGCCCCAGACCCAGGCGCCTTTCGCCTCGATCGTGGCGCCGCTGCCACCCGGGATCGTGTACAGCCAGTCGCTGGACCCCTGTGGTGGGCCCGTGCTTATGATCGTGTACGTGCCCGGGGTGCCGGAGCTCGGATAGGCCGGGTACGCGTCTCCGGGGTTGTTGGTGGGCGGCGGCAGTGGGGTGCTGGGGCCGGGCGCGCTGGTCCAGATGCCCTGGGAGAAGAACTGAGGGCTGCCGTTGTTGACCTTCACGTACACGTCGTACGCATCCATCATCCACTCATCCGCGTAGTTCACGGTGAGGA
>JBAUTF010000207.1:0-8347 GCA_049582065.1 Candidatus Dormiibacterota bacterium | reverse complement strand
CCTGCGTGGCGCGCGGTCAGGGCAGCCATTTCCGGCCAGCGCTCAAAGCCAGGTCTCGTCGGTTTTCGCTCACAATCCAAAACACCGCAATAGCAAATACCGCCGCCATGCCCAGTGGCACAACCGTATATGCGACCGACACGAAGGCCGTTCCTAAAACCAGGGCAGACAGGCAAGTCCCCAGGGTCACAAACACATACGCACGACTCCTGTAGATCCAGGCATAAGGCAGGAAGTGCGCGCCCCCGAGCAAGCCGACGGCCAGCGGCAGGTACTGGGGTACGAATTGGTAGATAACGATGAAGACAGGAATGAAGAATGCCTGCGTGCCTGCGACGAGCCCGCCCAGGTTTCCGAGTGGATTGCCCGTGGTGATGACTCGAGCATTGAGCAAGCTGCCTAACGCAACACCGAGCGGGAAGATGACCATCATTCCAAAGATCCACGCAAGACCTAGAGTGTGGAGCGGGATCACCCTTCCAAGCGCGGCGATCAGTGCGAAGAACGCCGCACCCGATATGAGAATCGGGTAGCCGCGTTTGGCTGACTTGATTATCTCGACCTGGAGCTGAGCCAGCGTCTTTGTTGTGTCGCCGCCCTCGCCCACGTGAACGATTGATACATCGTCTTGGTCGGACGAGCCGAGTGCTTCGGCATCGGAATTGGGGTCGGATCGCGTGTGGAGCGGCGAGCGACTCAACATTGGCGCGGTCACGTAACGCTTCTCCTTGGAGACCGGTAGTAAGACCACAGCCAGATAGCAGCGGGTAGAAACAGTGCTGCGGCGAGGGCGCTGTATGCGAGCACCCGATCAGGCACAAAGGCTGCACCCACCGCAAAGCCCATCGAGCCAGTCAACATCATGCCGCTGGCAAGGTACATCCAAGTCGGCCGCCTCTCGGACGGAAGCGTGGCGATGGTCAGGGTCAGCCAGGCCAGAACGACACCTGCTGCGCTTCCCGCCACGATGAAGCCGGTGAGTTGACCATGAATCGCACCGATTAGGATGCCGGCGCCGGCTCCGACCGGAAGCCAAGCTCCTGCCAAGGCGGCAATCGCATTCATGGGTTGCCGGGTCATCGAATCCTTTTCCCTGATTGCAGAGTTGGTAGCAACTTGGGGCTGCGCCAAGAAAGCCTTTGCATTCGACTCACGCCTCTCTGCGAGAGAGCGTTCGAATCAAGACGGCGTAGACGGCAACAGCCCATGCGCCGATCACGCCAAACCCCAAGGTCCAGCCGCCATACATGGCTTGTCCGGTGAGTCCGTCGACCAGAAGCCTCATCGCCTGACTCCCCGGAGTGGCACCAAGCACCGTTTGCACCCAGGAGGGCAGGTCGAGTGCTACGAAGAAGACCGGCATGAGGACCAGCAGGAGGGGAATGCTCGACCACGTGTTCAACTGACTGACGCTGCGCACGAGTGCGCCAAGCAGCAGGCCGAAGCCGATCATTGTCACGGCGAGGAGCACGAGCGCGCCCGCGAAGAGAGGCAGATTTGCGGGAGCCATCTTTGCTACTACCAGCAGAAGTGGAACAGAGACTGCGAGATAGGTCAGCCCAACCGCGACTTTAGCCGCGACCACGTCGGATTGGGTCCCGACCATCAAGAGGGCGTCCGCCGTCTTCTTCTCGAATTCCTCAGTCAGGATGATTGGCAGGACGTAGATCGCGATCATCGCGATAAGCATGATGAGGGTCCCGAGGACCATGTACTTCCGGGCGCCGAGATTGGTCATGACGGATGCAGCGTCATGGGCGGGCTGCGCGGTATGGGTCGTGATGACGGCGGGCGCGTGCTGTCCCGCCATGCTCCTCAGCGCCCCGTCGAGCGCCGACGCGATATAGATCGCTCCTAGAGTCGAACTACCTGGCGGCTGCACGACGGACAATGCGGGAGCCGATCCGGCGGCGACCGCGGCGTCGAAGCCGGCGGGAAGCACAAGGCCGACATCGGCTTTCTTTGCCTCGACCTGAGCCGTCACTTCGGCAGCCGACGAGACGTTGTTAAACCTCAGATCCACGGTCGACCCCGCGATGGCGCGTAGAGCTGCCGGCAACTGAGTGGTGTTCACTGAGGCGATGGCCACAGTGACAACGGGCTTCTGCACGTCCGGCATGACCACGTCGTAGACAACTCCGAGCCCGATGGGCAGCAGGAGCGCCATCAGGATTCGCCCGTCCCGAATCGCATCTCTCAGGTCTTTGAGGGCGATGGTGAGGATGATCCGAGGATGCATGACGACCTCCTACAGCGCGCGGCCCGCCAGGGCGATGAACACGTCTTCCAGTGTTCCTTCCTGGGAATGAACCGTCAGCACTCTGCCATCACGCATCCAGCCCGACATGCGGGCGGCGTCATCGACGCTGTGCAGCGAGATCGTGGTCTGGGAGCGGTCTTCCAGCAGGACCTTGGCAGTACGTTGGCCGTAGCGAAGCTTCAGCTCCTGCGGGGTGTCGAGGGCAACGATCTTGCCGTGTGCCAGGAAAGCCACGCGATCGGATAGTTCGTCCGCCTCCTCCATGTAGTGCGTCGTGAGGAACACGGTGGTTCCCGCTCGGCTCAGGTCCTTGATCAAGGTACGAACCTCCTTGGCTGAAGCGGGATCGAGGCCGGCTGTTGGTTCGTCGAGGAAGAGGACCTCGGGCTTGTTGACCAGGGCGCGGGCGATGAGGAGTCGTTGCTTCATGCCGCCCGAGTAAGTCTTGACCCTGCGGGCCGCCACCTCGGTCATGCCCACAATCCGCATCAACTCGACGACGCGAGACGCGGGAGCTCCATACAGGCTGGCAAAGAAGGCGAGGTTGTCGCGGCCCGACATTCGCTCGTAGAGGTTCTGGTCCTGCGAAACCAAATTGACTCTGGGCTTGATCCGATCGGTCTGAGTCGCGCAGTTGAATCCTGCGACCTCAGCTGTTCCCGAGCTGGGCTTGATCCGGCAGGTGAGCATCCGGATGGTAGTGGTCTTGCCGGCTCCGTTGTGGCCGAGAAGGCTGAAGATCTCGCCACGCGCCACCTCGAAGCTGATGCCGTCGACGGCCTTGACCGAGCCATAGTGCTTGGTCAGATCGTTGGCCGCAATCATCGGCGTCGAAGGTTGGGCACGGTCGACCGCAGGTGACTTGATCAGTTCCGCAAGAGCAGCCATCTCGACCATGGTCTGACACAACGGCTTGACATCAAAAGGGCCGTTTGGCCCTGCGGCGTGTGGCGAAGAGTCCCTGCTTGCAGTGCTGCGCGGGTCATGACGCGGGGTTGTCGGCAAACCTTGCCAAATGGCGCGTCCCGGGAGGCATTCGCCTCTATCGCAGAGACGATGTGGATCCGAGGATGGTTCGATACCAATAACTCCCAGAAGGAGATCTGTTATGAACCGTCCTCACGAAAACGCGAATCGTTCGGCCCGGGACTATGCCGTCGGCATGGGCATCGCAATCGGCGCAGGCATCGGAATGCTGTTTGGTCTATTGCTGGGCAATATTGCAGTGGGCATCGGGGCCGGGGTTGTTGTGGGCCTTTTGGTTGGAAGTGTTATTCAGACACAAGGCTCTGCGAAGGACAAGAAGAGCTGACTTCAGGTCTGCCGTTGCCAAATCGCACCGCCTCTACCGCAGGCCGCCTGGTTCCGGAGCTCCGACAGGTCGTCGAATGGCGCCCCCGCAGAGTTGATTCCCATCTAGGCTGGACATCAATAGACCTCTGCGGACGTCGGAAACGCGGTCTTCAAAACCGCTTGCGGGCTTTGGAAATCCAAGCGGGTTGCTGGTGATCTAGATGTAGATCGTGGCGATCGGGATCTTGGTCGCAGCAGCATCGGCGATGCGTTCCATGTCTCGGGGATCTGAGGTGACGATTCCGTCGCCGCGTCGGATTGCGCCGTCGACGACCGCAACGTCGACGACGTTTACGTGGCCGGAGCGTCCCACGAGAATCCCAATCTGCTTGGCCTGAGTCTCGGTCATAGCCTCCACCTCGCACATCGCGAGCAAGCGGGCCAGGCTCGCCTGACGAGCACCGCCGCGCCAGGCTCCTGCGAGCACAGGAGCGGGGACAGTCGGAACGACTTCCTCGGCGAGAAACGCGGCATGGAGTGCCCACATCCGGCGATCGTTGCGGTCGGCGGCGACCAGAGCGCCCGTGTCGTAGGTGACGCCCGGCACTCAGGCAGGCCGACTGGACAGCCGGGCGCGACCCGGTTTCCGGAGTAGCGCCCGGGCTTGCTTGAGGGCATCGGCCAGCTCTGCCGCCGTCAATGCACCGTGGTCCGCCTCCCAGGCCGCAATTGCATGCCGGCCTGCGTCCAGGCGGAGGCGGTGGGCGGCGGTTCGCGCGATCCATCCACTTACCGTGGTGCCCTCAGCGGCGGCGGCGCGCTCGATGTCTTGGGCCAGTTCAGGCGGGAGTGAAATCGACCTCTTCATGCGCAGGGCCATTCCACGCATGGTAGCACAGGCGGTAGGACAAGGTCCGAACCGGGCGCTGGTCCGAGGCCTATCCCGACGCATCCGAATCCGTGCGCCTTGCCAACGAGCTGGCCAGCGGAGTACCTCCGCGTACAGCCTCGTGTGGGCGGTTCGACGAGATGCGCGAGTTCATCAACCCGTCCAGGTTCTCGAAGGGCCTGCTTCTGCCCATTGATTTGAGGGCAGCTGCCTTCCGAGCAAGATCAGCGGCGCAACAGGGTCGAGGGGCTGGGCGGAGTTGGTGGCAAGGCAGGTTCCGAAGCAGGAGAAGCGATCCGTTGGGGTCACTTCCTTTCACGCCGTCCAGGCAATCTATGGTGGGTCTTGCGGCTCGACCGCAGCGGTGTATGGTGATCACAGCGGACCGCTCCCCAGCCCGTTACATCTCTTGAGCTGAATAGGCGGAAATGCCGAGCGGCCCGCTTAACTCCCAGCGCAGGAATGCCGCGCGTCCACACATTGCTGCTACTAAGGCTCCGGTCTGCCTATCCGCTTGGCTCCGCAACTGCAGCGGACTTGCCGCACATTCACAGACGGCGCTGGGCTTGGTCTACGCAGGAACACAAGACCGTAGGCACACTCCGGTGGGGAAGGGAAACCCCAAATCGCGACGCCGCCTTCATCCAACTCAGGCAGTCAACTCGGAGATCGGTCCATGGCGGTCACTCCGTAAGCCTGTCCGGGCGCCGTTGGACCAGCTCTAGAATTACGCCGTCCGGGTCACGTACGTAGAAGCAAATCGAACCATCAAAAGCCCCACCCGGCTCGTCGATCGTGACCGGCCGACGCGAAACGATGGTGGCGTCCGCACTCGTGAGGCGTTCGCGCACGGCGGCTAGATTGTCGACGGTGAACGCGATATGTGCGGTCGCCGCATCGGAGCTCTCGTAGTTGATGTGTCGGCCCTTGGGTTCGAGATACTGAATCAGCTCGACGATCCGACCATCGCCTGAATCGAGGTCGGCGATGCGAAGCTGGACCGAATCGAGTCCAAGCAGTTCAGCGACCTCCGGCTCAGTGACGGTTCCGTCCGCGATCACGCGCAAACCGAGCACGTCCCGGTAAAAGCCAAGGGCCCGGTCCACATCGGACACTGTTATGCCGACATGATCAATCCGGGAGACGGTCATTCGCCGAAGCTCACCTGAGCGGTGTGCGGCGCACCTGCTAGCCGCGGGGGAATAACGTCGCGCGCGAATACATCATCAATGGTCTCTGCACGCTTGACGATCTCGGATCGTTTGCCGGTGACTAGCACCGTAGCCGGCCTCGGCAGGGCGTTGAAGTTCGTTGCGTTGGCGTCTTGGTAGGCGCCGGTGTCGATGAATGCGAGGGTGTCCCCTACACGTACTTCAGGAAGGTTCGCAGCCGGCACGATGACGTCAAAGTTGCAGGAGATGCCGACCACGTCCGCGACCATGGTGGGGCGATCAGTGGCCCGTCCCGCGACATAAACGCTCCATCGGTTGCGTTCCAGGTTCACGTCCGGAAGAAATGAATCAGACGTGTCGGTTTCAATCCACGTGTAGGCCACAGGTGTCGTCTGGTGCTTGATGTTCGTGACGGAGGCGAGATGGATCCCTGCGTTGCCGTAAATGCTCCGTCCAGGTTCGACCTCAAGCCGAATTGCCGTCGACATGCCGATGCGTCTCAGCTCTTCCCGCAGCGTTCGGGTGATAGTCCGAGCGTATTGTGCGATCGACGGAGCGTGCGCCGCCTTGAGCCGGCGCCGGTCGCTTCGACCGAACGGATCCCGCGG
This sequence comes from Candidatus Dormiibacterota bacterium, assembly GCA_049582065.1. Lineage (GTDB taxonomy): Bacteria > Chloroflexota > Dormibacteria > Dormibacterales > Dormibacteraceae > DATKSS01. Next base: position 2,125 of record JBAUTF010000207.1, on the reverse strand, counting down.
GACGGCGAAACCACCGCCAATGTCGATCTCATGCGGTTCCCAACCGCCAGTTGCCTTGCGCAACCAACCGATGACCTCAACGAAGCGTTGCATGATGCGGCTCCATACGCGGAGGTTCGTCGTGTGGCGGCCCGCGTGCATCATCACACCCGTCAGCTCGACCCCCGTTGCGGCGAGTAGATCGCGAGCAGCACCGGCCAGGTTCTCGCTAGGTATGCCCGGCTTGTACATCTGGGATGCGGTGCGCACAGAGACAGGCCTAGAAAAGAAATCCGACCGGGCGTCGATATCAAAGTCCGGCCTCACCCGTAGCCGTACTCGCGCCGTCCTGCCTGCGGCCGCGGCTGCGGCGATCACAAGCTCGACCTCACGGGCCGAGTCGAGTGTGATTCGCACTCCCGCGGCGACAGCGCGGATGAGGATTTGCTGAGTCTTCGAACTGCCGTTGAACGAGATCAGGTCGGGTGGTACGCCGGTCGAAAGTGCGGCCTGCAGTTCACCGGCTCCGAAGGTATCGCACCCGGCGCCCTCCTCGGTGAGAATTCGGCGAAGAGCAAGCCCGTAGTTCGCTTTGATGGACGGCATGACGACGACTTGCCCATCCGGCCAGCCTCGCTGGAACTCAGCCTGGAAGCTTCTCACGTTCCGTCTGATTTGATCCTCTGACATCACGTAGAGCGGGGTGCCGAAGCGCTCGGCGAGCTGAGTGGCGGCGCAGCCTTCGACAAACAGAATGCCCTTCCGGATCGAGAGGCAATCGTCAATAGGCCCGTCGCCGGCGTCGCCAGACTGGGTGGGTGCCGCTGTATGTGTAGCTATTACTGCATCCTCCTGACCGGACACTACCTCAATGCAGAAGCGCAGATCGACTCCGTGATCACCCAAGTCGAGGGAGGTCGGGAGAACACTGAACCGGTAAGCGATGGCGAATCCGTGGCGGGGGATTGTCGATTGGCGCCGGGCTGCTTTCGCCGGGCACCAACAGGTTGGTCAAGGCTGACCTCCTTCTTCGCAGCCGAGGTTTCCAAACCGCGTTCGCCCCAACTGCCTCGCGCGCGTCCTCCTATATATGCTGCTGCCGCAAGCTGAGGTGAAGTTGCTGTCGATAACCCTCTGTTCCCGCTCGCTTCAAGAGCGCGTGAGCTGACTGGGAAGCGCCCCCATCAACAACTGAGGTCAGGCGCGAATCTATCAGGCGGGCGCTAAACGAGGAAGCGCCCGTTCTCCATCAGCGCCCGTCCGTCCACCGATACGGTGGCATGTGATGCCAGCACGTCAACGTGCGAGGGGCAATCCCAGTCGGCACCGGTCTCAAAGCCATACGGATCGCCGAAGGCGACGTGGACCCCAGGGAACTTCTCGTCCTGAAGAAAGTTGCCGATGATCCGCGACAGGCCCACGTTAGTTCCAATGGCGAACTCACCAGCCCGATTGGAATTGGGATGCTGACCCATGTATTCACGTACGTCGGCGGCGAGCTTGGCATCGGGCGTGTCCACCGAGACTAGCCTGCCCCCCTTGACCACCAGGCGAAGCGGGGGTGACAGCACGCCGTACTTTTCGGTGAACCAGTCGCCCATCTCTTCGGCTGCGATCACGCCGTCTATCGACAGGGGACAGGTGAACGTCTCACCCTCCGGCAGGTTTCCCCAGCGTCCCTGCTCCCAGTAGCGGCCGTCACATGGCACCCACTTCAGCGACGGTGAGAAAGTCGCGACCAGCTCGGTGCCTAGAGCGGTGTCGACCCTGATCTTCTCCGCTTGGCGGACGACCTCATAGACCTGCCGAGTCACGCGGTAGATCTCCTCGTAGTCGGCGGCCATGCCGTCCCGCATGACCAGCTCGCTGATGCCGATCATGTGCCCGTGCCGGCAGCGCAGATTCTCGGCGAGCAATTTCAACATCGGCTGACGGAAACCAAGCTCGCCTTTCATGCCGGTTCCGATAAAAAAGGACGCCGTCGGACGAAAGCGAACGACTTCATCCGCGATCGAGCGTGGGAAAGAGGTCGCCGGGCGCTCGACATGGTCCTCCATCGTCCAGACACGAACCGACGCGCCGGTCCCTCGCGCTTCCTCCTCGATGGCCTCGGCGATCTCGGTCCGTGGCCGGTCCCGGATGATGC
>JBAUTF010000206.1:0-23228 GCA_049582065.1 Candidatus Dormiibacterota bacterium | reverse complement strand
GTCCGACACGACCGTTTACCTCAGCTTCGGCCTGAGCACCCGCCAGCCCGCAGAGCTCGGGGCGCTGATCGCCTCGGGCCACACCGTGACGCCTGCCGCTTACACCGCAGAGTTCGGCCCAGACCCTGTCGCGGTCGCGGGCGCTGTGTCGGCGCTCGAGGCCGTCGGCTTCCGCGTGAGCTGGCAGCCAGGATTGGGCGTGATCGGAGCCGACGGACCCGCGCCCGAGGCGGCATCGCTTCTCCACGTGGGCATCGAGAGCTACCGCCTCCCTGATGGGACGACCTTCTATGCATCGGTCGACCAGCCCCGGCTTCCACCGCAGCTTTCTGCCGTCGCGAGCAGCGTCAGCGGCCTCGACGACTACCGGCACGCACGGAGCTTCGCCGTACGGCCGGGCGGCCTGACGCCCGCCGACATCCTCGCGTTCTACAACTTGAAGCCGCTTCGCGACGCCGGCCTGGACGGCGCGGGCCAGACCGTCCTGCTCCCGGAGATCGACGACCTGTCTGACTTCAGCGACCTCGACAAGTTCGCCACCAAATACGGGCTGCCTCCGTTCGAGCCGCTCTTGACCGTGAGGCGCGACCCGGGCTGGGGCAGCCCCGAGAAGCCGCAGGGCGAGACGGTGCTCGATCTCGAGATCATCCACGAGATCGCGCCCGCGGCCAAGCTGGTGATCTACCTTTCCGCCCCCGACTTCGGGCACGGTGACCGCGCGTTCGACCAGATGGTCACCGAGCACCTCGGCTCGATCATCTCCGAGAGCCTCGGCGGCTGCGAGCCCGACACCCCCGGCGGCCATCGCAACACCTATGCGACCATCGAGGACCGGGCGGTCGCGCTGGGCATGTCCCACTTCGTCGCCACCGGCGACAACGGCGCGTATACGTGCGGCCAGGACCAGGGCCCCGCGGGCAGCTTCCCCTCCACCTTGCCGACGGTGACGGCGGTCGGCGGAACCAGCATCTTCGAGTCGAGCCAGGGCCTCTACTTCAAGGAGACGGCCTGGGGCAGCCCGCTCGACGAAAGCGGCACGGGTGGAGGAGCCAGCCAGTTCTACCCCGCGCCCGACTATCAAAAGAACGGGACGCAGCCCGCCGCACACGGCTTGAGGCAGGTCCCCGATGTTGCGGCCGACGCCGACCCCGCCACGGGCTTCCATATCGTCTTCGGAGGTCGCGAGGGCCAGGCAGGCGGGACGTCCGCCGCGACGCCGCTGTGGGCCGCGACCATTGCCCTGATCAATGAGGACCTGAAGAAGAAAGGGCTACGCGAGGTCGGCTTTGCCAACCCCGGGATCTACTGGATGGGTGAGAACGAGGCGAAGTTCGCAGCCAAGCCGTTTCACGACGTCACGACCGGCAACAACCTCGCCTACGACGCCGGTCCTGGATGGGACTTCGCGACAGGATGGGGCAGCATGGACGGCGCAGCCCTGGACGCGGCGTGGGCTACGTACATCAAGAGCGGGGGCGCATGAAGGAGCGAGGACGAGACCGCCGCCATGGCCCGGGCCGTCGGGCGGGTGAGAGTGAGGCGCGCCCGCTCGAGGGACCGCCGCTGGTCACGTGCCCGCACTGCGGGTCGAAGGTGCCGGCCGGCGATTTCTGCGGGCACTGCGGCGCTCACTTGAGGTCTGGAAGCGCGCGCAGGACACATGCATTCGCGGCGGTTCCGTCTCAATCGGTCGCGCACATCTCGATCGTGACGACGCTTTTTCCCCACCTCCCTCACCGGCGCGGCAGGCCCTTTCGCGTGGCGTTGGTCGCAGGTGGCGCGGCCGTGGTCGGGCTGGCCGCTCTGCACCTTTTCGCGCCGGCGACGGTCGCCGCCGTGTTCGTGATTCCGCTCCTGTATCTCATCTACCTTTACGAGGTCGAGGTCTACGAGAGCGACCCCTGGCTGGTGATCGGGGCGACCATGGTGGCGGGCGCGATCCTCGGCTACGCTTTCACGGCGCTCGCCGGCGAGGCGGTGGTTCGCTCCAACCTCACGGCCGACCGCGACACCGCGTTCGTGCTGTCGGGGTTGACGATCCCGGTGGTCGCGCAGGCCCTGATGCTGGCCGGGCCGCTCTTCCTGTATCTGTTCCGGCCTCGCTTCCGGGAGCCCCTGGACGGATTGACGTTCGGCGCCGCCTCGGCCCTGGGGTTCACGGTAGCCAGCTCGCTGACGGCTTTCTGGCCGCTGATCGGCGGTCCGCTCGTGAGCAGCGGCTCGCGGCTCGACTGGGCGGTGCGCCTGACCCGCGCCGGCCTTCTCGTCTCGCTCGTCAACGCGAGCACGACGGCCCTCGTCGCCGCCGCGCTTTGGCTGCACCGGTATGACCGGCGCCACGCCAATCGCGAATGGCAGTCGAGCATCCTTGCCGCGCTGCTCGTGGCTTTCGGACTCCAGATCGCACTGGGGATGATCGGCTTTGCCGTGCAGGACCTGGTGGTCGGCTTTGCGATCCTCGGGCTGGCCACGCTCGCGCTCCTGCTCTACGTGCGACTGGTCGTCCACCAGGCCCTCCTGGTCGAAGGCGCGGAGCACGAGATCGGTCCCGACGAGCCGTGCCCGGAGTGCCAACGCGTCGTTCCGTTGATGGCCTTTTGCCCTGCCTGCGGCGCCGCGCGCGCGGCCGCTTCGAAGCAGGGCCGGCTGCGGTCGGGAGCGGGGCCCTGATGGCGGTGGCGTTGCGGTTCTGCGGGCATTGCGGGGCGCAGGTCACGGCCGGCGCGCCGTTCTGCGGCCGGTGCGGCGCCCCGGCGCCGGCCCATATAGCACCGCGGCCCGTCTACAGCTACGCGGCGGCTGGGCCGGCAGCCTATCCCACGGCGGGCCGATTCAAGCTCTCCCAGGCGATGATCGCCGGGGGTCTCCTGGTCCTTCTCGCGATCGTCACCGTCGTGGTGAGCGCTCTCGCGGTCTCCCGCTTCGCGGGTGGGTCGCATTCGGCCTGCACCGCCAACTGCGCGCCGAAGTTCGTCACCCCGCTTCCGGAAGCGGCCTCCTATCGCAGCTCGGCCTTCAACTTCCAGGTCAACTACAACTCGCAGTGGACAGTGCGCTCCCAGGACGCCGGCCAGGTCACGCTCGGCACCAGGATCGGCTCGGTCGAGGTCGTAGGGGCAAGAGGCGGCAGCGCCGCCCAGGCGCTGCAGTCGGCAGTTTCCGCGCTGCCGAGCGGGAGCTGGCAGGACGTGACCCTGGTCTCCAACCTGAAGGGGGCCCACCTAGGCGACCAGGACGGGGTCGGGGCCGTCTACTCCGCGAACCTGATCGGCGCGAGCTCAGCCGCGGTCAACGTCAGGTTCGCGGTCATCGCGGCCACCCGCAACGGGGTGACGGTGGTCGTTTTCGCGGTCAATCCGGCTGACCCGAAGAGCTCGCCGAGCGGCATGCCGGAGGGCGCCGAGTTCGACTACTTGTGCACCGAGTTCGTCTGGGCCTGAGCTTCTGCTCCTATTGACTTGATGAGCTCCCAGGTCTCGCGCACGTCCTCGAGAGTGGTGCGCAGGTTGCCGATCGCAATGCGAAGCGCGTAGACGCCGCGAACCTCGGTGTGGGAGATGAGCACGCGGCCCGACCCGTTGACCTCGTCGTGGATGCGTTCGTTGTCAGGATCGCTGGACCTGCGCCGAAACACCACCGTCGAGAAAGTGGTGGGAGCCAGCATCTCGAAGTCGGGATCCGCTTCGATCCAGCCGCGAAGCTGCTGCGCCATGTCGATGTGCGCGGCGATGCGGCGCCGGGCTCCGTCGATGCCGAAGGCGCGCAGCACGAACCACAGCTTCAGGCCTCGGAAGCGCCTGCCGAGTGAAGCGCCGTAGTCCATGAGGTTTCGCACGCCGGCCTCATCCGTCTTCAGATACGCGGGGGTCAGGCTGAACGCTCGCTTGAGCATGTTCTCGTGCCTGCAGTAGAGGACGCTGCAGTCGATCGGCGTGAAGAGCCACTTGTGCGGGTTGACCACGAGCGAATCGGCCGAGTCGCAACCGGAAAGCACCCACCGATGACTCTCGAGCACCGCGGCCGCGCCGCCGTAGGCTGCGTCGACGTGCAGCCAGAGCTTCTCGTCGGCGCAGACACCTGCGATCGCCGGGACAGGGTCGACCGCCGTCACCGATGTGGTGCCGACCGTCGCCACCACCGCAAACGGATGGTGGCCCGCTTTTCGATCACGCCGGATGGCTTTCTCCAGCGCGCCGACGTCCATTCGGAAAACGCTGTCGGTGGGGATCTTGACCACGTTGTCCTGGCCCACGCCCAGCACGATCCCTGCCTTCTCGACCGACGAATGCGCCTCCTCCGAGATGTACATGCGAAGGCTCTGGCGCGACATGCCGTGGCGGCGGATCTCCAGGTGCGGGACCGCCTCGCGCGCCGCCGCGAGCGCGTAAAGGGTGCTCGAAGAAGCCGTATCGTTGATCACACCCGAGAAGCCTTTGGGAAGCCCGATCGCCTGGCGAAGCCAATCGCACGCGACCTCCTCCAGCTCGGTGGCGGCCGGCGAGGTGCGCCACAGCATCGCGTTGACATTGAGCGCGGCGATGAGCAGCTCGGCCAGGATGCCAGGCGTCGAGCCGGTGATGCCGAAGTACCCGAAGAAGCGCGGATGGTTCCAGTGCGTGATGCCGGGCAGGATGAGGCTCTCGAAGTCCTCGAAGATGGCCTCGAGCCGCTCGCCCTGCTCGGGCGGCGTCGAAGGGAGCGAGCGCCGGATGTCGCCCGGCCCCACCGGAGGAATCACCGGCCGCTCGCGAATCGTGTCGAGATAGTCGCCGATCCATTCGACCGCCCGGTGGGCGGCGGCCCGAAACTCGTCGGTCCCGATGTCGCCGAGCGGACCCCCGGCCATCTCGGAATCCATCACGGCCCCTGAACCGCAGGAATGTCGAACGATATTTCGTACAAACCTCCTGAAAGGCGCGCCTGGTGGATCCAGCCCATCTTGCGCAGGAGCCCGAGCATCTGCTGGTTCTGGGGCAAGACGATGAGAGAGAAGGTCTTGATGCCGTGCTCGCGCGCGACGTGTGCGAGTATCCCCAGCAGCGCGCCGCCAAGTCCGCGTCTCTGGAACTCGTCGATCACCGCCAGCGCGACCTCCGCGATGTCGGTCCCCGCGGCGCGGTCATAGCGCGCGACTCCGACGATCCTCTCCTTCGTGCTGGGCCTGTGGGTGGTTGCGACCAGCGCGAAGCGGTCGTTGTAGTCCACGACCGCGAGCCGGTGTGCCATGGCATCAGAAAGCCGTTTGATGGGCGAGAAGAACCTGAAGTAGACCGTGCGCTCCGACATCGCCGAGACGGCTTCGTGGAGCAGTGGCTCGTCCTCAGGGACGATCGGGCGCACGTGGACCTTGGTCCCTTCGCGCAGCTCGAAAACCCGTGGCTCGAAGTTGGGCGATGCCACGCGTACAAGGTAACCTCCGCGATTGATGGGTGCCTCGACGCGCTGGCGCAACCTGGGCACCGCCGCGGGCGCCCTGGCGGCGTCGCTCTACGCGCTTTTCGACCTTTACCAGTGGGTGGGCGCCTACGCCTCGGACCACTTCCACAACGACCTCACCTTCTATTACGCCGGGGCGCGTATCGGGCTGGTCCACGGGTGGGCGTCGATCTACGACCTGCACCTGCAGCAGGTGGAGCTCGACGCGATGGGCTCGGGCATCACGATCGCCCAGCTGGCGCGCTTCATAAGTCCGCCGCCCGTGGCCTGGCTGGCCGCCCCGTTCACCGTGCTGCCGTTCCCCGCCGCGTACTGGACGTGGAGCGCACTGCTGCTCGCGGCGCTAGCGCTCACGTGGCACCTGGCGGCCCCGGGCTCCGGCCGCCCGCGCCTGATCCACCTGGCCGCGGCCGTGGGCTGGCTTCCGGTGATCTACGGCCTGCAGCTTGGACAGCCTGGCCTGTTCGTCGCGCTCGGCGTGGCCGCCTGTTACGCGCTGCTGCGGGCCGGGCATCCCGTGTGGGCCGGCATCGCCCTGGCCCCGCTCGCGCTGAAGCCACAGCTCGCGTTCCTGGTTCCGCTGGCCCTGCTGGCGGCGCGCCGTGATCGCGCTTTCCTGGCGAGCGTCCTGGCGCTCGGGCTGCTCGCGGCGGTGTCCGCGGTTGCTCTCGGACCAGGAGGGATAACCACGTACGAGGCAAGGCTGAACTTCGCCGCGGGCGTGCCGGTCAACCGCGCGCTCACCCTTGCGCCCTGGTTGGGGGATCTCACCGTGACCCGGGCCGTGCAAGCGGCGATTGCGGTGTGGGCGCTCGCGCTGGTCTACCTCATGCGCCACCGCGGCCCGGAGTGGACGTTCGTGCCGGTCCTGGTCGGAGGGCTGCTGGCGAGCCCGTACCTCCACCTGGACGATCTGGCGATGCTCGGCCTCGCAGGCTGGCTCTACCTGCGCACATCAGGCCCGTCGTGGATGTGGGCTTACGCGCTGGCGGTCGTGATCACGGTCGAGGGCGAGCCTATCTGGGGACCGCTCCCGGTCATCGTCGCGGAGCTCACAAGCCTGGTGCTGGTCTCGGTCGTGGCCCTGAGACCGGAGGCTCGCCCGGACATGCCCACCGAGCCCGCGCTGCGATGACCGGCGTTACTCGACCTTGCCCGGATCGGACTTGTCTTGTCTCACGGTCCCGTCTCCGTGGCGCCCCACGCCCTCGACAAAACGCCTGGCTCCCGCCTGCGACTCTCCGGACGACAGCACGACCGCGCCGCCGCCGGACTCCTCCCTCGTCGCCTCGTCGAGATTGAGGCCCCACTGGTTGAGCACGCTGCGGCGGTCGGCCCTGAGGGAGCCCTGCGGAAAGCCCGCGATCTCGTGCGCCAGCTTCACCGCCTCGGCGAGCGCCGCTCCAGGCTCGACGAGCCTTTCGACCAGGCCGATCCGAAAGGCCTCTTGGGCGCCGACGGGGCGGCCGGTCAGGATGAGGTCGAGTGCTCGGCCCTGTCCGATCATGCGGGGCAGGCGGATCGTGCCGAGGTCGACGAGCGGCACGCCGAAGCGACGGTTGAACACGCCCAACGTGGCGTCGCGGGCCGCAACCCGAAGGTCGCACCACAGCGCCAGCTCCATGCCTCCCGCGACCGCATAGCCCTCGATCGCGGCGATCACCGGCTTGTCGAGGTTCATGCGCGTCGGTCCCATCGGGCCGTCACCGGCGGCGTCGACAGTGTTGCCCGATCCTTTGGCCAGCGCGTTCAGGTCGAAGCCGGCGCAGAAATTGCCGTCCGCCCCCGTGAGCACCGCGACCGAAAGCTTGTCGTCCGAGTCGAACCGGTAGAAGGCGCCGGCCAGCGCGACAGCCGTTTCCGGGTCCACCGCGTTGCGGACTCGCGGCCGATCGATGGTGACGGTGACCACCGGCCCGTCTACCTCGTACCTGACAGTCACCGGCCCGGCGTGCCTATTCGGCGTCCATGAACGGGTACCTGTGGTCCGTCGCCGGCGCGTAGGTCTCTTTGATCACGCGAGGGCTGACCCAGCGGATCAGGTTGAGGAAAGACCCGGCCTTGTCGTTGGTCCCGGAGGCGCGGGCTCCGCCGAACGGCTGCAGCCCCACGACTGCGCCCGTCGGCTTGTCGTTGATGTAGAAGTTGCCGGCCGCGTTGACCAGCGTTTCGGATGCCTGGCGGATCGCCTGTCGGTCGCGCGCGAAGATCGCGCCGGTCAGACCGTACGGGCTCGTGCGGTCGCACAGCTCGAGCGTCTCCTCGAACTTGGAGTCGGCGTACGGGTAGACGGTGAGGATTGGGCCGAAGAGCTCTTCGCGCATCAGTTTGAAATCCGGGTCGTTGGTCTCGATCACCGTCGGCCGGATGAACCAGCCGACGCTGTCGTCTCCCTTGCCTCCCGCGATGACCTTCGCGCCTTCGGCCTTCTTCGCGTAGTCGATCGCCTTCATGTGGTTCGCGTACGCCTTGCCGTCGATCACGGCGCCCATGAAGTTGCGGAAGTCCGACACATCGCCCTGGGGGATGGCGTCGACCTGGTCCGCGAGGTCCGCCTTCATCGCTTTCCAGATGGACTGGGGGATGTACGCGCGCGACACGGCCGAGCATTTCTGTCCCTGGTACTCGAAGGCGCCACGCACCAGCGCGGTGCGCAGGGCTTCGGGGTCGGCCGACTTGTGCGCGACCACGAAGTCCTTGCCGCCGGTCTCGCCCACCAGGCGCGGATACGTGCGGTAGCGATCGACGTTCTGCCCCACCTCTCGCCACATGCCCTGGAACACCTCGGTCGAGCCTGTGAAGTGGATGCCCGCCAGGTCGCGGTGGTTGAGCACCCGCTCCGAGATCTGCGAGGCGCTCCCGCTGACCATGTTGATCACACCGGGCGGCATTCCCGCCTCCAGCAGGAGCTCCATCAGGAAATGGCATACCAACAGAGTCTGCGTGGCCGGCTTGAACACCACTGTGTTGCCCATGAGCATCGGCGCCGTGGGCAGGTTGCCCGCAATGGACGTGAAGTTGAAAGGGCTGACCACAAACACGAAGCCCTCGAGCGGCCGGTACTCGAGGCGGTTCCACGCGGTCGCGTCGTTGTAGGGCTGCTGCCGCAGGAGCTGGTCGCCGAAGTACGCGTTGTACCTCCAGAAGTCCGCCGTCTCGCAGGCCGCGTCGATCTCAGCCTGGTGCACGGTCTTCGACTGGCCGAGCATGGTCGCGGCGTTGATGGTGTCACGCCAGGACCCTGCGAGCAGTGCCGCCGCCCGGAGCAGGACCGCGGCGCGCTCGGAGTAAGTCGTGGCGGCCCACATCCTGCGCGCGGCCAGCGCAGCTTCGATCGCGTCGTCGACGTCCTTGGCCGCTCCGACCGCGTACTCGGCGATGGTGAGCTCGTGGCGGTGAGGCGACCGCAGGTCGCCGCGCGAACCACCCCAGCGCCTCTCGCCGCCGATCTGCATCGGCACCTCGGTCCTCGCGTCGGTGAGCTCCGCAAGGCGGGACTTGAGGCTGATCCGGTGAACGTCGCCTGGGGCATAGGCCCGCACCGGCTCGTTGGTCGGCCTGGGAACCTCGAAATGTCCGTCGGCGGTCATCTGGCCTCCTCCCCTGGGTAGCGTCCGGCGCCTGAGTGGATGATCGCGCATCCGGCAACGCGACGTAACCCGAGGCCGTATCCCGTGAGATGGTCCTGCGGTACTCGCCCGCCTCCGGCACGGCGGCGTCGGAACGAGTTCGCGAGACAGTCGCCCTCCTGCGCCGGCGCGGCTATGCCCTGACCCCTGGGCGCCTCGGCGAGCTCTGCCTGGGCGGGCCGATCGCGGAGGCCGATGTGCGCTGGGCAGTGGCGGCGGCGGACGGCCTGGCCCTGGCCGGCAACCTGGTCGTCGATCGCTCCGACCTGGACCGCGCGCCCGACATCGGGCGGCGCGCGGTGGCCCACGTCACCGACGCGGGTGAGTACATCGAGATGACCGTTGCCTTCATCCGCAAGCTGGTCGCGCTCGCTCCATTCATACGGAGCGTGTCGATCGCCGGCTCCCTCGCCAGCGGCGGTTTCCGCGCCTCGGACGACATCGACCTCAACCTGGTCGTCGACGACGGGCACCGTCACCTCGCTTACGTCGCGGTTAATGCGCTCGGCCTCGTGCATGCCATGCGGCACAGGGACAAGCCGGTGGACGACCTCACTCGCCGGCCGGTCGCACCCCGACTCATGACCGCCAACCTGATCCTCGAGCGATCGCAGTGCCTGCCGCTGGAGAGACAGGACGAGGACATGGCGTTCGAGCTGCTGGTCGCTGAGCCGGTCTTCGGCCTCGATGCGCTGACTGAGGTCATCGAATCCAACGAGCCGCTGCTCGAGCACTTTCCTCAGCTGGCCGCCAGGCCGGCGCGGCTGCTCATCGACGAACCCATCCGGCGCCTTCCTGCAGCGATGTTCCCGCAGATCCTCGACGGCGCCGCGCGCGCGCTCGGCGAGAGCGCGTGGCGATACATGCAGTGGACGCGTCGCCGCAGTCCCGAAGCGCTCGCGCGCGTCGCATACGTGCGGTCGACCATGCGTCCCTACGCGCTATTCGACGACTCGGGTCGCGGTTGATCTTCGCCGGAGGCGCCGGTGTCGTGGTCGTGAGCAGCGTCCTGCTGTTCCTTTTCGGGCTGAACCTGCTGTTTCTGACATGGCGTTCGGCCAGGCTTCGCCCGGCACCAGTGCCGGCGATCGCTCGGGGCGAGGAGCCCCAGGTGTGCGTGCAGGTGCCGATCTTCAACGAGCGATACGTTGCGGAGCGTGTGATCGATGCGGTCTGCGCCCTCGAGTGGCCGAAGGACCGCTTACAGGTCCAGCTTCTCGACGACTCCGACGACGACACCACCGAAATCGCCGGCCGGGTCGTTCAACGCTGGCGGGCGCGAGGACTGCGCGTCGACCACGTGCGGCGCGGCACTCGGTCGGGTTTCAAAGCCGGCGCGCTCGCCCACGGCCTAACCGTCACAGACGCGCCGTTCATCGCCATCTTCGACGCCGACTTCGTCCCGCCCGCGGATTTCCTGCGTCGGTCCATGGGAGTGTTCGAAGACCCGAAGGTGGCGTTCGCACAGGCGCGCTGGGGGCATCTCGACGAGGGCTACTCCTGGTTCACCCGGCTGCAGGCCCTCGCCATCGACTTCCATTTCCTGGTCGAGCAGGCCGTCAGGTCCTCGAGCGGCTACTTCACCAACTTCACGGGAACCGCCGGCGTCTGGCGGCGCGCCGCCATCGACGACGCCGGAGGCTGGAGCGACGCGACGCTGACCGAGGACCTCGACCTCAGCTATCGCGCGCAGCTGCGCGGCTGGAGGGCGGCGTACCTGGAGGACCTCGTCGTGCCGGAGGAGCTGCCGGTGTCGATCGACGCTTACCGCCGGCAGCAGTCTCGCTGGGCGACCGGCAGCTTTCAGTCTGCGTTCACGCTGATCGGGCCTGTGTTGCGGAGCAGCAACCGGGCCGCCGTGAAGGTGCAGGCGACCGCGCACCTGCTCGCATATGGCGTCGGGCCGGTGATGCTGGTGCAGCTGGCCTGCTACCCGGTCATGCTCGCGGCGTTCGGCCGCCATGGGCTTCGGCTGCCCTCGTACCTGATGGACGCGTCGGTGGCGGCGATCTTCGTCGGCATCTCGCCCTGGATCGGGTTCATGGTCGCTCAGACCAGGCGTGGACGGCCGTGGTGGTCCGGCTTCCCGTCCTTTCTATGCCAGCTCGTCGGCGCCGGAATGTCGGTCAACGCGATGGTGTCGCTCTGCCGCGCCACTCGACGGGGAGGCGCGTTCGTACGGACGCCCAAGTACAACATCGTCGAGCGCGGACAGGAATGGCGAGACCAGGCCTATGTGCGGGTCGGGGATCCCCGGGCGATCGTCGAGGCGGCATTCGGACTGGCATCCCTCACCATGGTGCCGGTCGCCGTCGCCCTGAGCGAGCCTCTCCTGGCCCTCTACGCCGCGATGTTCGCGCTCGGCTTCCTGACCATCGCCGCGCTCAGCGCCGCGGACCTCTTCCAGGTGCTGACGCTGCGAAGCCTCGGGCGGCGGGCCATGAAGCGCCTGCAGGCGGTCGCGCCGGCCATCGCGCTGGCCGGCCTGGCCGGCGCCCTGCTGCTGGCCGCGGCCCAGACGCCCGAGCCTTTCGAGGACGGATACGCGCACTGGCTGATGGCGGCCAACCTCGCGGCCACCGGGCACCTGCACGACCCGATCTTCGGCATGGAGGACACCTGGCTGCCTGGCTATCACCTCCTGGCGGCGGCGGTGCTCCGGGTCTTCGGCCTTTGGCAGCTCGGCGCACTCAAGGCGATGGGCGCGATGCTCGGCCTGGCGACCGTCGCCTGCGTGTACGCGATTGCTCCCAATGTGCGCCAGGGTCGCATCGCCGCCGTGATGCTGCTCCTCAACCCGGTCTTCCTCTTCACGTCAGGCTCAGCGGTGGTCGAGCCTCTTCTGACCTCGCTGCTCACCGGCGCCGCCCTGGCCGCGGCGCGCGGCAGGATGAAGGTCGCGGCGTTGGTGGCGGCGGCGGCGTGCCTGACCTCGACCAAGGCCTGGATCTGGGTCGGGGCGGTGGCCGCTTTCGCGCTGGTCGCCATGCTGCGGTCGCGCGGCCTGGTCACCAGACGCATCCCTGCGATTTTGGGGGCCCCCGCGAACTCACGGCGCGCCGCTCCCCGACCCGCTCCGCAGGTCGGAACGCGGGTCCTCAGAGTTCGTGGGGCTTTCGGGTGGGCCGTCCCGGCGGTGGCGCTCCTGGTCTTCCTGCAGCTGGGTTTTGCCCCCGCTTCCCATTCGGTCGCGCGCGGCTCTATCGAGCTGGTTTCTGCCACCGCTCGAGGTGGCGTGCCCGCCGGGGCGATGGCGCGCCTTCTCGAGCTCACCGGGACCTACGGGCTCGCCGCCCTGCCGCTTTTTGCGTTCGGCCTGATCGGCCTCGTGATGGTGGTGCGCCAGAAAGCCTCGCCCCTCCTGCGGTTCGTCCATGTGCCCGCGATGGTCTACCTGGCAGCGGTGTTCGGGCTCGTCGCCATCGGCGCGTACACGGGAAGCCACCGCTACCTGTACCCCGCCCTGCCGTCCCTTGCCCTGCTGGCGGCGGCAGCCCTGGACCGCCAGGCAGGCACGATCCGCGTCCTGGCCGTGGCCGCGGCGGGGCTGCTTGCGGTCGCATTCGTGCCGGTTTTCACGAGCTTTGCGGCGAGCAACGCGGGGCTGATCGCGGCGGGCAAAGCCGCCTCCGGCGCGCCGGGCCTGCTGGTCACGGATTCCCCGGTGGTGGCTTTCTACAGCGGAAAGCAGCCGGGCCAGATCACGGGCTCGCAATCGCTGCCTCTCGGCCGATCGCAGGCTGTCGACTGGCTGCGCTCGCACGGTGTGACCGAGCTGGTGGTCGAGGACATCAGCTACTACCGAGCGACCTCGGTGTTCCCCGATCTCGCCGCGGGCCGCGCCAGCCCTCCCTTCGAGTCCCTCGGCCAGCAGGAGCGGTACCAGGTCGAAGGCGGCAAGGCGGTGTACGCATACCGGTTGGGCGCGGCGCTCACGCTGCAGTCGATCATCCCGGGTGTCGACGCCTCCCTCGTGACCCCCTCGCCGGAAGGCAAGACCGCGTCCCTGGCCAAGGGGCTCACCCTGCGTGTCGGGAGCCAGGCAGTCGCCGGTGAAGGCATGGGCTTCGGAGTGCCGATCGTCCACTACCCCGACGGCTGGGTCTACGCCCGCACCAGCACGACCGTCGACTCCTCGACGCCAAACCAGGCGATCTGGACGCGCACGTTCCAGCTCGACGAGATCGGCGGCGACGCGGCGCACCGATACCAGTTCGTGCCGATCGCCTCACGCGGGCAGATCCAGGTCACCTACGCCGTCGATGGCACGGGCATCTCGGTCCACGTCAAGCCGCTGTCACTGGCGCCAGGGTTCTCTGAGGTCGGCATCCTCAACGAGGAATCCGCCGCGTTCGACGACTTCGCGGCCGGTGGTCAACCGACCCTTCTCGGATCGCTCATCGGCAGCTGGGTGCCGGCCACCGGGCCATGGGCGCGGCTGCAGTCGAAGGAGCTGGGCGTGCAGTGGTCCGTTCCCTCGGTCCCCGGCGCGGCC
This sequence comes from Candidatus Dormiibacterota bacterium, assembly GCA_049582065.1. Lineage (GTDB taxonomy): Bacteria > Chloroflexota > Dormibacteria > Dormibacterales > Dormibacteraceae > DATKSS01. The sequence continues at coordinate 9,668 of JBAUTF010000206.1, read as the reverse complement.
CTTTACGGCGGACGCGAGCTGGCCTTGCCCGGCTTCGACTGGGCCGGCCTCGACTACATCTTCCCCACGAGCTTCGCCGGCGTGAGCTACCACGTCGACGTCAAGGAGGCGACATGACACCCGAGCGCGTTGACGTCGTCCTCGTCTATCCGCAGCGCGCGCCCGAGCACGGGCGCCACTGGATCATGCCGTCGCTCGGCCTGATGTACCTCAGCGCCTCGCTTCGACGCGCGGGCTACTCGGTGCGGCACATCGACCACACGTTCATGGAGCGTCGCGAGGTCCTCGACGAGATTGAGCGATTGCGCCCATCGGTCATCGGAATCTACTGCATGATCACCATGCAGGACGAAGCGCTGTCGCTCGCCGAGCAGGTGCGAGGCAAAGCACTGACTGTCGTCGGAGGCCCGTATCCGTCGGGCGAGCCCGAGACCTTCGTCGATCACTTCGACCTCGTCGCCGTCGGCGAGGGCGAAGAGACGATTGTCTCGATCATGCAGCACCTCGACGACCGGCGGTTCGAGGAGATCGCGGGCCTTGTCTTCAAGCGAGACGGCGAGATCGTGCGCGGCCAGGCCAGGCTCCGCACCAAGGAAATGTCGCACCTGCCGCTGCCCTACCGCGGCGACGTTCCGAACGACCAGTACATCAGCTACTGGCGCAAGCACTGGAAAGATGCGACCACCCCGCTCATGTCGACACGCGGCTGCCCGTTCCGGTGCGACTTCTGCCACAAGTCCGTCTTCGGCGACCTGTTCAGCGCACGCCCGGTCGAATCGGTCGTGGCCGAGATGTACGAGATCGCCGAGCTCGGCTACGACCACATCTGGATGTCGGACGACCTTTTCACGCTCAATTACAAGCGCACGTTCGAGCTGGCAAAGGCGATCGAGGAGGCGCATCTTCCGCTCACCTGGGAGTGCCTCAGCCGCGTCACCCACGTCGACCAGGCCTTGTTCGAGCAGATGCATCGCGCCGGCTGCAAGCGCATCTTCTTCGGCATCGAGTCGGGTGACGAGAATGTGCTGAAAGAGATGAAGAAAGGCATCACGCCAGACCAGGCCCGCGCGGCGGTGGAGGCGTGCGTCGCCGCCGGCATCAAGGCGGCCGGGTTCTTCATGGTCGGATACCTGGGCGAGACCACCGAGTCGCTGATCAGGAGCATCAACTTCTCCAGCAGCCTTCCGCTCGATTACGTCAGCTACACGATCGCGTACCCGCTGCCGGGCACAGGCTTTTACGAGCGCGTGCGCGAGCGCCGGCAGCATGGGGAATGGCACAAGGTCCGGCACAACCGGCTCCTGTTCAACACCGACTTCTCCGAGCACAAGCTGCGCGCGGCGATTCTCAAGGGCGCCATCCAGCACCGGTTGAACCGGATGCACATGCGGCCCGCGGCCAGAGCATTCCAGCTCGCCACCGACCCGGTGCTACGCGCGCTGAGATAGCCGTCTGCCTGGGAGCCGCGGTGGCGCTCATCGCATGCGGCGACGCCACGTCGGCGCCCGCTGCCGCTCATCCCTACCCGGCGACCGGGATCGTGCTGCTTTCCCTCAAAGACGGCGCCCGGGTGGCTGCGGCGAGCATCGGCTCGGACCCGGTGGCGGTGATCGTGTCCGACGACGGGACGACCGCGTATCTCGCCGACAGCTCCCCGGGCGACGTCTACGCCGTGCGCCTCCCAGGCCTGGCGGTCGCCTGGAAGCAGCATGTCGGCGGGGCTCCCTTCGGCCTGCTCCTGCAGAATGGCCGGCTCTACGTCAGCCTTTTCGACGGCGCGGCCGTGGATGAGCTGGACCCGGCCACAGGCGCCCGGCTGGCCAGTCACGCGCTGCCCCAGGGCCCGGCCGTGATGACGGTCGACGTCCATGGCCGCGTGGCCGTCGCCGGCACGCGCGGCCGGGTCGACTGGCTGGATGGCACATGGCTTCCGGCCGGCAATGGCTTCGGGATCGCGCTCGCGGGAGGGACGCTGTGGACGGCGGACTACGAGCGGTCGGAGCTCGTGCCGGTGCCGGAAGGCAACCGGGTCGGTCTTCCGCTGCCGGTATTCCCGTTCTGGCTCGCGCCGGGCGCGAATGGCAGCCTTCTGATCGCAGCCGAAGGGCCGGCCGAAGACACCGACCCCGGCGGCGTGTTCTCCTACGACCCCATGAGCGGCACCTTCGAGACCCTGGCCCGGCCGCGCGACCCCGACCAGGTCCTGCAGTCCGGCTCGACCGTGCTGGTCGCGGCGCATGGTGATCGCGAGGTCCTGGCCATCGATGGAGGCCGCACCAGCGTTTGGGCGCCGGGAGCGGCCGCCGTCGGGCTGGCTCCCGACCCGGCGGCGGGCCTGCTCGCGGTGGTGGTCAACGCCCATGAGTGATATCCCCCTACAAGAGGCCTGGCCAAGCCTCTTCCGCGTGGCCGTCGGCCTCTACTGGCTCTATTTCGCGAGCCAGAAATGGCAGGGGGTCGGCTGGATGCAATCCCTCATGGTCGCAGCTGCCCGGGCGAACACGATCCCCGGCCTGCACGAAGTCCTGACCTCGGTGGTGGTCCCCAACTGGCTGCCCTTCGCGGTCGGACAGGCCGTGGGCGAGACCGTGGTCGCGGTGCTTTTAATCCTGGGCCTCGCCTCGCGCTGGGCCGGCATCCTCGGGCTGCTCCTGGCTGCGAACCTGGCTCTGACGGTGGCGTTCGCCGTCAGCGACGACGGCTTCCGGTGGCTCTACTACCTGGCCGTGATCGTCAACGCGCAGGTCATCGTCGCGGGCCCTGGTCCGTTCGCCCTCTCGCGGTTCGGCTGGGTCCCCGCCTTCCTGCGCTGACCGCAGCCGTGTTCACCGCGGTCCGCGTGCGGTACGCCGGACCGAGCACGGCCCTGTCTGATCCGCCGCCGAAGAATGGATGCACGGTCCGCCCGAGGCGGGCGTGCACAATCCGGACCGGCTGAAGGTCCTCGAGCCATGCGCACGCGCGGCCGGCACGGTGGTCGACGTCGCCCACGAGGACGACGGCGATTACCACGTCAGGATCAGCCCCGATCCCGCCTACGCGTACCTGGTGAACTCGGAGCACTTCCAGGCCAAGCCGGGGATGTTCGCGGAGATCCCCCTGGCTCGAGATCCATCCTGTCGACGCGATCCAGATAGGCTAATCATGTGAGCGTCGACGCCGAAGGCTACGGATTCCCCGAGCACCAGCGGACGCTGGCCCGCCTGATGGATGACGTGCGGGTGCTTTCTCCCGCCGGGGTCGAGCGGGTGGCCCAGGGGTGGGACCGCCACGTCGGCCTGCGCGGGCAGCAGGCGATGCACGACGCAGAAAAGGCCGCGCTTCACGCGATCGAAAAAGCCGATCGCGGACCTGCGTGGGACGAGGTGCGAAGAAACCTCTTCGGCCTCACCGAGTCAGGAGCGGCCCTGGTGTCCTGGAAAGCCGAGCACGGCGACATCGGGCATAAAGCCGAGAACGCCGCCTTCATGGCCGCTCTCGGCCTGGTGGCCGGCAACCAGGTCACCAAGGAGCAGGCCGCGACGCTCGTTCGCCCCCTGTCCGAAGCGCTTCCCTGGCTGCTGCCCGAAGAGTCGCAGCCCGCCTGAACCGAGCCCCGCGCTAAGGAGCTGAAGAGGGGATCATCGCGGCGAGCTCCACTGCTGGATCGGCCAGCCTGGATTCGTCGATCGGCCGGCGGCTCTCGATGAGCTTTCCGCCCGCTTCGTTCGTTGTCGAATCGTTCATCGACAGCACGCCTTCGACGAGCCCGTTGCGCAAATAGAAGACAGAGAACGACCTGGCTTCGCGGTCGCCGCGCCAGACCGCCCTGTCATCCCCAGATGCCTGGCCTCGATACTCGAGGTTGACGTCGTACTGGTCCGACCAGAAGTACGGCAGCTTCGTGTAAGGGGCGGGGTTGCCTGCGACCGACGCACCGATGCCGCGTCCGTGGCCCTTGGCGACCTCCCAGTGCTCGACTCGGATGGCGCGCTTGAGGACCGGGTGGTGGTGGAGGGCGATGTCGCCACCCACGTATACGTGCTCGGATGCCCGCAGACCCTCGTCGACCGGGACGCCCCCACCCTCGATCGAGAGACCAAGCGCCTTCGGCAGCTCGACGTTCGGGTCGATGCCGATCCCCACCAGGACCAGATCGACGTCCTCGCTCCGGCCGTCGGACAGGGTCACGCCGGTCACGCGGCCGCCGGTCGCGTGCCACTTCTGCACCGTCGTGGCCGTGCGCACGTCGACCCCTTTGGAGCGGTGAATAGAAGCGTAGATCTCGCCGACGTCGTGGCCCAGCGCGCGTGAGAGCGGGACGGGCGACGCCTCGACCATGAGGACTTCCTTGCCGAGCTGCCGGGCCGAGGCCGCCGCCTCCGCGCCGATGAACCCGGCCCCGACCAGGAGCATGCGCCGGCTGGCGCCGAGCGCCTGCTTGATCGCCTGGCTGTCGCGCAGAGATCGCAGGGTGAACACGTTCTCCGAGCTCGGGATGTCGGGCAGCCGCCGCGGAGTCCCGCCCAGACCGAGCACCAGCACGTCGTATGCGAGCTCGGACCCGTCCGCCAGGGTGAGCCTGCGCTCGGCCAGTGAGCCGCCGGTGACGTGCTGACCCAGTCGGAGATCGATCTTCTGGTTGGCGTACTCGGACTCGTCATGCAGGAAGACCTTGGGAAGCTCGACCTCACCGCGAAAGAACTCCTTGGAGAGGTAGGGCCGGTCATACGGCCGGTCGGCGTCGGCGCTGACGACGACCACCTCGCCGTCGAAGCCACGCTTGCGCAGCGCGAAAGCCGCAGCGTCGCCGACTCCTCCGCCGCCGACGATGACCACGCGAGATGGGGCCATGCGATCTACCTCCCGACGAGCAGCCTGAGTCAGACGATACGCGCGGCCGGACGGTGCATCCATCCGTGCGGGTCGGGGGCGGCGCCACGCTGGATGTCGACGAGCGCCTGGCGCAGGCGCATGGTCAGCTCCCCCGGTTTGCCGTCGCCCACCGTCCAGGCACCCTGCGTCGACTTGACGGCTCCGACGGGTGTGATCACAGCGGCGGTCCCGCACGCGAACACCTCCGTCAGGGTTCCGTCGGCGCAGCCCGAGCGCCATTCGTCGGTGCTGATGCGGCCCTCTTCGGTCGCGTAGCCGAGGTCACGGCCGAGCGTGAGCAGGGCGTCCCTGGTGATCCCCGGCAGGAGCGTGCCGGTCAGGGCCGGCGTCATCAACCTGGCCTTCGAGCCTTTGCCGAACACGAAGCAGAGGTTCATGCCGCCCATCTCCTCGACCCAGCGGTGCTCGCGCGAATCGAGCCAGACGACCTGGTCGCAACCCTGTTCTGCCGCCTGGGCCTGCGCCAGGAGTCCGCCGGCGTAGTTGCCGCCGGTCTTGGCCGCGCCGGTGCCGCCGGGAGCGGCCCGGCTGAAGTCCTCGGACAGCCAGACGGTGACGGGTTTGACGCCGCTAGGAAAGTAGGACCCGGAGGGCGACGCGATGAGGAGGAATGTGACCTCGCTCGCGGGGTGGACCGAAAGGGTTACCTCGCTCGCGAACATGAAAGGACGCAGGTACAGGCTGTGCTCCGGCTGGGAGGGCACCCATTCGCCATCGACCTCGAGCAGGCGCTCGATCGACTCGATGAACGCGCTCTCGGGCAGCTCGGGCAGCGCCAGGCGCTGGGCCGATCGCCGAAACCTTGCCGCGTGGGCGTCGGGCCTGAAGATCGCGATCCCGCCGTCCGCCTGGCGAAAAGCCTTGAGGCCTTCGAACACGCCCTGGGCGTAATGGAGGACCGATGTGCCAGGGTCGAGCCGCAGGGGTTCGTAAGGTTTGAGCCGGCCGTCGTGCCAGCCGCGCCTGGAATCCCATGCGGCCTGGATCATGTGCTCGCTGAAGATGCGACCGAAACCCGGGTCGGCGAGCATCCGCTCTCTCTCGTGCGGGCCGAGGCGGCGATCCGCCACCTCGACCTCGAAGCGAAGGCTGGACGTGCGCGTGCTCAACCTGTACCAAGCCTACGCCGCCCGCACTCCAGCGGGGTCCCCGCGCCTGGCTGAACTCCACAGCGATGCGAACGGTTGTCAAGATCGGGCGAACTCGACCTTTCGCGTGGGTCACGGCCAGTGGTCAGCTGGCGGCCGCTCCGAACCTCCGTCCGGAGATCTGGTTCGCCCAGATCCCGATCCAGTGCTCCTTGGCTCCCGGTGCGACCGGCCTCACCGGCCAGTAATGCATCCGCTGGGACCGGGCGTCGTCAGGGGCGGTGATGTCGTGTGAGATCCCTTTGACCACGACGCTCCATCCCGCGTCGCGCTCAGGCTCCCAGCCGTCGATCTCGAAGGACACGAGTGCGCCGGGCGCGAGGTCAAGCTTGGTCCCCGGATCGGTGCGAAACACCACCACCCCCTCGTCGAAGAAGTAGTTGACGGGGAAGATCAGGGGATGGCCTTCCGGGTCGACGAGGGCGATGCGCCCCACGTGGTGCGAGCGCAGCAGCTTGACGCACTCCTGGTCGGGAATGGCCTCGAGATCGGGCATCTGGCGGAAAGAGTACGACTCGCATGAAGAAGGCCTCGCGGAGGTACGTCCGCGAGGCCTTACGAAGCCCGGTTGCTAGGCGTGAATGACACCACGGTGCGTCAGGGCTCGGAAGACGACCAGCAGGATGGCGGCGCCCACGAAAGCGACGATGATCTCCATCAGCAGGTTGCTCACTGCGATGCCGGCCAGTCCGGCGAGCCAACCGCCCAGGAAGCCGCCCAGGATCCCGACCACGATGTCCCACAGCAGGCCCATGCCCTTCCCGCTCAGCACCTTGCTGGCGAGAAAGCCGGCGATGCCTCCAACGATGATCCAGACGATGAAACCCATTGCTAGCTCACCTCCACAGCCGCCTTGCGACGGTTATTCGATCGGTTCGGACGATGCGATTGGAACGAGGCCGGCCCTGAGGCCTCGACCTCGACGAACTCATCGAGCGTCTCGTAATCTCCGCCGAGGAACTGCCTGATTTGCGACCGGCGCGTCACCGCGTACGCCCCGACGGCGCCGACCAGGAGGCCGGCGGTGAACATGCCCCAGAGCGGCCAGCGGGACGACGACGGTCGCGGCGCCATGCTCGCGATGTGCTTGAGAGACGAATCGCTCCACCTGAGCCCGGCATCGCTCCAGCGGTTGAGCAAAGCGCGCGGGTCCGTCACGAGGTCGCCGGTTTGGTGCCATGTGGCGCAGTGACGATCCTGATGAGCATCACGAGTCCCCATCCGATCACGGCGTAAACGACGATCGCCACGAGGTCGGAGGTCTCGAAGCTGTTGGCCTTGGAACCGCCATCTCCAAAGATGCCCTGGAAAGGAGCCACCAACGGAGCGCTCACCTGATAGACGAAGTTGACGAACGCCGACTGTGCCGACGCCCCGAGCAGCTTGCCGAGGAAACGCGCGGCGATGATGATGTCGACGACGCCGACGATGAAGCCGACCACGGCCGCGGCGCGAAAGTTGTAGCGACCCTCTTCAGAGATCGCCACCGGTGCGGGCGCGGAAACCGGAGCCGGGACGGGAGCCTGTTGCTGAACTGCCATTTATGTACTCACCTCTTGTCGCCAGGATCATGCAAGGGACAGAACAAACGCAGCAACAGTCAGCTCTAGGCGGCGTACGTCGCCTCCACCACCAGGCGATCGGCAGAGGTCTCGTACTGGGCGTCGAAGGGCCCTGTGCACGTGATGAGGGTGAGCCTGGGCGGGCCGTATGGCTCCCCCATCCCGGGGGGTGCCGTGCCCGCCCTCCAGACCTTGAGAGATTGCACCACGAAGGTCTGATGCGTGCCGTCAGCCAGCACGACGACGATCTGGTCCCCTGACCGGAGCTGGTTAAGCCTTCCAAAGATAAGGGGCTTGCCCGGGTAACCCGAGTGGCCTTCGATCACCGCATCTCCGGGAGCCCCCGGCACCGGCCCGCCCTTGTACCAGCCTCCATTCCAGGGGTTCACCGGCAGGTCCATCTGGCCTTTGCGGTCGACGCCGACGGGCTCCACCGGTCGGTGGACGTTGATCGACGAGATCAGGATCGTGGCCGGGGGCGAGGTTGGCACCACGAACGGTGGCACGTAAGTGATGTCGACGGGTTTCCCTAACGCGGCGCCAATCAACCCGAAGTGGACCGAGGGCGCGGGGACGAAGCGAGCGACGGGCGCCACGGGATCGACGACGCCGGGGTTGGGGCTACCGTCGCTCCAGCAGAAGGCCAGGGTTATTCCGATCACGCCGGCCAGCAGGGCCGCTTCGCGCGCCACGTGGGCCGGCACGCTGATTCGCCGGCCCAGCAGCGGCCATGTCATCGCCATCGAACGAGCGGTCAGACGCTGCTGCGGCGGCGCCTCCGGCTGCTGATCACGAGCGCCAGCGCCGCCCCGCCCGTTCCGATTCCGATCACGAGCAGCCAGGGGATCTCCGCCAGCAGCTCAGAGGGAACCCCGAGGGTGGCCGGCAAGATGTTCCCAAACGGAGGGGGAACATACGTCGGCGCGGGGTAGCTTGTCGTGAAGCCCCCTATGCAGCCATAGGGCTGGATGATGCGGTTGGTGTCCAGAGTGACCGCGGCTGTCTGCGAAAGAGCCCTTCCGTTGAGCGTTGCTCCCGTCTGCATGGCAATTTGAGCTACAGCCATGATGTTGCCCACAAAAGTAGTCGTGGTGGCGATGGTCGCAGAACTGCCGACCACCCAGAAGATGTCGCAGGGCTGGGCGCCATTGATGAGGCTGACGCGTGCGCCCGAAGCCGTGACGAGCGTGCTGCCGATCTTGAAGATGTAGACGCCTCCGCCGCTGAGGGTGAGCGTTCCGGTAAGGGTCGGCGCCGTGGTCTGGGTATAGACTCCTGGGCCCAGCGTCAGGCCGCCGAGATTGACGCCCGTGTAGTCCTTGGTCGTCGGTTCGGCATTGGCGCGGGAAATCGTGCCCACCAGGTCCGACTCGGCCGTGGTGAAAGCACTGTCACCCACGTGCTTTGGCCCGGCGGTTCCGGGTGGGAAACCCGTGATGCCTGCGCTCGACGCCCCGATCGCGCCAGTGATCCAGCTAGGCCCGGTATTGGTCATGCCAGCGCCGGAGAGAACCGCAAAATTGCCTGCCGAATTCAATAGGGGGTCAGTGGCAGCTAGCGCTGTCAGGGGAGTGACTGCGGCCACGAGGGCCGCGAGGAACAACGGGATCAACAGCCGCCGCTTTCTATTCATGCCCGCAATCCTCCGTTGAATTCCATAACAAAATCTGTAACCCGTTTCGAGCAACCCTGGTCGAGCCAGCCTTTTTCGGCCGGAGGTAGCATATTCCATGCGTGGCTGCGGTGACCGGCGATGACTCCCGGGGGCTGGAGGGTGAGGACCTCGCGTCGAAGCACTGGCAGGACGCACGCCACTGGATCGGCGTCTACGCTGACCTCCTGCGCTTCAAGGTGGGGCTCCTCGACCGCGTTCGGGTCGAGCTGCCGAAGCTCCAGCCGGTAGCCCGGGAGGCCGCGTCCGTCGACCTCGCCATCATCGAAGGCCAGATGCGCGGATACGAGACCCGGCTGGATCTCTGGTACCGGCGCCTGTGGGAGCTCCAGGGCCTGCAGCTCGACCCGGAAGGCTCGATGATCCGCCACCACGGGCGGGAAGGCCACCTGACCAAAAGGGAATACCAGC
>JBAUTF010000205.1:0-15522 GCA_049582065.1 Candidatus Dormiibacterota bacterium | reverse complement strand
AGGCAAGCCCCGTGAGAGCCGCCGCCACGCTTTCCGGATCCAGGTAAAAGCTGACGCCGAGCCAGCTGACGAAGGCGGAGTCGCCGGTCGTAAACCCGACGGCCGCCAGGCGATCGACCACCGGTTCATCACGAAGATCGAGCGCGACAAATGTGACCTCCCCGATGGGGTCGATCCCCGCCGCGTACAGCTTCTCGCGCTTCAACTGCTGCGTCGCCGGCGCATCCACCTCAAACACGCGCACCCGGGCCGCAAGCTCCGAGCGGTATGCAAAGGAGTCAAGGCCCGCGCCGAGGATCACGTACTGGTCGATGCCCCTCTCGACCGCCTTGGCAAACCGGTCCTCCGCGAACCTGCTGCGCGTCGCGACCACCGCGCGCGTCCCGGCGAGCACGGGGTGCGAGCCCGATGCGCGGTGGTAGGCGATCATTGCCGCGCCCTGCTCGTCGAGCAGGCCGAGCGCAATGCGGTCCTCGAGGATGAATGGCGGGGAGTCGACCAGCAGATGCGCCGCCCTGCAGGCGGCGGCCGAGATCGCGGTGCGGCTCGGCGACTCTACAGCAGCGATTCGATCGCGCTGACGATCGCGGGATCTGCCGGTTCGACCTTGGAGCGGAATCGGCGCACCGGGATTCCGTCGCGGCCGATCAGGAACTTCTCGAAGTTCCAGCCCACATTGCCGGCCTTGCCCTTGTCGTCGGGGATCTGCGTCAGCAGCGCATACAGCGGGTGCTGGTGGGCCCCTTTGACGTCGAGCTTGGAGTAGAGCGGGAACGTCACACCGTAGTTGACGGTGCAGAACTGCTGGATCTGCTCGGCGGTGCCGGGCTCCTGGCGGAAGAACTGGTTGCACGGGAAGGCGATCACGGTGAAGCCGCGGGCGGAGTAGCGGTCGTGCAGCTGTTGCAGGCCCGCGTATTGCGGGGTGAAGCCGCACTTCGACGCGACGTTGACGGCAAGCACCACCTTGTCCTGGTACTCGGACAGGCTCGCCTCGTCGCCGTTCAGCCTCGGAAGGGTGACCTCGTAGATCGAGCGGGGCAGGGTCTGAGCCACACCTACCAGAAGCGGTTGCCGGCCCGGGCTATTCCTGAGCGGCCGTCAGCGCTTCTTGAGCTGGACCTCGAAGCCTCCGGCGGCAGGGCTCACCTCGACGTCGCCCGCCTTGATGCGCATGCCTTCGCCGTCGCGGATCGCCACGATCGAACCCTCGAAAACGAGCTCTTCGAACCGCCACTCCTTCCCGTGCTTCCGCATGCGGACGATCACCCCGCCGGGGCTGCGCCACACGCCCTCGCCCGAGGGCTTGAAACCCCTGGTGGCCAGCTCGCCGAGCTGGTCTGGGATGACCTCCGGCGGCGGTTTGGCCGCCGGCCATACGACCCGGGTCTCCGCAGCAGGGCTTGACGTCTCTTGGGAGGCCGGCTTGCGCTCACGCGCCTGCTCCAAAGACAGCCGCAGCAGCTCAGAACCCTCGTCCTGGGCAAAGAAGGCCCCCGAGATGCGGCCCTGGTCCTGGGACCGGCGGATGCAGTTGGTGCAGTCCGCGGCATCCTCGACCGCCCCGAATGTGCCGGTCGCGAGCGTCTGGCCGCAGAGGGTGGTCACCGGGCCCGAGCGGGGAACGCGCGGCGTCAGGTGGATGCGCCCGCCTGAGCTCCGGCGGACCGACTCGAGGCGGACCTTGGGGGCGCTCACGCGCTAAATGATGCGCCCGAGGGCGAACCTGACTGCTCTTCCTCGAGCCGGTGGCCTGACCTAGGTGGAGGTCTTGAACGCCGGCGTCCGCTGCCGCAGGTTGGGCAGCGGGGTGAGGTTGGCCTCGACCTGCGCCCGGAGATGCTCGAAGTCCGGCGGAAGGGAAAGGCGCTCGCCGAGGTGCTCCTTGGGCTCGTCGGAGGCGAAGCCGGGGCCCATGGTGGCGATCTCGAACAGCACGCCGCTCGGCTCGCGGAAGTAAATGGAGCGGAAGTAGAACCGGTCGATCACCGGCGTCGGGTCGCCGCCGCCATCGATGACGCGGCCACGCCATGCCTCGTGGTCCTCCATGGTGGATGACCATGCGACGTGGTGCACGGTGCCGGACCCGCCGAGGCCGCGTGCTTGGGGGGCGTCGTCGTAGATGTAGAAGGAACCGCGCGCGTCGCCCCGCGACTCGTACTGCTTGGGTTCCGCCGGCTTGAATCCGAGGGTCTCGGTGAGGAAGGTCTGACTCGCCTCGGGCTGCCGCGCGTAGGCGCGCACTCCGGCGAAGCCCTGCAGCGCGAACTTCTCGGGGATCTCCGGGTGGTGGGCCATCAGCGGCCGGTCGACAGGCGGGCCGGCGATGAGCTCGAGGCCCAGCCCTTCCGGATCTTCGAAGCTCAGGCGGCCGTCTTCGATCGTCGACTCGAGGCCTGCCGCGGCGAGGCGCCTGCCCCAGAACTCCAGCGCCTCGAGGGAGCCGACGCGCATCGCGATCCGGTGGATCATGCCAGCGCCGGCCCGCCCGCGCACCAGGCCCGGATACTCGAAGAACGTGAGGTCGGCGCCGGGGCTGCCGTCCTCATCAGCGTAGAAGAGGTGGTAGACGGCGGGGTTGTCCTGGTTCACGGTCTTCTTGACCAGGCGCAGCCCCATCACGCCCGAGTAGAAGAGGAGGTTCTTGGTCGCGTCGGCGGTGATCGCGCTGATGTGGTGGATGCCTTCGAGCTTCTTCATGGTTCACACATTCCAACTGCCTCCGGTGCGTGGTTTGTTCCGGCACGCGCCGTGGCGCCGCGGCTGGACCACACGGATAATCCGGTCCATGACCATCAGGGTCCTGGGGTTCGACGGCGACGACACGCTCTGGCACAACGAGGACCGCTTCAACGTCACGCAGTCGGAGCTCCGCGACCTGATCCGCCGCCACGTACCCGACGCCGACGTGGACAAGCACCTGCTCGAGGTCGAGATGAAGAACCTAGGCACGTACGGCTATGGCGTCAAATCCTTCATGCTCTCGATGCTCGAGACGGCGATCCAGCTGACCGACGGGCGCATTCCATCATCCGACTTGGAGGTGATCCTCGGCTGGGGCAAGCGCATGCTCAACGAGCCGATCGAGCTGCTCGAAGACGTCGAGGCTTCGCTCCGCGAGCTTGGCGAGCGGTTTGACCTCCTGCTGATCACCATGGGCGACCTCTTCGACCAGGAGAGCAAGCTCGCCCGCTCTGGGCTGGGCGATGCGTTCCTCGGCGTGGAGATCCTGAGCGAGAAGAACGTTGACTCGTATCGCTCGGTGTTCGAGCGCCGCGGCATCAAGCCGGAGGAGTTTGTCATGGTTGGCAACTCGTTGCGCTTCGACGTGGCGCCGGTGATCGCCCTCGGGGCGCGGGCTGTGCACGTCCCGTTTCACATCACCTGGCAGCACGCACAGGTGCCGGAAGAGTCGATCCCGAGCGCCGGATGGCGGCGCATCGCGAGTCTCTCCGAGCTTGGCCCCGCGCTGGCCGCGATTGATCCCTGAGGGAAGCGGGTCGCGCTCAAATCAAAAGGCCGGTGCTAGGATCTGTGCGCGATCTTGGTTTTGCCGGTCATGCCGCGCCGGAGATAGGAGAAGAGCAGATGTTGAGAGGGAAGGGCTGGTCCCAAGCCTTTGTACTTGTGGGGGCGCTTTTGGCAGCGGCCTGTGGATCGTCTCCGACGACATCGTCCAGCAGCCCGGCGGGGCCTCAATATCCCAGCTTCCTGGCTTGCATGGTCACCGACACCGGCGGCATCGACGACCGATCATTCAACGCCAGTGCCTGGCAGGGCATGCAGAACGCCAAGAAGGACATGGGCGTGCAGATCAAGTACCTGTCCTCTACGTCTCAGAACGATTACGCGCCGAACATCGACGCCTTCGTGAACCAGAGCTGCGGAATCATCGTCACCGTCGGGTTCTTGATGGGTGACATCACGCAGACCAAGGCTCAGGCCGACTCCAACCAGAAGTTCGCGATCGTCGACTACACCTACTCCCCGGCGATCCCCAACGTGCTCGGCCTGATCTACAACACGAACGAGGACGCGTTCCTGGGCGGCTACCTCGCCGCTGGGATGAGCAAGACCGGCGCCGTCGGAACCTTCGGCGGCATCCAGATCCCGACGGTGACCATCTACATGGACGGGTTTGCGGCGGGTGTCTACTACTACAACAAGCAGCACAGCGCTCATGTCAAGGTGCTGGGCTGGGACCCGTCAACTCAGAAGGGCTCCTTCTCGGGTGACTTCACGAGCCAGGACAAGGGCCAGAACATCGCCAACGCCGAGATGCAGCAGGGCGCAGACGTGATCTTCCCGGTTGCGGGCAACGTCGGGCTCGGCGCGGCGGCCGCGGTCCAGGCCAGCAACGGGAAGGCCGTCATGGAATGGGTGGACACCGACGGCTGCGTGAGCGCTGCTCAGTACTGCCCGCTGTTCATCACATCGGTCAACAAGGGCATCGCGGCCTCGGTGGAGGCGGCGGTCAAAGAGGCGGCCGCCGGGACCTTCCAGGGCGGCAACTACACGGGCACGCTGGCGAATGGCGGAGTCGGCCTGGCTCCCTACCATGATTTCGACAGCAAGATTCCATCTGCGCTGAAGAGCGAGATCGACCAGATCAAGCAGAGCATCATCAGTGGCTCGGTCTCGGTTGATCCAAAGACCTGGCAGTCGTACGCCGCCTAACTCGACGGGTGACGCGAGGCGGCCGGTAACCACCCCGGCCGCCTCGGCTGCGAGGCTCCATGAGCCGCTCAAGCTCGAGCTGAGAGGCATCACCAAGCGTTTCCCCGGCGTGCTCGCGAACGACCACATCGACCTCGTGGTCGAGCCGGGCGAGGTGCACGTCCTTCTGGGGGAGAACGGGGCCGGCAAATCGACGCTCATGAACATCCTTTACGGCCTGTATCACGCCGACGAAGGCGAGATCCTGGTCAACGGCAAGCCGGTCAAGTTCGAGAGCCCCAGCGATGCCATCCGAATGGGTATCGGCATGGTGCACCAGCACTTCATGCTCATCCCTGTCTTCACGGTGGCTGAGAACGTGACGCTCGGGCTGGAGCTCACGCGGCCTCTCGGCTTCCTCGACCGGAGGCGAGCGCGGAAAGAGGTCGAGCAGCTGGGCCAAGAGTTCGGCCTCCCCGTCAACCCCGACGCTCTCGTCGAGTCGCTTTCAGTCGGCGCCCAGCAGCGCGTAGAGATCGTGAAAGCTCTCTACCGCCGGGCCGGCGTGCTGATCCTTGACGAGCCCACCGCCGTCCTGACACCCCAAGAAACCGACGAGCTCCTGGGCGTCATGGGGTCGCTCAAGCGGGCGGGTCGTTCCCTTGTCTTCATCACACACAAGTTGAGGGAGGCGATGCAGGTCGCCGACCGCATCACCGTGCTGCGAGGAGGCCGCGTGGTGGGATCGACGCTGCCTGGTGAGTCGACCGAGGCCGAACTGGCCGCGATGATGGTCGGGCGCGCGATTCGAATGGGGGTGGACAGGCCGCCCTCCAAGCCAGGAGCGGTGGTGCTCGACGTGAAGGGCCTGACCGTGCGTAACGCCCATGGCCAGGTCGCGGTGGATGACGTCTCCTTCCAGGTCCGCGCCGGCGAGATCGTCACCGTGGCCGGCGTGCAGGGCAACGGGCAGACGGAGCTCGTGAGGGCGATCATGGGCCTGGATCCTGTGGCGTCCGGTCGGATCACGGCGGCCGGCCGCGACGTCACCACCAGCTCGCCACGCGAGACGCTCGCCTCCGGAGTCGGCCACGTCCCGGAAGACCGCGTCAGGGATGGCCTGGTCGGTGACCTATCGGTGGCGGAGAACCTGGTCCTCGACATGTACTTCATGCCGCCCTTCGCCCGCGGCCCGATGCTCGAGCCGGATGAGATCCAGCGCTCGGCTCAGCAGCGGATCAAGGAGTTCGACATCCGGACTCCTTCGCCCCTGACGTCCGTAGGCACGCTGTCCGGAGGCAACCAGCAACGCGTCATCGTGGCCAGGGAGTTCTCGCGACCGGTCTCGCTAATGATCGCCGCCCAGCCGACCCGCGGACTCGACGTCGGCTCCATCGAGTACATCCACGAGCGGATCGTGCAGCTGCGCGATCAGGGAGATGCGGTGCTTATCGTGTCGAGCGATCTCGACGAGGTGTTCGCTCTCGGCGATCGTGTCGCGGTGATGTTCCAGGGCCGCATGGAAGGACCATTCGAGTCCGACCTTTACACCCGTGAGCAGGTCGGGCTCATGATGGCGGGGTCCAGCGTCGAGGCTGCACCGGCCAAGGGTGGTGGGGAGAGCGCTTGAGCGGGCCGATCCCACCAAAGCCGAGCCAAAACCGCGTCGTCACGGTGCGCGATGTGATCCAGCGAGTGATCGCGCCCGAGTCGACAACATGGAACTCCGTGCTCATCGTGGCCCTCGCATTCTTCACGGCGCTCGTGTTGAGCGCCATCTTCATCGTCGGATCCGATCCCAACGTGATCCAGGCGCCAGATCTCCCCACCGCTTTGAACGTGGCCTGGCAAGACATCTCGGGAGCGTACGGGGGGCTGCTCAGTGGTGCGCTTGGTAATCCTTCGACCTTTTTCAGCAAGGTCGGCAGCGGCAACCTGAAAACCGTGGCCTCCGCCTTCTATCCGCTCTCGGAAACTCTGGTCGCCGCCGCACCGCTGGTCTTCACGGGCCTTTCCGTCGCCCTCGGGTTCAGAGCCGGTCTGTTCAACATCGGGGGGGAGGGCCAGGTCATCGCCGGTGGGCTCGCAGCCGGGTTTGTGGGATTCTCCCTGCATGGCTTGACTGGATTTGTCGAGCTTCCCCTGGCGCTGCTCGCCGGTTTTGTCGCGGGCGCCCTGTGGGGATTCATCCCGGGCCTGCTGAAAGCCCGCACAGGGGCGCATGAGGTGATCACGACCATCATGCTCAACTACGTCGCGATCTATCTGACCTACTACTTCCTGAGCACGACGCTCTTCCAGCGGCCGGGGCGCTCCGATCCGATCAGCAAGATCGTCGACAGCGCAGCTTCGCTGCCGAGCCTTGCAGCCGTCAATCTCCGCGTTCACGCCGGCGTCCTTCTCGCCGTGCTCGTGGCGGTCGCCGTGTATTTCCTACTGTGGCGAACCACGCTTGGTTTTGAGTTCCGCGCGGTCGGCGCCAATCCCGACGCCTCGCGCGCCGCCGGGATCGGCGTCGGACGGGTGGTCGTGCTCGCGATGTCGCTGGCCGGGGGACTGGCCGGCCTGGCCGGCGCCAACATCATCCTTGGCGTCAACTACAGCGTTTCACCCGGTTTCTCGTCCAGCCTCGGCTTTGACGGGATCACCGTCGCTTTGCTGGGTCGTGGCAACCCGGCCGGGGTCGTAGCGGCGGCCTTGCTGTTCGGCGGCTTGCGTGCAGGCGCGGTTCAGATGCAGGCTGCGACTTCGACCCCGGTCGACCTCGTGCAGGTCATCGAGGCTCTGGTGATCATGTTCGTCGCGGCGCCGACCCTCGTCCGGGAGATCTACCACATCCGCGCGCAGCGCGGCGCCGGCGCGCCGGCCGTTTCGACCGGCTGGGGATCGTGAGCGTCGCCGCCGGAGTAACGGGCGCGGTGACACGTGCCGTGGTCGTTCGGCGTCGGACGCTGGGCGTGTTCTTCCTGCTCGTCGCGGCGGCCATCGCGCTGCTTTTCGGTTTCGACGTGCCCGGAGCCACCAAGGCCGATTTCGTTCTCAACCTGGCAAGCGCGCAGGCCATCTCGGTTCCCGACCTTGTCGTGCCTGTCCGGGCGACGGCTTTCCTCCTGGCTGCCGTCAGCGCATTTCTCGGTGCCGTCCAGGTGGCGCGCGGGTTCGGACGCTGGTCCAATGCCGTGCTGGGTCTCGTCATCGGATTTTTCCTATTCGGTTTCCTGGCGTGGGCTGCGCGTGATACGTCTTTAAGCCTCGTCGGCATGCTGCAGGGGACCGTCGTGCGGGCCACGCCGCTTACCCTGGGCGCGTTCTCGGGGCTGTTGTGCGAGCGCTCAGGCGTGATCAACGTTGCGATCGAGGGCCAGATGCTGATGGGCGCCTTCGTGGCGGCCATGGTCACGAGCGCGACGAGCAGTGCGGCGCTGGGCATGCTTGCGGGAATGCTCGCCGGAGGGGTGATCGGCCTCATCCTTGCGGTCTTCGCCATCCGCTATCTGGTCGACCAGATCATCGTCGGTGTCGTGCTGGACCTCTTTTGTCTCGGCCTCACCGGATTCCTTTATGACCGCCTCATGGTCCCCTTCCAGTCCACGCTGAACAGCGCCGCCGTGGTGCGCCCCCTTCCCATTCCACTGCTCTCGAAGATCCCGATCCTCGGACCGATCCTCTTCGACCAGAACGTCTTCGTCTATCTCCTTTTGATACTCCTAGTGGTCATCCAGGTCGCGCTGTTCCAGACCCGCTGGGGCCTGCGCGTGAGGGCCGTCGGCGAGCAGCCGAGGGCGGCAGACACGGCAGGCATCGACGTGCTCCGCACCCGCTACATCAACGTGCTGCTGGGTGGGCTGGTCGCGGGGCTCGCTGGTTCTTTCTTCACGATCGGAGCCGTCGGTCAGTTCACCAAGAACATGACTTCCGGCCGCGGTTTCATCTCACTCGCCGCCATGATCTCGGGGGGATGGACCCCAATCGGCGCGTTCGGCGCGTCGCTCGTATTCGGATTCGCGGACGCGCTTCAGAACTTCCTGTCGGTCCTCAATGTGCCGATCTCGAGCTACTTCCTCCTGATGGCGCCTTACATCGCCACGATCCTGGTCGTCGCCGGCGTCGTCGGCCGGGTTCGCCCGCCGGCCAACGACGGCAAGCCGTACGTGAAGCAGTAGCAGTTCGCGGTTGCAGGCACTCGAGGTCATCGGCCGCAAGCGCGACGGCTTCGAGCATTCCGCGGAGGAGATCCGGTTCCTCCTTTCCGGCTACCTGGGCGGGGACATCCCCGACTACCAGATGGCCGCGTGGCTGATGGCGGTCTGCGTGCGTGGGATGACCCGGGCCGAGACGCTGGCTCTGACCCAGGTCATGGTGGCGAGCGGCGAGGTCCTCGACCTCAGCGGCATCGAGGGGATCAAGGTCGATAAGCACTCGACGGGCGGCGTCGGGGACAAGGTAACGCTGATCGCCGCTCCGCTGGCCGCCGCTTGCGGCGTGAAGGTCCCCAAGCTCAGCGGCCGTGCGCTGGCCCACACGGGCGGCACGCTCGACAAGCTCGAGTCGGTGCCAGGCCTGACCGTCGACCTCGATCCGGAGAGGTTCATCCGCCAGGTACGCGAGATTGGCATCGCGGTGGCGGCGCAATCCCCTCACATGGTGCCGGCCGACAAGCTGCTCTATGCGCTGCGGGACGTGACCGCCACCGTGCCGTCGGTCCCGCTGATCGCCTCCAGCGTCATGTCCAAGAAGATCGCGGCGGGCGCCGACGCGATCGTGCTGGACGTGAAGTTCGGCCGCGGCGCCTTCATGCCCGACCCGGCTGCCGCCGAGGAGCTGGCATCGGAGATGGTGCTGCTCGGGGAAGGAGCCGGCCGGCGCACGGTGGCCCTCGTCACCGCCATGGACAACCCCCTCGGCCGTTCGGTCGGCAATGCGCTCGAGGTGAAAGAGGCGCTCGATGCGCTGTCGGGCGAGGGCGATGAGGAACTGCTCGAAGTCTCGCTCCGCGTTGCGGCAGAGATGTGCCGGCTCGCCGAAGTAGACGCCGACCCGGAGCGCATCCTGAAGTCGGGCGCGGGCCGTGCGACCTTCGAGCGCATGCTGCGAGCCCAGGGCGGGAGGCTGGAGGAGGGCCTGCCCGTCGCTCCATTCCAGGTGCCCCTCCGCGCGGCCGCCGCGGGCCATGTCTCGTCGATCGACGCCCTGGAGGTAGGCCTCTCCTGCCTCGAGCTCGGGGCCGGCCGCGCGCGCAAAGACGACAGGGTCGACCCCGCCGCCGGCGTGGTCATCGAAGCGCCGGTCGGGGCGCGCGTCGAGGCGGGCGACACTCTCGCCGTCGTGCACGCGCGCTCGATGGAGCTCATCGAACGTGTCTCGCCTCGCCTGCAGCAGGCGTGGAGGATGAGCGATCACGAGGTCAGGCGGCCGCCCCACGTCTTCGCCCGCGTCGACCGGAACGGCATCACGAAGGACGGATAGACTTCCCGTCGGTGGCCGCAACCGGCGAGAAGAAGTACCACGTCGGCCTAGGCAAAGGCGAGGTCGGCGAATATGTGCTCGTGCCGGGTGACCCCGGCCGCACGCCGATGATCGCGAAGTACCTGGACGGGGCGAAAGAGGTCGCGTTCAGCCGCGAGTACCGCACTTTCACCGGGATGGTCGACGGCGTGCCCGTGTC
This sequence comes from Candidatus Dormiibacterota bacterium, assembly GCA_049582065.1. Lineage (GTDB taxonomy): Bacteria > Chloroflexota > Dormibacteria > Dormibacterales > Dormibacteraceae > DATKSS01. The sequence continues at coordinate 5,201 of JBAUTF010000205.1, read as the reverse complement.
CACGATGTCGACAGGGATGGGCGGGCCGTCGGTCGCGATCGGCGTCGAAGAGCTGAGCGAGCTGGGCGTGCACACGTTTCTTCGGGTCGGCACCTGCGGCGCCGCGCAGCCTGAGATCAAGATGGGCGACCTCGTGATCGCCCAGGGCGCGGTCCGCAGCGAGGGCACCCCCAACGGCTACATCCCCCTTGAATATCCGGCGGTCGCGTCTCTGGACGTGGTCGAGGCGCTGGTCGAGGCGGCCAAGGCGTCGAAGGCGCCGTACCACGTCGGCATCATCCGCTCGGTCGATGCCCTCTACTCCGACCTCGTGCCGGACAGCATGCCGCGCCCTCACCTGCGCGACGAGTTGGAGATGTGGTCCAGGGCGGGCGTGCTCAGCAACGACATGGAAACGTCCACGCTTTTCGTGGTCGCGCGGCTGCGCAAGCTGCGCGCGGGGACGATCAACCTCTGCGTCGACGAGCTGGGCGCGGGCGAGATCCATCACCTCGATCCGAGCTACATGGACCGCATGCTGAAGGTGGCGGTTGACGCCGTCCGGCGTTTGATCAAGCGCGACGCACTTGCCGATAAGCGTCAGTAGGCACCCGGTCGTCGCGGATTGCTTGCGCGGCCTACGCGACGAGACGACGGCCCCGGAGGAGTTCCGCGGACTCGCGCGCAAGTTGATCACGCTGCTCCTATACGAGGCGACCGCCGACCTTCCGGTGCGGCAGGGCACGGTGCGCACCCCTCTCGCCGACGCCCCCGCGACCACTGTCGAGCGCGAGGTGGTCGCTATCCCGGTGCTGCGGGCGGGCCTGGGGCTCCTCGGTCCCGTCCTGGAGTTGCTGCCGCACGTCAGCGTCGGCTACATCGGACTGGAGCGGGACGAGGAGACGGCCGTGGCGCGCATCTACTACCAGAAGCTGCCCAGGCTGAAGGGCAAGATTCCTCTGCTGCTCGACCCCATGCTGGCCACCGGCGGCTCGGCCGCCCAGGCGCTCGATCTGATCAAGGAGGTCGGCGGGGTCAACCCGCGGATGATCTGCGTGGTCGCAGCGCCAGAAGGGGTGAAGGTGCTCGAGGATCGCCACCCCGAGGTCGACATCTACGCGGCCGCGCTGGACGAGAGGCTGAACGACCGGGCCTACATCGTCCCCGGCTTGGGCGATTTCGGCGACCGGCTCTTCGGCACCGGGAACTAGACCGCGGAAGTAGTCGGGGTGGGGCCGTCCGGCAAACCGAACGCGGCCTCGTAGGCGATGGCGTTGCAGTGCCTGAGCTCGTCGTCGTCGAGGCCCATCTCTGACGCCAGCCTGAATTCGCGACTCAGGCTGGTGGCGGCCACGGTGCGTGAGTCGGTGCTGATGGTGCAGCGCACGCCGGCGCGAAGCAGGCGGGGCAGCGGGTGCTCGGCGAGCGACGGCACGGCCTTGCACTTCCAGTTGGCCGTCGGGCAGAGGTCGAGGACGACTCCTTCCCGGCGGATCCGCTCGACGATGCGCGGGTCGCGGGCTCCGATCACGCCGTGGGCGATCCTCTCCACGCCGAGGTCGAGCGCGTCCTCGACGCTCGACGGCCCGCCCGCCTCACCCGCGTGGCAGGTCAGACGCAGGCCTGCCGCTCGGGCCGCTTCGAAGGCCGGCCGTTGGGGCCCGGCCGGATATCGCACCTCGTCCCCGGCCAGGTCGAACCCGACGACGCCGGCACCGGCGAACTTCCCGGCCTCGCGCGCGAGCGCGACGTTGTCCTCGGTCGAGTGCTGACGCATCGCGCAGACGATCGCGACCGCATTCAAGGGGGCGGCCGCCAGGCCGGAAAGCACGGCGCGGATCACCTCCTCGACCGTCAGACCGCTGCGCAAATGGAGCCGGGGCGCCCACCGCACCTCCAGGTAATCGATGTTCTCCGCGGCCGAGTCGAGCCCCAGCTCGAGAGCGGCGCGCTCCAGGGCTCCAGCCGTCTGAAGGACGGCGATAGCGTCGCCGAAGTAAGCGATGTAAGCAGCCTGGCTGGGGCACTCTGCCGGCGCGACCATCCGCAGCGGATGCGGCAAATCGAGGTCATGCTGCCGGGCCAGCTCCTCAGCGGTGGCCGGCCGCACGGCGCCATCGAGGTGGCAGTGCAGCTCGGCTTTGCGCCACGACTCGTAAGGCGACGGGGCCGAGATCTGAGCCTGAATCCACCGATCCCCGCGGGCATCTTCGCTACTGGGACGGCTCATCCGTGCGTTGCCGCTTGCGCTCCGGTCCTCGCGCACCTGGCTGGTGCGCTCCGGTCCGCTGCTCGCGACGCCTGCGGCTGAGCTCGTCCCAGCGCGAATCTGCTCCGCGCGGCCGGTGGATCCAGGCTTACCCGGCGCCGTACTTGACCTCGTCTTCCTTACGCTTATGGGGACCCCGCGCGGCAGACGCGGGGAGGCCCGCAGGCGTGGGGATGCCCGCAGGCGTGGGCAGGCCCGGCCCCTGGCCGTTGGCCGAATACTCGTGCTCGGGTCCAGGAAACGCGCCGCTGCCGACCTCCTGGGCGAAGCGCGCAGCCGCTCGAGCGATCTCCTCGGCCAGGTTGGCGTATCGCTTCACGAACCTCGGGGCCTTGCCCGTGGTGAGCCCGAGCATGTCGTGGAAGACCAGCACCTGCCCGTCCGTGCCCGGCCCCGCCCCGATGCCGATGGTCGGAACGCGCAGCTCGGCCGTGACCCGCCGCGCCAGCTCGCTCGGCACGCCTTCGAGGACGAGACTGAAGGCGCCGGCCTCCTCGAGGGCTTTCGCGTCGGCGAGAATCCGCGCCGCCTGGGACTGGCTCTTGCCCTGCACCTTGAAGCCGCCCATCTGGTGGACGAACTGCGGGGTCAGGCCGAGGTGGCCCATGACCGGGATGCCGATCTCGGTGAGCCGCCGAGTGATTTCGATGACGCGCCCCCCGCCCTCGAGCTTGACGGCGTGCATGCCGGCCTCCTGGACGAAACGGCCGGCGCTCGCGATCGCCTGCTCGACCGAGACGTGGTAGGACATGAACGGCATGTCGCCGACGAGAAGGGCCTGGCGGGAGCCGCGCGACACAGCCTTGGCGTGGTGCAGCATGTCGTCGAGCGTCACAGGCAGGGTCGTCGGATGGCCCAGCATCACCATCCCGAGGCTGTCACCGACCAACAGGATCGGTATCCCCGCCTCGTCCAGGATCCTCGCGCTCAGGAAATCGTAGGCCGTGAGCACGGCGAAACGCCGATGCTCGTCCTTGAATCGCTGTACGTCCAACACCGTTGTCATGCGCGACGTCTCCTTTGGGTCGCTGCCCTTTTCTGGGTCAACGCCCGCCGCATGCGCCCCGCCGCGACGGGGTCCAGCCCCGCCTCCTTGGCGATCTCGAGCGCGATCGTCCCGAGCATACGATATTCATCCGCCACGTCGACCTTTTCCAGCGCCCGCAGGTGGCTGGTGACAGTCTCGACGTCGCCACGGCGGATCGGGCCCGTCAGCGCCCTGACCGGGCCGTGCCGGCGGATGTTCGTCACCGCTCCCTCGATCAACGGCATGAGCGCCGCGACGCTTTCGGCCTCGGTCCAGCCGATGTCCTTCAACAGCCCGACCGCCTCCGCCACCATCACGTCGAGGTAGTTGGAGGCGAAGACCGCCGCCGCGTGATAGAGCGCCCGGTCCGCGTCGCCGACCTGCCTGGGCTTGGCGCCCAACGAGCGCGCGAGCTCGCGCAGGCGCCTCATGAGCGGAGCCGTGCTGGCGTCGATGGCGACCGTGATTCCTCTGAACGCGTCGGGCGGACGAGGCGCTGGGAACGACTGCAGAGGATGGAACGAGCCGACAGCGTGGAGTGGCCGCAACGCGTCCAGCGCGTCGAGGCCGAGGGCGCCGCTGAGGTGCACGAAGCTGATCGGGTCCGGTGCTTTGGCGAGCCGGCCCCCCAGCGCGGGCACGGCGCCGTCGGGGACCGCAAGGAACACGACCGCGTTGGGACCGACCTTGCCGATCGCGTCCTCCAGGCCGTGGCCGCGCACGAGCCGGGTCGGTTGACCGGCCGCGGTCAGCGCCCGGGCCAGGCTCCGGCCAAGGTTGCCCCGGCCGGCAACGATGATTCCTCTCGAGCTCGCAGGCTTCGCCTTGAGTTCGCGGGGGCCCCTGACCAACCGGCGGGCGTAGGGCGTGCTACGAGGCTGAGGAGCTCGCGGCCGGGGCTTCCGGCGCTCCGCGCGCGAGGATCTCGTCCAGCTCTTTCCCGTCGATCGTCTCGACGACCTTCAGCCGCTCCACGACCACGTCCATCTGGTGGCGCTGCGCGCTGAGGATGGTCTTGGCGGTCTGGTATCCGTGGTCGACGATGCTGCGGATCTCCTCGTCGATGATCGCGGCCACCTCTTCGGAGTAATTCCGTTGCTCTCCGAGGTCGCGGCCGAGGAAGACGAGCTCCTCGCGGTGGCCCATCGCCACGTTGCCGAGCTTGTCAGACATGCCCCACTGCGTCACCATGCGGCGGGCCATCTGGGTCGCTCGCTGGATGTCGTTCTCGGCGCCCGAGGTGATGTCTCCAAAGACGATCTCCTCGGCCACGCGACCGCCCATGATCCCGGCGATCTGGTCCATCAGCTCGTCGCGCGAGATGAGGTACTTGTCCTCTTCGGGAAGGCTGAGCGTCCAGCCCAGGGCCATGCCGCGCGAGATGATCGAAACCTTGTGCACGGGGTCGGTATGCGGCAGCGCCTTCATGACCAGGGCGTGGCCGGTCTCGTGGTAGGCGATGATCTCTTTTTCGTGGTCCGAGATGCGGCGGCTCTTTCGCTCGGGCCCGGCGATGACGCGGGCGATCGCCTCTTCGAGCTCGTCCATGCCGATCACCTTCTTGTTGGCACGGGCGGCCAGGATGGCGGCCTCGTTGATGAGGTTCGCGAGGTCCGCGCCGCTGAAGCCTGGCGTCTGCCGTGCGAGCACGTCGAGGTCGACCGTCGAGTCGAGCGGCTTGTTGCGCGCGTGCACGTCCAGGATCTGGCGCCGGCCTTTGATGTCCGGGCGGTCGAGCGTCACGTGGCGATCGAAGCGGCCGGGCCGCAAGAGCGCCGGGTCGAGGACGTCGGGCCGGTTGGTCGCGGCGATCACGATCACGTGCGTGTTGGTGTCGAAGCCGTCCATCTCGACGAGCAGCTGGTTGAGGGTCTGCTCACGCTCGTCGTGACCGCCACCAAGTCCCGCGCCGCGCTGGCGCCCGAC
>JBAUTF010000204.1:0-9021 GCA_049582065.1 Candidatus Dormiibacterota bacterium | reverse complement strand
GCCGCCGACAGGGTGCTCATCGAAGGCGACTTCCGCGACTGGAAGCTGATCGAAGCGTGGGCCACGGACATCGCCCACGAGCTCGCCCTGGCGCCGGCCGTCGGCTAGGGGAACCTCAAGCCCCACGACCGGGCTCCGCGAATAATCTGCGCTCTTGACTTGACTGACCGGTCAGTCTAAGATACGGGCAGGCCGGCGCATGACGTTGGTCGAGGAGGCCCAGGATGTCCATCGCGGCGCCGAGCGGAATCGAAGAGCTCCTCGAGTCGTGCACCGAGCTGTGCGCCGACTTCACCTATCCCGCGGTGAAGCGCTGGATGGAGCAGCACCCGGGCGGCAAAGTGGTGGGACACTTCCAGGTCTACTTCCCCGAGGAGATCGTCCATGCCGCCGGCATGCTGCCCTTGAAGGTCATAGGCGCCGGCGACCAGATCGAATCGCGCCAGGCCGACTCGCACATCGGCTCGTTCATCTGCTCGATCTGCCGCAGCTCGCTCGAGCTTGGCCTGTCAGGGCGTCTCGGAATGATGAGCGCTTTTTACACCCACCCCATCTGCGACGTCGCCCGCAACCTGGCGGGAATCTGGGGCCGCAACTTCCCCGGCCAGCCGGCCGAGATCCTCTATCTGCCCCAGAACGCCAATTCCTCGCACGCCGCCGCCTACCTGAGCGAGGAGTACGGCCGCCTGCGGGCTTCGTTGGAGAAGATGGCCGGTGCGCCGGTCACCGTCGAGGCGCTCAACCACAGCATCGCGGTGTTCAACGAGAACCGGCGGCTCCTGCGCGAGCTGTACGCGATCAAGAGGGCGACCCCATGGCTGCTGTCCGCGCGTGAGGCATATGCGCTGACCCGCGCGGGTTCTGTGATGCAGCGCGAGGAGCACAACGAGATCCTGCGGCGCGCGCTCGAAGTCCTGCCAGAGCGCCTTGGCCGCGAGCAGGACCGCGTTCGCGTCGTGTTTGAAGGCGGTTTCTGCGAGCAGCCGCCGCTCGACATGCTGCAGCTGATCGAAGAGGCCTGCTACGTCGTCGACGACGACCTCCTGATCGGCATGCGCTGGTTGACCGAGGACGTCCCTGATGACACGGACGACCCGCTGCTCGCGCTTGCGACCGCCTACCTGGAGACGTCGAGCTACAGCCCCGTGCAGCATGACGACCGCAAGCCGAAAGAAGAGATGCTCCTGGCGCGCATCGAGGCGTCCGGGGCGCAGGCGGCGATCCTCGCCGCGGCCAAGATGTGCGAGCCCGGGATGGACGAGCAGGTGGCTTACAGCCGGGCGCTCGAGGCTCGCAAGATCCCCTACCTGATGCTCGAGTTCGAAGAGAAGATGTCCGCCCTCGAGCGCATGCGGATGGAGGTCGAGACCTTCGTGGAATCGATCCTCTTCGACTGAGAGGGAGAGACATGATGAATGACACTGAGCAGGTAGCACCTCCCCATCCCCCGGCTCCGCCGGGTACTTCCCCGCAAGCGGGGAAGAGTCATGACGAGCTCATCGGTCGCGGGCGGCGCGACGGCAACCGCCTCTTCAAGGAGTGGTTCGACGAGCTGAACGCAGTGGCGGAGAACCCCGAGCCCACGGCTTACGTGTTCGTCATGGGCTCGATGGCCGAAGTGCTTCGTGCTTTTGACTTCCACGTCGTCTTCCCAGAGATCAACTCGCTCCAGCTGGCGGTCAAGAAGCAGGCCCTCGAGTACCTGAACAAGGCCGAGGACTACGGCTACTCAACCGACGTCTGCGGCTACGTCAAAGCCGACGTCGGCGTGCAGCTGCAGCGCGGGCGGCACTCGAACGGCCGCATTCCCAAGCCAAGCCTGGTCATCGGCACCAACATGTGCAACACCTACGTCAAGTGGGTGGAGATCTGGCAGCGCCTCCACGGCTGCCCGGCCTTCGTGATCGACCTGCCTGGACAGCGGGGCATGAGCTGGCGGTCAGAGCCCGGCGAGCCTGCGTTCGAGACGGACCGCCGCTACGTGCAGGGCCAGCTCGAGGAGCTGATCGCGCTATGCGAAAAGATCAGTGGCCGCAGCTTCGACATCGAGCGCCTCAAGCAGGCGATGGCTCACGTCAACTCCATGGCGGCTGACTGGCAGGCGATCTTGCGCCTCAATCAGAACGTCCCCGCGCCTTTCAACGTCCTGGGCGACGGCCTCACGTACATGGGCATGTTGAGCGCATATCGAGGCACTCCCGAGGGCGCCCGCTACATGTCCGAGCTGCGCGAGGAGATGGAGTACAAGGTGGCGCACCGGATCGGCACCATCGCCGAGGAGAAGTTCCGCCTTCACGGCGTCGGGCCGGCCTGCTACCCGTACTTCCGGCGGTTCCTGGAGCTCTTCCAGGACTGGGGAGCGGTGTTCGTGAGCTCCGAGTACCTGGCCTATGCCGGCGGCGGCCTCGACCTGGGCATCACGTTCGACCTCGACCGGCCGCTCGAGAGCCTGGCCGAGCAGCTCGTGCTGACCGCGCAGCGCTCGATGTCGAACATGTTCTTCTCGCAGGACCGGCTTTCCGATTCGGTCACGCGATGGAAGGCGGACGGCATCGTCTATCACTCTGTGAAGAGCTGCCGGACGGTGTCGACCGGGATGGCCGACAGCCGCGAGTACATCACCCGCGTGCACGACGTGCCGGCACTGTTCATCGAGTCCGACCTGGTCGACCCGCGCGCCTGGTCCGAGGCGCAGCTCAAGAATCGCGTCGACGCCTATTTCGAGGCGGTCGCCGCACGCAAGGTCGTCGCGGCGGCGGCCGGGAGGTAACGGCGAATGTTAGTAGGAGGCGTTGACGTCGGTTCCACGCAGACCAAGGCGGTGATCCTCGATGGAAGCCGCAACATACGCGGCAGGAGCCTGATCGACACGGGCGCCATCATCACGAAAGCGGCCGAGAACGCGTTCGCCGCGGCGGTGGCGGATGCCGGTGTCGACGCCGACGACGTCGCGTACGTCATCGGCACCGGGTACGGCCGCTACAAGGTGACCTTCGGCCACGCGCAGGTCACCGAGATCAGCTGCCACGCGCGCGGGGCCCAGTACCTGTTTCCCAACACCCACACCGTGCTGGACATCGGCGGCCAGGACACCAAGGCGATCAGGGTCGGCGAGAACGGCCAGGTCATGGACTTCTGCATGAATGACAAGTGCGCCGCCGGCACGGGCCGGTTCCTGGGCGCCGGGGCCTTTGCGCTCGACATCCCGCTCGGCGAGCTCGGGCCGCTGGCACTCGGAGCGCACAACCCCGTGAAGATCACGACGACCTGCACCGTCTTCGCCGAGTCGGAGATCATCAGCTGGCTTGCCCGCGGCAAGAAGGCCGAGGACGTGCTGATGGGCGTCCACCAGGCGATCGCGGCCAGGAGCCTGTCACTCATCCGACGCGTCGGCGTGGAGGAGGAGGTCACGTTCACCGGCGGGGTCACCCGCAACGTGGCGATGGTCAAGATCCTCGAGGAGCTGCTCGGGACCAGGCTGAACGTGAGCCCTGACGCGCACTACATGGGCGCGATCGGAGCCGCCCTGTTCGCGCTCGACCGCGCGGCCGCCGGCGCCGCAGGCGCTGTCGAAGCCCTCTCTGTAGAAACGGCGCTAGAGGCGCACCGGCACCCCAAAGGCGTCACGTGCGAGGCGTGCGCGGTGGCGGGACGCCCGATCGTGCCGGTGCGCGAGAAGGTGGAGGCATGACCACCGTCCTCGGTCTCGACGTCGGCGCCACCTACACGAAGGGCATGGTCATGGACGAGGAGCGGCGCATCGTCGCGCAGTCGCTGGTCAAGACAGGTTTCAACCTCGCGGGAGCGGCCGAGAGGGCGTACCGGGAGGCGCTCGCCGAAGGCCGGCTCGCACCTGAGGACATCGACTACGTCGCCAGCACCGGCTACGGCCGCTACCTGGTGCCGATGCGCGACATCCAGATCACGGAGCTCACCTGCCACGCACGCGGGGCGGCCTACCTGTTCCCCATGACACGAACGGTGCTCGACGCCGGCGGCCAGACCGTGAAAGCGATCAAAGTCGACGAGCGCGGCAAGGTCCGCGCATTCCGTCTGAACGACAAGTGCGCCGCCGGGACGGGCGCGTTCCTGGACAAGACCGCGCGCTACATGGGACTGGACACGAGCACCACCGGCGAGCTCGCAACCCGATCGCTGGCCCCGGTCACCATCTCCAGCGTCTGTGCGGTCTTCGCCGAATCCGAGGTGATCAACCACCTGACGGCGGGGGCGAAGCCGGAGGACATCATGTACGGCGCCGTGCTCTCGCTCGCCGGGCGGGCGATCCAGCTCATGAAGCGGGTCGGCATGGAGCCGGAGGTCACGTTCGTCGGCGGCATGAGCCGAAACGCCGCCTTCGTCAAGGCCCTTGCGGCCGAGCTGGGAAAAACAGTCAACGTCCCGGCCGGGGAGCTGGGCCAGTTCAACGGGAGCCTGGGCGCTTGCCTGCTCGCGCTGGACCGCGTCCGCAAGCTGCAGGCTGCTGGCCAATGGCATAACCGCAGCGTCGCAGCTGCAGAAGGAGCGAGATGAAGGAGCTGGAAGCGCGACCCGCGGAGTCTTTTGATTTCCAGGAGATCCTGTACCGCAAGGCGGACTGGGTGGCGACGGTCACCATCAACCGCCCTGATGTCTACAACGCCTACAGCACGAAAACGCTGGCCGAGATGATCGAAGCGTTCAAGGACGCTTCCCGCGACGACAAGGTCGCGGTGCTCGTGCTGACCGGCGCCGGCGAGAAAGCGTTCTGCACCGGCGGAGACGTGAAGGAATACCAGTCCACCTTCTTGCGCCGGCCGCACGACTACTGGAAATGGATGGCCTACTTCATCGAGGCCATCGACCTACTGCGCAATCTCGGCAAGCCCGCGATCGCGCGCCTGAACGGCATCGTCGCAGGCGGAGGCAACGAGCTCAACCTCGCCTGCGACCTCGCGGTGGCCGCCGACCACGTCACGATCCGGCAGGTCGGCACCAAGGTGGGCAGCGTCGCGTGCGGTGGCGCGACCCAGTGGCTGCCCATCACCATCGGCGACCGCAGGGCGCGCGAGATGCTCTTCACCTGCGAACCGATCTCCGCGCAGACTGCGCTCGAATGGGGCCTCGTCAACCGGGTCGTCCCCTATGCCGAGCTCGACGCCACGGTCGCCGACCTGATCTCCAAGATCGTCAACAAGTTCCCGGAGTGCACCCGCTACACCAAGCAGCAGGTCAACTTCTGGAAGGACCTCGCCTGGCACCAGACCGCCGGACACGGCCGTGACTGGCTGGCGCTCCACTACGCGTCGCTCGAGCCGTGGGAAGGCATGTCGGCCTTCGTGGAAAAGCGTCCTGCGGACTACGTCGGCGTGCGCGAGCGGGCGAGCGGCGAACGGTCGTCGGAATTCGTATGGGGCGCGTACACGACGACCTGCCCGGCCTGCGGCGCCAAAGGGATCCCGGAGTCCTTCGACTTCTGCGGCGCATGCGGCGCCAAGCTCGCCGCGGAGGTGCTGGCGACGAGTTGACCGCCAAGACCTGTTCGGCTGCGGACGCGGTGGCCCGGTTCGTGCCGGACGGCTGCCGCGTCCTGGCGGTCGGCGGCATGCACCTCCACAACAACCCCATGGCAATGGTGTTCGAGCTGATCCGGCAACGCCGTCACATCGGGCGCCTGGTGACCAGCCCATCGGCATCGCTCAACGCAGACGTGCTGATAGGAGCCGGGCTGGTGGGCGAGGTGGCGACGAGCTACGTCGGGTTCGAGCACCTCGGCCTGGCCCCGCGCTTTCGAAGCGCCGCGGAGGCCGGCACGCTCAAAGTCCTCGACCTCTGCGAGGCGGCGATCACACATGGGCTGCGCGCGGGTGCGAGCGGCATGCCGTTCGCCGTCCTGCCGCAGGGGCTGGAGCTGTCCGACGTCTGGCGCGCCAACCCCGAGAGCTATCGCATGATCGTCGACCCTTTCGGCCAGGCGCCTGTGCTGGTGGTTTCGGCGATCCGGCCCGACGTCGCCGTCATCCATGCCGCGGAGGCGGACGAGCACGGAACCGCCTGGATCGCAGGCGCTCACTTCACCGACCGCATCATGGCGATGGCCGCCAAGACGGTGATCGTCCAGGTCGAGCGTGTCGTGTCGACGGATTCGATCGCGCGACGGCCGGCGGGCTCGACGATCCCGGGGTTTCTGGTCAGCGCGGTCGTGGAGGCGGCCGCCGGGTGCCTTCCCACCTCCTCGCACGGCAACTACGCCTACGACGAGCCGGCGATCAAGGAATACCTGCGCATGGCCCGCACCGCCGACGGGTTCGAGGAATGGCTCTCGCGCGTGGCGGCGGCAGGGCTGGTCGGAGCCCGATGAGCGACTGGACCGTCCCCGAGCTGATGACGGTGGAGATGAGCCGGCACCTCGCCGCCGGCGAGGTCGCCATCATGGGCGCGGTCAGCTCGCTCCCGATGGCGGCCTGCCGGTTGGCGCAGGAAACCCATGCGCCGGGGTCGTGGTTCGTGGCCGGTGGCAGTGGAGCGGTGAACCCCCACCTGTGCCCTATTCCCGAATCGTCGTGTGACGAGCGCCTCCTGCAGGCCGACTGCGTGCTCCCGCTGCCCGATGTCGTGATGCTCGAGGGGCGCGGGGATGTCTTCGACGTCTTCTTCGCGGGCGGCCTGCAGATCGATGCGTTCGGCAACACGAACCTGGCGCACGTCGGGGATGCGGCGCACCCGAAGCTGAAGGGACCTGGAGGCGTCGGGCTTCCATTCCTCTCGCTAGCGGGCCGCGTGGTCATCTACACGATGTCGCATGACCCCCGCACGTTGGTCGAGAAAGTCGACTTCATAAGCGGACCCGGGTTCCTTGGAGGACCGGCGGAGTGGTCGCGCAAGCGGCGGGGCGGCCGCGGGCCGGCGCTCGTGGTGACGCCGCTCTGCACGATGGATTTCGACCCTTCCACCCTCCGGGCTCGCATTCGGTCGGTGCATCCTGGCGTGACGGCAGCCCGAGTCCAGGAGATGACCGGTTTCGACCTGCGACTGGGCAACGAAATACGCGAGACGGCGCCGCCGTCGCAGCTCGAGCTCGAGACCCTTCGCCGCATCGATTCCGCGGGACTGCTGAGGAGGGCCGCATGAAGAGATTCACAGACCGTGTCGCCATCGTCACCGGCGCCGCCAGCGGCATCGGGCGCGCCACTGCGCTTGAGCTTGCTCGCGACGGCGCCACGGTGGTGGTCGCCGACATCGACATGCCTGGCGCCGAGGCGGTCGCGGCGGAGATCCGCAAGAGCGGGCAGGCGATGGCGCAGCGAGTCGACGTCACCGACGCGGCCCAGGCGCGAGCGATGGCGGCGGATGCCCTCAAGGCGTTCGGACGCATCGACATCCTGGTCTCCAATGCCGGCTGGGACCACGCCGGACCTTTCATCGAAAGCACCGAGGAGCTCTGGGACAAGGTGATCGCGATCAACTACCGCGGCCACCTGGCCACAACTCACGCAGTACTGCCGTCGATGATCGAGCGCGGATGGGGCCGGATCGTGACCGTAGCTTCGGATGCCGGGCGTGTCGGCTCTACGGGCGAGGTGGTCTACTCGGGCGCCAAAGGGGCGGTGATCGCGTTCACCAAGGGCCTGGCCCGTGAGGTTGCTCGGCACGGCATCAACGTGAACTGCGTCGCCCCCGGCCTCACCGACACGCCATTTCTGGCGGCGATGCCGGAGAAGCTGATGGCAGCCATCATCCGGTCGATCCCACTCGGACGCGTCGGGCGACCCGACGAGGTGGCTCGCGCGATCGCTTTCTTCGCGTCGCCAGATGCCGACTACGTGACCGGGCAGACGCTCTCGGTCAACGGCGGCCTGAACATGCCCTGACGCTTGCGACAGCGGGGCCTCAGTCCCCCGCGCGGAGGGTCGATCGGCCCTACTCGATGTTGGCCCCGTTCGTACGCTGGTGGGCAACTTGTTCCTGCGTTACTACACGGTCATCGACCGCCCTTTCGAGGAAGCGGAGGGTGCGTTCCTGAGCACCCCGGAGAACTGGATGCCGGTCCTCGCAAGCGAGGCGAATGGCAATGGCGAGCGGCTGCTTTCGGAGCTGGGTTTCAAGGTCGGCGACCGGCGCGTGGCGCGGCAGATCGCGCTCGAGCTCGGCGAGGCCCTACGGGGGGCGACGCTGACGATCCGCCCGGTCCGGTGGCATGCGGCGGCCAACGCGGGGCTGTTTCCCGAGCTCGACGGACACCTCGAGGTGGCCGCCCTCGGTGCCAGCTCGACGCAGCTCGGACTCAGCGCCAATTACAAGCCGCCGATGGGCCTCGTCGGCAAGCTGGCCGATCGAACCTTGCTTCACCGCGTCGCGGAGGTGACGGTGAAGGACTTCGTGGAGCGGGTGGCCAGCCGGCTGAGGGAAAAGCCGGCTTAGACTGGGCCCCGGCTGTTTCGGTGCGCAGCTCTGCGAGTCCGACCAGGAGCGCGCCGCCCTCATCGCGATCTCGCGCTGGGCTGCGCAATCCGACCTCGACGGGTTCGCCAGCTCGCCGAGCTTCGTCAAGGAGAGGGAGCGGATGGCCTCCCTCCTCGCCACACCTGCGCAGCCGGAGCATTTCGACCCCCGGTAGCTCAGGAGTCCTGCCGCGCAGGCGGATATCCGCTCAGGGGGCTCGGGTGCGACGGTTGGTACAGGGCGAGCTCGCCCGCCCCCGGGACCTTGAATCGAACGACTTTGCCCCATCTTTGCTCCGAGACCGACCCGACGAACTCGACGCCTTTTGACTTCAGCTTTGGCATCGTCTTGCCGATGTCGTGGCACATCAAGAACACCTCATGCCGGCCCTGGCTGCCCGGTTCGGGATGCATCGCGAGCTCAGCCGGCGGCGCCTTGAAGATCAGAAAGCCGTCGCCAGCGTCGACGCTGTCGAGCTCCAGAACGTCGCGGAAGAACGCGCGGGCCTGGTCGGGGTCCTCGCAAAAGATGATCGCGTGCAGGCCCGAGATCACAGCCACGCCATTGTGATGCGGCCGGATGGGCTTCTCACTTCCCCAC
>JBAUTF010000203.1:0-1679 GCA_049582065.1 Candidatus Dormiibacterota bacterium | reverse complement strand
GGCAGGGTGGTGGCCGGGCCGCTGCACGAGCAGCACGGAATCCTCTATGCCGATTGCGACCCCGCGGCCGCCTCAGCCGCCAAGCGGACCCTCGACGTGGCGGGTCACTATGGTCGCCCGGACATCTTCAAGCTCGAGGTCAACCGGGAGCGGCTGGCGCCGGTCGAATTCAGCTAGGCAGCTATTTCCTGGCCGCCTGGAGCCCGTAGAGGGCGCCGAACTTCTGCCGCACGTAGGCGATCCAGGGCGCGGCCTTGAGCGGCTTGCCCGTGGCACGTTCGAGCAATTCGTTGGGCGTGAACTTCCGCCCGTGCCTGTGCACGTTCTTGCGCAGCCACGCCAGCAGGACGGCGAACTCTCCGTTCTCGATCTGCGCGTCGAGGTCCGGGAGGTCCAGGCGGGCCTTCTCCATGAGCTGGGCGCCGATCAGGTTGCCGAGGGTGTAGCCCGGGAAGGTCCCAAAGCTCACCGACGACCAGTGGATGTCCTGCAGCACGCCCTCGCGGTCGTTCGGCACGACGATGCCGAGATACGACTTCACACGCGAATTCCATGCCTCGGGCAAGTCCTTGACCTTCAGCGTGCCATCGAGCATCTCGGTCTCGAGCTCGAATCGAAGCAGGACGTGCATGTTGTACGTGACCTCATCCGCCTCCACGCGGATCAGCGAGGGATACGAGCGGTTGATCGCCCTGTAGAAAGCCTCCTCGTCGACGCCGCGCAGCGGTTCGGGGAACACAGCCTGGAGGCTGGGATAGAAATGCCGCCAGAAAGGCCGGCTCCTGCCGACCAGGTTCTCCCACAGCCGCGACTGCGACTCGTGGACCCCTGGCGAGGCGCCATCCCAGAGCGGGGTGCGGTCGAGGTTGACGCCGATGCCCTGGTTGTACATGGCATGCCCGGATTCATGGATCGAGCCGAAGAGGCACTCGTTGAAGAAGCCGCGGGAGACGCGCGTCGTGATTCGCACGTCACCGGGCCCGAACGAGGTCGAGAACGGGTGGGTCGATACGTCCTGGCGACCTCGGTCGAGGTCATAGCCAAGCCTTCTGACGACGTCGAGCGCGTAATTCATCTGCAGCGACGGCTCGAAGCCGCGATACAGCACGCGATCGTCCACGGCGTCGGCGTTGCGCGCAATGTCGGCGACCAGGGGCACAACCGCCCTTTTGATCTCGTCGAACCAAGCCTCCAGCTCGCTTGTTCTCAGGCCGGGTTCGCTCCGGTCCAGGAGAGCGTCGTAAGGCCGGTCCTGGTAGCCCAGCGCTTCGGCGATGCGGCGGTTCAGCTCGACGTTCTTTTCGAGGTAGGGCTCGAAAACCTTGAAGTCGGAGTCGCGCCTCGCCCTCTCCCAGTGCGGCCGTGCCGTCGCGCCCGCCGTCGCTGCCTCTGAAACCAGCTCGGAAGGGAGCTTCCGCTCCTGTTCGTAATCGCGCCTCATCACTCGAACGAGGCTCGCTTCGTCCGAGTCGAAGTGCTGGTTGGCGACCTCGGATTCGAGCGCATCGAGCAGCCGGCCGACTTCGGCGGAGGTGAACCTGACATGCGCGAGCGTCAACAGGGTCGACAGCTGCTGGGCTCGGCCGGCCACGCCGCCCGGCGGCATGTTCGTCTCCTGGTCCCAGTCGAGCACGGCAGCCGCGCGGCTGAGGTCGGTCACCTCCGCCAGAATTTCCTTG
>JBAUTF010000202.1:0-5799 GCA_049582065.1 Candidatus Dormiibacterota bacterium | reverse complement strand
CTGTGGGACGAGGGCGAGCGAATGCGCCGCGACGTCGAGGTCATCTGGTCCGACCGGGGCGGCGAGGCGACGTACCACGGTCCTGGCCAGCTGGTGGGCTACCCGGTGCTCGACCTGGCTCGATTCGAGCTGACCATCCCGGCCTACCTGGACGCGCTGGAACGCTCGCTGATCGATTACCTCGGCGGGCTCGGCATTGAATCCGAGCCTGGCGAGCCGGGGCTCACCGGTGTGTGGTCGGGAGGCGAGAAGGTGGCCGCGATCGGAATCAAGCTCAACCGATCGGTGGTGAGCCATGGCTTCGCTTTGAACCTCACCACAGACCTGGGCTACTTCGACGGCATCATCCCGTGCGGCCATGCCGACAAGCGGCCGACGTCGGTGGAAGCCCTCACCGGCAGGAGGATCGAGGTGGAGGCGGCGGCACGCGATTACTCGCGCCATTTTGCTCGACTGTTCGGCGCGGAGCTGGATTGGGCGCCGGCTGAAACGATGCTGAAGACCGCCGCTACTCCAAGGAGCACGCCGCCGGCCGCCTAGCGTTTCAAAGCCAATCGGAATACCAGGGGCCGTTGGGCAGGTATTCGCTTATGTGAGTCCGCGTTTGCACTTCGACCTCGCCGCAGAGCGTTACCTGGTTTGGTACTGCCCGTTATCGGGTAATTGAGATATGAAAATGACTTCAAACCGAAAAACCGTAGAGCGCCCGTCGACCAGCCCCACCGAGCTCGTGCGGCTCGACGCTTTCCCCATGGACGAAGATGACGAGATCCTGCCCGACTTCGAAGCCGAGGTCGACGGCCGGCGCGTCTGGGTCACCGCGGTCCTCGAGCGCACGGCTGTGGTAGAACCGGCTCCCGGTGAGCCGAAGGTGCTCGTCAACCGCCGGCGGTTGATGGTGAACCCTTCCCACCTGCGGGTGCGCCACCTGGCGAGCAAGGAAGCCGCGCGTCGTGGTCGGGAAGCCGCTCGCGCCCTTCGCATGCACGAGCAGAGCTCAGCAGCCTAGTCCCCGTAACGTCTTTTTCGTGCCGGAGTCCCCGAGGCACTCTGGTAACATTCGCTGCTACCGAATTCATCGGCCGTGCCGATTTCCGCGGCTGAACACCGCCACCTAGCCCGGGGGAGCACCCAAATGAGCAAGATCGTTGATCTAGTTTCGCTGGCCAGCATCGTCCCACCCCTCAACCACGAGGTCAGCGGCGGCTTCAACGCCATGGTCGACGGCAAGCAGGTGCGCGTGCGGGCCGTGCTCGAGCGAACGGTCGTGATCGAGCACCAGGAAGGCGGCGAGCGCAGCGTCGTCCGGAAGGACAACTGCATGGTCAAGCCCTCGGCGGTCGCTTTCGTCCCGGGGAACCCCAACAACGGGGTCGGGCCGCGCCAGTGGCGCCGCCTGCCTGGCAAGCCGCCGGCGACTCCCAGACCGACCCCCTAGCAGGCGGCGTCGGCCGCCCGGCAGGTCTCCTGTTTCAGTCGATGTGCTCCTGGGCCACCAGGGTCAGAAACGATGGAAACATCTTCGCCAGCGCGACCTCTTCGAAGACCGCGCGCGCCTCGTCGAAGCGGCTCTTCGACCAGGCCTCGTCACCCAGGCGCTCGCGAAGCCTGGCCAGCTCATCGTCGGCTATCTCGCGCACAAGGTCGGCGCTGATCGCCTGGCCGTCGCTCAGCCGCGAGGCGTGCCGCACCCACTGCCACACCTGCGACCGCGAGATCTCGGCCGTCGCCACGTCCTCCATCAGGTTGTTGATGGCCGCGGCGCCGACGCCGCGCATCCATGACTCGATGTACTGGATGCCGACGCTCACGTTCATGCGCAGCCCGTTCTCGCTGATGCTGCCGTTTGGGACGCGGACGTCGATCAGGGCGGCCGGGTCGGCGGTCACGTCAGGGCGCTGACGCTCGAGCTGGTTGGGCCGCTCGCCCAGCACGCGGTCGAACGCCTCGGTGGCGGTGGGCACCAGGTCCGGGTGGGCGACCCAGGTTCCATCGAACCCATCGCCTGCCTCGCGGTCCTTGTCCTCTTTCACCTTGGCGAGCGCGACACGGTTGACCTCAGCGTCTCGCCGCGATGGGATGAATGCGGCCATGCCTCCCATCGCGTGGGCTCCGCGTCGGTGACACGTCTTCACCAGAAGCTCGGTGTACGCGCGCATGAACGGCACGGTCATGGTCACCTGAGCGCGGTCGGGCAGCACGAAGTCCGACCGGTTCCGGAACTTCTTGATGATGCTGAAGATGTAATCCCACCGCCCGGCGTTGAGCCCGCTCGAGTGATCGCGCAGCTCGTAGAGGATCTCCTCCATCTCGAAGGCCGCGAGGATGGTCTCGATCAGCACGGTGGCGCGGATCGTCCCGCGCGGGACGCCCAGGTCGTCCTGGGCGAAGTTGAAGACGTCGTTCCAGAGGCGGGCCTCGAGGTGGCTCTCCAGCTTGGCAAGGTAGAAGTAGGGCCCGCTGCCTTTCCCGAGCAGCCGCTTCGCGTTGTGGAAGAAGTACAGGCCGAAATCGAAAAGGCTGCCCGAGACCGGCTTGCCCTCCACCTCGACGTGCCTTTCCTCGAGGTGCCAGCCCCGCGGCCGCACGAGCAGCGTCGCGACCTTCTCGTTGAGGCGGTACTCCTTGCCTTCGGGGCTGGTGAAGTCGATCCGTCTTTCAATCGCGTCGATCAGGTTGACCTGGCCCTCGACCAGGTTCGCCCACGTCGGCGAGTTGGCATCCTCGAAGTCCGCCATGAACACCCGCGCACCCGAGTTCAGGGCGTTGATCAGCATCTTGCGGTCGGTCGGTCCCGTGATCTCGACGCGGCGGTCCAGCAGGTCGGCCGGCGCCTTCGCCACCTTCCACTCCGACTCGCGCACGGAGCTCGTCGTGGTCAGGAATCCAGGCGACTCGCCGGCGTCGAGCCTGGCCTGGCGCTGGTCCCGCGAGCGCAGCAGCTCCAGCCGGGTGTCGCCGAACTCGCGCTGGAGCCGCGCCACGAAGCCGAGGGCATCCGGAGTCAGGACCTCCGCCGCGCGGCCGTCGACCGGACCCTTCAGGTGGACCTGCTCGGTGGTTGCCATCCCACCAAATCTACAGGAGCACCTTACCTTCCCGTCAGCCTCTCGACCACCGGTGCCAGGCTCTCCGCAGCGTCGCCGGGCACGATGACGAAGGACATTCCGAATCGCTCGCGTCGGGCCACGAGATCCTCGACGAGCTGGTCCACGGTGCCGATCAGGAAGTGGGGCATGTCCAGGATGTCCCGCGGCTCCGAGCGAAGGCCCGAGGCGACCGACGCGGCCATCGAGTCGCGGTCGTCCGTCACATTGGCCAGGAAGATCGTGACGCTCAGCTCGAGGGATTCGAGCCGGTCGCCGGCCGCGTCCTTGATCCAGCCGAGCTTCTCGTCCGTGGCCTCCGCAAGCCCTGTGCGGACGAGCTCGCGGTTGATGCGGCCCTCGCGAAGGTCGTAGTTGACGTTAACGATGTCCGCCTGCCGCGCAGCCAGGCGCAGCATTCTTCGACCGCCACCGCCCAGCAGGACCGGCGGGTGCGGCTTCTGGACCGGCGACGGCCCGCCTTCGATGCCCTTGACTGTGTAGTGCTTGCCAGAGAACGAAAAGCTTCCACCTGCCCACAGGCCCTTGATGACGACCAGGGCCTCTTCGAGGCGCTCGATCCGGGTGCCCGCCGAGTCGAAAGGGATGCCCGCCTGCTCGTAATCTGAGGCCAGCCAACCGGCGCCGAGCCCGAGGTCGAAGCGTCCGTCCGACAAGAGATCGAGGGTCGCCGCCTCCTTGGCGAGCACGACGGGATGGCGGTAGTCGTTGTCGAAAACGAGCGACCCGACCCGAAGAGTCTTGGTGGCGTCGGCGGCTGCCATGAGGGCTGCGATCGGACCCGGTTGGTCGCCAAAGTGATCCGGCAGGTACAGCGCCGAATACCCGAGGGCCTCGACCTGCTGCGCCTTCTGGCGCCATGCCCTGGCGCTCGTCGCGCCATGCTCCTGAACCCCGAACCTGAATGGACGCGTCTTCACGGCGCGTAAGTATGCGGGCTCGTCCGATCGGCTTACCGCCGGCCGATCGGCTAACATTCGCGCGCCGATGGCCGCCGTCCTCCGACTGGCCCGCGAGCGACCGTGGATTCCCGTGATGCCCGCGGCCGTCAGCTGGGCCCTGCTGTTCGGATACCAGTGGGCTTTCTTCTTCGGGTACCACGGACACCAGCGCACCGTCTTCCACTACTACTCCGGGGTCCTGGGGGACGGGTTGCTGCTCCCGACCGTCAATATGGTCGGGTTCATGGTGCTGCGCCAGTTGGCGCCGCGCATCCCGTGGCGCCGCCTGCCCCTCTACGCGATGCTCGGTGTGGCCACGGCAATCGCCGCTTTTCTTGTGCAGGCCAGGCTCGAGCTCGTCAACTGGTCGATGCCGACCCCGTTTCACTGGAGCGATGTCGGGCAGTTCCACTTCTTCGTCATGTCGGCGGAGGTCGCCTACCTCTACCTTGTGTTCGCCACCGCGATCAACAACTGGAAGGCGCTCAGGCAGGATTCCACTGCATGGCGCAGCTTTGCCGTCGGGTGGGCCTGCGTGGCGCTCTTCGGGATGTCGTTGGCGGCCGACTACATTCGATAGGCGAGCCGTGGAGCGATGGTCTCGGCGGCTGACAGAAATGAGATCCAGCAGGAGTTTGACGCTTGCGGCAAACGCACCGAAGTTGTAATCAAAGGCGATCTGATCCCTGCTCGTTTCGAATTCGGAGGGCTGGTGCCGAGGGTGAGATTTGAACTCACGACACCTTGATTTTCAGTCAAGTGCTCTACCAAGCTGAGCTACCTCGGCACGGCGGATGATTCTATCGGCCACGGCGGTTTGACCGGGGCTGGTGGGCGGTGATGGACTTGAACCAACGACCTCCTCGGTGTAAGCGAGGCGCTCTAGCCAACTGAGCTAACCGCCCGTTTTCGCGGAGTGTCAGTCTACCCAGCCGTCAGCAGTGCCAGCGCCGAGTTCAGCTGCGCGTCGTTGGCGTAGCCCTGCGAGAGCTGGGTGACGTCGAACTGGTCCGTAGGGCTCGCCAGCTTGACGGCCACGTCCGGCTGCAGGCCCTTGTGGTCGATCGTCTGCCCGTTGGGCAAAAACCACCGCTCCACCGTCAGGTGGATGTCGGAGCCGTCGCTCAGCTCGAAGTCTTCCTGCACCGAGCCCTTGCCGAACGTGACGGTGCCCACGAGCTCCGCGCGGTGATGGACCTGCAGAGATCCGGCCACGATCTCGGACGCCGATGCGCTGTTCGAGTCGACCAGCACGACCAGAGGCTCGGTCGGCGCGGCGTGGTGCGACCCCACCTGGTGCTTGTCCACCACTCCTCCGCGCCCGTGCGTCTCGAAGGTCTCGCCGCTGGTCACGAACTGGGTGATGACGTCGTCGGCCGCCGACGTGAACCCGCCGGGATTGCCGCGCAGGTCGAGGACGATGCCGGTCGTGCCCGAGAGACCGGTCGACAGCGCAGATGTGAACTCGCTGGACGTCTGCGACCCGAACTGGTAGATGCGCACGTAGAGGACGTGGTCCGCGATCAAAGCCGACCGCACGGTCGGAACCTGGATCTCGGCGCGGGTGATGCTGAAGGTAAGCGTCTGATCGCCGCGGAGCACGGTCAGAGCGACTTTCGTGCCATCCGGGCCCTGGATCAGCGCGGTCGCCTGGTCGGCTGTGAAGCCCTTGACGTCCTTGTCCCCCACCTTCGTGATCTGGTCGCCCTTCTGGATGCCGGCCGTCGCGGCGGGAGAGCCCGGGACGGTGG
>JBAUTF010000201.1:0-4361 GCA_049582065.1 Candidatus Dormiibacterota bacterium | reverse complement strand
AGCCAGGTCATCCCGGACCTGAGCGGCATGACGCCAGACGAGGTGCTCGAGCACAGAAAAGACGCATGGTTTGTGGGGATGCCCGAGCAGATCGCGGGCCGGATGCGGGAGTTCGCACGGCTGGGGGTCGACATCTTCATGCTGCAGCACTTTCTGCTCGACGACTCGGACGCCATGCAGCTTCTGGCGGAAGACGTGATCCCCGCCGTCGCCTGACGGTGGTCAGGCGAGCTGGCCGCTCGCGATCAGATCGTTCTTGCGGTCCTGCCGGCCGGTTAGGTCACGAATGATCTTGATGGCGAGCAGCCCGGCGACGATCGTCGTCACCGTCGCGAGCACATCGAACGCGGTCGGAGTGGAGCCGTTGACCCGGATGTTGGACACGTCGCTGAAAAGCCAGAAGATCCACCACCAGACGATTGCCGCCGGGACCGGAATGGACCTTCTCGCGGCGACATCGAGCCAATGCGTGGACCTTTCTGATCCCCGCCATGCGTCCAGGACCGACAGTAGTGGGTGGGCAAGGTTGAGAAACGGAATGAAACAGCGCCACACTGCGCCGGATGGCTTCCATCGAGGGTCAAGAGAGCCCAGCGCGGGCATGTTCCGAACGACCCTGTGCAGCCACATGCAGTAGAAGACAACCGCTGCGGGGTAGCTCGCAATGACCACGAGAGCCACCAAGACGAACAGCACGGCGACCAAAGGGTTGTCGGTTGCCGTCGACGGCATGAGATTCAAGGCCGTGACCGGGATCAAGATGCCAATGTCGATGGCGATAAAGACGGTCGCCAACCTGGCGCGCGGCTGAGCCGACTCATACGGCCGCGCCCATGCGACCGCCGCATTCAGCGGCTGCTGGTAGGGCACCCACTGGCGCCCGTTCCACAGCCACCTGCCATCTTGGGAAAGCTGCCCGGCAGGCTGCACGGCACGCAGATGCTAATCCGCGATTACCCTGTGTGGGTGGATTTCGACCTGAGCGAGCCGGAGAAGAAGTTTCGGGACGAGGTCCGCGCCTGGCTGAAGGCCAACGCACCGCGAAAGGACGGCCCCGGCGAGGACGACATGCAGGCCTTCGTCGCCGGCCGCCGGGCGTGGCAGAAGAAGCTCTATGAGGCCGGCTACGTCGGCATCACGTGGCCGAAGGAGTACGGCGGGCGCGGAGCGGGATTCATGGAGCAGCTCATCTTCAACGACGAGATGATCCAGGCCCAGGCGCCAGAGCCCATCAACGTCATCGGTCTGGGCATGGGCGGTCCGGTCGTGATCGCCCACGGAACCGACGAGCAGAAGAAGCGATACCTCGCACCGCTGTTGTCAGCGGACGAGATCTGGTGCCAGGGATTCAGCGAGCCGAACGCCGGAAGCGACCTCTCGGGCTTGCAAACGCGCGCGGAGGACAAGGGCGACCACTACCTGGTCAACGGCCAGAAGGTCTGGACCACGCTGGCGCACGTCGCCCGCTGGTGCATGCTGCTGACCCGAGAGCGCAAGGAAGGCAACCCGCGCGAGGGCCTCACCTACCTGCTCGTCGACATGGACAGCCCCGGCATCGAGGTCCGGCCCCTCGTGCAGATCACTGGCGACGCGGAGTTCAACGAAATCTTCTTCAAGGACGTCAAGGTGCCGAAGTCGCAGGTCCTCGGAGAGGCGGGCGGCGGATGGGCGGTCGCGATGACCACCCTGCTCCACGAGCGCGGCACGCTCGGCATGGCTCTCGCGACGCGAGCCCAGATCACCGCGGCAGAGCTAGCCGAGCACGCGCGAAAGCTGGGCCGTGGATCGGACCCGCTGGTGAGACAGGCGATCGCTCAGCACACGATCGAGGCGCGCGCGCTGCAGCTCAACGGCTATCGCGCGGTGACCGCGGTGAAGCGAAACGGCATCCCCGGCCCTGAGGGTTCGATCCTCAAGCTCATGTGGTCCGAGCTCAATCAGCGCATGGCCGAGACCGCGGTCGACATCGCGGGACCGGCGGGGCAGGTCGGCGATGGCGAGGGCTGGAAGTACCAGTTCCTGCGCTCGCGGGCGAACACCATCGAAGCCGGTACCTCAGAGGTCTTGCGCAACATCCTCGCGGAACGGGTGCTCGGCTTACCGCGCAGCCGCTGACCTCCAGGCCGGTAGACTCAGTCCAATGACGGCCGTCGCCACGCGGGCCGCCAGCACCACCGCCAAGAAGGGCATCGACCGAGGGGTCATGGCCGTCTTCGCGGGCCTGATGCTGGGCTCGTTGATCGCGTCTCTCAACATGACCCTGGTCGCGCCTGCTCTGCCGACCATCGTGGCCGAGCTCGGCGGCATCGCCGACTACAGCTGGATTCCGATCTCGGCCATGCTGGCATCGACCATCGTCGTGCCGGTCGCCGGCAAGCTGTCGGACATCTACGGCCGCAAGCCGCTGTACATGACCGGGATCGTCGTGTTCGCGGTCGGGTCGGCGCTCTCGGGGCTCGCGCCGAACTTCTGGTTCCTGGTTTTCGCTCGCTTCGTGCAGGGCGCGGGGATGGGCTTCATCATGCCGCTCTCACAGGCGATCATCGGCGACATCATCTCGCCGCGCGAACGCGGCAAGTACCAGGGCATGATGGGCGCCTCGTTCGGGCTCGCATCGATCGTCGGGCCGGCCGCGGGCGGATTCATCACCGAGCACTTCACCTGGCGCTGGCTTTTCTTCGTCAACCTCCCGTTTGCGGTCCTGACGCTCATCGTCGTGGCGTACTTCATGCACGTCCCCAACGAGCGCAAAAAGCACCAGATCGACGTCTGGGGCAGCGTGACCCTCTCGACCGGCATCACCTGCGCGCTCCTGGCGACGGTCTTGGGCGGGGCGCAGTATCCGTGGAGCTCGTGGCAGATCGTCGGCCTCTATTCGGCCGCGGCGGTCCTCCTCGCCGCCTTCGCGTGGGTGGAGACGCGAGCGGCCGAACCTGTGCTGCCGCTGAGGCTGTGGAGCAGCAGCATCTTCACGTTCTCCAACATCGCCGGGATGGGAGTCGCGATGTCGATGTTCGGCGCGATCTTCTTCCTCCCGGTCTTCGTCCAGGGCGTGATCGGAAACAGCGTGACGAACTCTGGCGCGATCCTGGTCCCGATGCTGGTGGCCATGATCGCCACGAGCATCGGCAGCGGGCAGTACATCTCCCGGACTGGCCACTACAAGATGCCGCTGCTGATCGGCCTCGCGGTGATGGGAGCCGGTTTCTACATGCTCTCGACCTTCGACGTTCACACCAACAATCAGACGGCCATCGAAGCCATGATCCTGATCGGGCTCGGTCTGGGGGTGACGATGCAGACGTACACCCTGATCGTGCAGAACTCGGTGAGTCGAGAGGATATGGCGGTTGCGACCTCGGCGACGCAGCTTTCCCGTTCGATCGGGGCTGCGGTCGGGCTCGCGATCCTCGGCACGATCCTGACCGAAGGGATGGCTACCTCGATGGCCAAGTATCTCCCGGCCGCTGCGCTCCAGAAGTTCCAGGCGTCGGGCAGCTCCACCGCGGGCGCCGTGTTCGACCCCACCCAGCTCGTTCATCTGCCTCCTGCCATCGCCGCCGGCATCCGCCACGGCCTGGCCGACGCTCTGCACCCGGTGTTCACCGCCGGGCTTCCGATCATCGCCCTCGCCTTCATCGCCACGCTGCTGATCAAGGAGCTGCCCCTGCGGCAGACTGTGCACGTGGCGGCAGGCCGCCAGGCCAGCCCGAGCCCGGCTGAAGACTGACGTCCCCGGCCTAAACTAGGCCGACCGTGAACACCGAGGCTCGACGCGACCAGCTCACGGTTTGGGCGTTCTGGCTGGCGTGCGGCGCAGCGGCGGTGGCCGGCGCCGTCCCGATCGCGCTCGCGGGCACCTCGGGACGGGTCAGCGGTGTGATCGTTCCGCTCTCGGTGGCGGCAGTCGCCTACGCGGGCTGCGCGCTGGTGCAGAACCAGGGCAAGGTGATGGCCACCGGGCTGTATGTCCTGGCCGAGCTGGCCACCCTGTACGGCGTCCTTTCCATGGTCTACGTGCCCCTGGAGCTGGCGATCACCGGCACCTGCCCGCCGGCACAGGAGCAGTGCGCCGTGGGCCTCGAGCGACCGCTGACCGCCGCTGAGGGCGCGGGCATCGGCTTCGCCGCCGGATTCGCGATCGTCGCTTTGTTCCTGGGGTACGTCGGCCTGGTCGCGCTTTACCGCCGCCTCAACGCGGGGCAGCCGGCGAAGCCACGGTCCCGGCGCTTCCTTCCTTTCACCGCCTCCAGGACGCCTGAGCCAGCCCCCTCACCGCCCGTGCGCCGGATCCCGCCCGTGGCCCAGTCGCGCGCCGCCGAGCCGGAGGTCGGGGCCGCCGAGCCGGAGGTCGGGGCCGC
>JBAUTF010000200.1:0-2558 GCA_049582065.1 Candidatus Dormiibacterota bacterium | reverse complement strand
CATCAATCCAGTCGTTGAGCAAAAAGTCGAAGCGGTCCTCGGCATACGCCGCGTATAGTACATGGATTTGTTCATGCAACGTGATTGACATCCTTGCCCCCAAAGATCGACGCAATCGAGTCTTCATCGGAAGATTAGAGCATAGAGTCTGGAATTGAAATCGGGCAAGCTCCGGCGACCGCGGCCTTTTGTTCCGACATTGTCTCGGTTTGGTGGGCCTTCCGTTTCCGGGGCGCACGCTATGTCTTGCCACGGCCGCGCACAATTTCGATGATTCCGACGCTTTTTCACTTTCACGCCGGCCGGCAAGCCGGCAGGTGCCGCGATCACGATTATGGGCAGAGGACCGCGCCGCAAGGTCTGGCAAATCTGGATTGCGCGGCAGGAATGTCTGCATTTGGCGGCTTACAACGTGCTTGCCGCCAAAGCCGCAAACTAGCTCGCGCCGCCGAAGTCGATGTCAGCTTGTGGCCCAGAACGGCCAATGTTGGTCGGGCAGAACATGTCCGCTCTGCCGGGTATTTCAGACATCAACTTGTTCAGCTATCGCGAGGGCATCATCGACCTCGATGCCGAGGTATCTGACGGCGCTTTCGATTTTGGTGTGGCCAAGCAAGAGCTGAACGGCCCGCAGGTTGCCGGTTCGACGGTAGATCAGCGTCGCCTTTGTCCGCCGTAATGAATGCGTACCAAAGAGCTTGTGATCGAGCCCGATACTGGCAATCCATCCCGAAAGGAGCCGTCCGTATTGCCGAGTGGTCATGCACTGGTCGAAGCCACGCCGGCCGGCAAATAAAAAGTCACCGGGCTTCTTACTTGCCACCTTCAAGTAGATGTCGACGGCTTGGCGTGTCTGGTCCGTCAGCTCGAATTTGACCGGCCGCCCCGTCTTCTTCTGCCGCACCGTTGCGCGGTCCATCGTGTAACCGTTTGGCGCAACGTCCTCGACTTTGACGGCCACGACGTCACAGCCGCGCAGCTTACTATCAATGGCCAAATTAAACAGGGCAAGGTCACGTATTCGCTCCTCCAATAGTAATCGAGTTCTGATCGACCAAACGTGTTTTGGGCGTAAGGGAGGTCTTGTCCCGATGAGCTTGCCCTTGTTCCAAGGCGTTCGTTTGTTAGGCGGTGAGCAATTTCCATTGTCCGACATGATCGTACTCCTCTGTTACGAGGACGACGAACATGCGCCACCGACCCGAAGGTCGTGAAACGATGTCGGCTTTCAGAGGGTTACGGTCATGGCGATGCTTGGGCGCGAACCAGGGATGTCCTTATTGACCCATTTGAGACATGAGGCAGCCGAACTGCCGGTGTTTGAGCGAATGCTTGTGTGGTAGTCTGACCCGCTGCGATGCCTTGTCTTGAGCCTCGGGGGCAGCAATGAGGCGGCGCGAGTTCATAACGCTTGTAGCTGGCGCGACAGCTATAAGGCCTTTCGCTGCGCTGGCGCAGGAACCGGGGCGGACCTATCGCCTCGGGGGTGTGTCCTCCAGCCCACGCGATGCCCCCGTTATCGTCGCGGTATTCGATGAACTCCACCGGCTTGGCTTCATCGAGGGCAAAAATCTCACAATCGATTGGCGCAGTTATGGACCGCGCATTGATCTGATTCCGAATTTTGTAGCGGAGCTTGTGAAAGCCAAGGTCGATGTCATCTTGGTCGTCGGGAATGTTGCAATTCGTGAGGCACAGCGAGCGACGGCAACGATTCCGATCGTCGGGATTACCGACGATATGGTCGGCTCAGGGCTGGTGAACTCGTTGGCCCGGCCCGGAGGCAATACGACGGGGATGAGCCTCTTCTCAACCGAGCTTGACGGCAAGCGCCAGGAAATCCTGATCGAGGCTGTGCCCGGACTTCTCCGCATCGGGGTCCTTGCCGAAGCCAATGTGACGGGTTCGCCGGAACTTAAGGCACTACAGGACGCGGCGCGCGCACGCGGCGTCGAGCTTTCCACCTATCGGATCGCCAGTGTCGAGGAGATTCTGGGAGCCATCGATGCGGCAAAGGCGTCAGGCGCCGCAGCGCTAAACGTTTTGGCGTCAGCCTTCCTCTACGGCAATCGCCAGATTGTGATGCAGCGCGTCGCGGCGCTGCGCTTGCCGACCATTTATCCATTTCCGGGAGAAGCGGATGAGGGCGGCCTGATTGCCTACGGTGTACGTCTCGAACAAGTCTTTCGAGAGTTGTTGACCGGGCAGGTCGTCAAGGTCTTGCGCGGAGTCAAGCCTGCCGATCTGCCGATTGTCCAGCCGACCAAATTCGAGCTGGTGATCAATCTCAAGACCGCCAACGCGCTTGGCATTACGGTGCCCGCGACGTTAGTAGCACGCGCCGACAAGGTGATCGAGTAGAGCTTGCGATGTCGCTTCCTGGCCCTTAGCGACGTTTCGCTGCGATGCAAAGCCACGTCCGATCTTGGAGCAACAGCCGACATCGGGCGGCCCTATGGGCTCGATGGCTCCGCAGCGTTTGACCCATTACGTCGGTTGGCTGCGAAACTTCTGTGCAACGCAGCACGCGAAGCGTGCAGCTATCCCGACTTAATAAA
>JBAUTF010000199.1:0-24671 GCA_049582065.1 Candidatus Dormiibacterota bacterium | reverse complement strand
TCCGACGGCGTGCGCACCGCCGACCTCGGCGGGCAGGCGTCGACCACGGGTTTCATGGAGGAAATCCTGCGGCGGGTCCGCACCAAGATCGACGTGTGGAGCTCGCTCGCCGACATCGAGCGCTAGCGCTTCTAGACCGTGATCCTCTTGAACGACTCCGCGTAGCGGTAGCCGCCCCGCTTCCCCACCTCGGCATGCCGCTTGCGCATGAACTTCTCGAAGTCCCATTCGCGGCCAGGCTTGGCGACCTGGCTCTTGTGCTTGCGGAGGGCCTGGATCTTGCGGTCGAGGGTCGAGCTGATGTCGACCAGGTGGTCTCCGGCCGTCCAGAACGGGATCCAGACCTCCTTCACCTCGTGCGGCTCGAGCCCTTCTTTGAGCAACGAGCGGAAGGCACGTGGGTTGCGCGAATCGGGATACACCGCGGCCATGGTGGCCTCACCCACGGCGAGGTGGTCGGGGTGCGAGCCGCCCATCGGCGCGTCGAGCACACGGCCCGGGGTGTGCGTGATAACGAGCTGCGGCTTGTGCTTGCGGATCATGCGGACTATGTCGTGCCTGAGCTTCAGGTCCGGGGACAGGTGGCCGTCCTTGTAACCGAGGAACTCGACCTTCTTGACGCCCAGCACCCGGGCCGCTGCGCGCTGCTCCTTCTCGCGGATCGACTTCAGGTCCGCGTCCTTCTGCTTGGGGTCCTCCCCGCCCTGGGAGCCGTCGGTAACGATCACATAGGTAACGCGAGCCCCATTGTCGGCCAGCCGGGCGATCGACCCGCCCGCGCCGAAATCGGGGTCGTCCGGGTGGGCGGACACAACGAGGACGCGGTCGAACTTGGGGGTCTGGGAGTTGGAGCGAGACCTGTTCCGAGGGGTTGGCTTTTTCGTGACCTTCTTCTTTGACACGTCTTTGAATTTAAGCGATCGGGGAAACGGGCTGTTCCATCGGCCTTTCAGCGGCGCGGCTTGGACGGCGCACCCAACGACGCAAGCGGGATCGCCTGCTGGATCGGCAACCACAACGATTCCAGCTGTTCTGGAGTCAGCTTGTTGCGCGATGCGATGACACGTCCGCCGAACGCGGCCGTCTTCACCGCGGCCCAGCCGTTGCTGCCGGATAACCGCATCGGGACGGTCACCACCGCGGCCAGGGCCGCCGCCTCCTCCGCCGGACGCGCGCTTCCGTCGGCCAGGGCTTTCGACAGGACGTTGGAGAGATCGTCACTGATCTGCCACGGCTGGGACAGGACGACGCACTGCGTCGAACCCAGACGCCCGATCGCGGTCACGTAGCGGGAGACCATCGCGCCGAGAGACCTCGGGCTGGTGACGGGGATCGCGGACGCGAACGGCGCGTAGGACGCAGCGAACTTGATCGCAGTCAGCTGGTGGCGGCGTACGAGGGCCGATACCGCGTGCCACGCCGCCACCGCCTCGTCATCGGAGCGGCCACCGAAGAAATCGATGAGCGCCGTCCCCGCGTTGACGAGCGGAGCGACCGCCTCCTCGTTCACCTCGGGCGCCTCCGCGGCCACCTTCTCCCAGTCGGACTTGCCCAGCGCGGCGAGCTTGTGGGCGAAGCCGCCACCGTTCAGGTGCTGCATCGGGATCGACGCCGAGAAAGGCGCGTACATCTCGTCTACCTGCTCGCGAGTCAGGTGGCCGTGCGCCTCCGCGGCAAAGCCCGCGCGCTCGACCGCCGCGAACGCGCGGCACCGCGTGAACGTGTCGAGCTCGCGCGTGCCCTCTATGGCGGCGAGGATCGACCTCACGACTCCGGCCGGCTCGGCGCTTCCCTCTCGCGTGATGCTCGCGACGAGCTTGCGACGGTCGAGGACGCGCAGCCACTGAATCGGCGTCATTTCGCTGACGCCGTTGATGAAGGCGGCCACTTCCGCGCTGTTGGACCCATAAGGGGCCGGCGCCTTGGCCGCGGGCGTGGCCGGGAGTCGAGCCGCCCGGCGTGTCCCCGTGATGGATTTGATCGCGCCGCTCACGACGGACCGGACCCGGTCCAGCGCCGGGGCTTCCTCGGTCGAATCGAGGGATTCGAAGCGGATCGCCTCCTGGAGCGGCGCCCACAGCTCGGTGATCTGATGCGGGGACAGATCGCCGAGCGAGCCGAGAACACGGCCGCCGTGCACGGCTGTACGCACTGCAAACCAGCCGGCGTCGCCGGGCAGGTGGGTCGGGATGACCGTGAGCGCGGCCATCGCCGCCGCCTCCTCGCTCTTGACCTGCCGGTTCTTGGTCACTGCCTGAAGGAGGGCGCGAGAGGCCGCCGGGTCGATGCGCCAGCGGTGGGCAAGCGCCTCGCACTGCTCCTTGGTCAGCGATTCGATCGCTCCGACGAACCGGAGGGACCTCGGGTCGAGCACGTCGTCGCCCGAGACCGGGATGAAGGCCACGAAAGGCGCGTAGTGGGCGGCGAACTTCAGCGCGGGGAGCCAGGACCGCATGACGAGGGCCGACATCGCCTGCCAGGCCGCGACCTGCTTCTCATCGCTCTTTTTGACCAGGGTGTCGAACAAGACCTCGCCGGCCCTCGCCATCGGCTCTGAGATGCGGGCGTCGTTGGTCCGGATCGCAGCCTGGATCGAGCGCGCGGAGTCGGACCGCTCCCCGGTGCCCTCCTTGGAGACCGACGTGACGAGGCGCCGCACGGCCAGCACCTGACGCCACTGCCACGGGGTCAGCTGCCCTGTCGCACTGATGAAGGCCTCGACCTCGGAGGTGTGCGGGCCAAAGCGCCGGGAGGCGTCGTCGTTGGCCCTCTGAATGCGTCCGAGCAGGCCGTGGGTTGCGGGCACTTCCTAATTTTGGATGCCCGGAGCCCGCTTAACGCCTGCTTAGACCGTCTCAACCTTCAGGAGGTTGGTCTGGCCGGGCCGGCCGACGGGCACGCCGGCGACCACCACGACCCGGTCTCCCGGCTTCACCAGCCCGCTTGCGAGGGCTGCCTCAGTGGCGTTCGAGAACATCTGGTCGGTGTCCCGGCCCGGGCTCACCAGGAGCGGGATCACGCCCGAATACAGCGCGGTGCGCCGCAGCACCCTGTCGTGCGGGCTGGCAGCCACCACCGGTATGCGCGGCCGGGCTTTGCTGCAGCGCAGGGCGGTGTTCCCCGACTCCGTGAAGGCGATGATCACCCGGGCGCCGATCTCGTCGGCCGTAGTGGCCGCCGCGTGGGCGATGGCGCTCCCCACCTCGCCGGGCTCGCGCCAGACCTGCCGTGCGCGCTCGAACGCGGGGTGCCGCTGCGCCGAGATGCAGATCGTCGCCATGGCACGGACCGCCTCAACCGGGTGCGCCCCGATAGAGGTCTCCTGGGAGAGCATGACCGCGTCGGTGCCGTCCCAGATCGCGTTCGCGACGTCGGACGCCTCCGCTCGAGTCGGCCGGTTGGAGGTGACCATCGACTCCAGCATCTCGGTCGCGGTGATCACCGGGACCCCGGCCCTGTTGGCGCGGTCGATCACGTCCTTCTGCACGGCGGGCAGGTCTCCCAGCTTCAGCTCCACCCCAAGGTCGCCCCGCGCCACCATGACCGCGTCGGCCACCTCGAGGATCTTGCTCAGCTGCCGGATGGCTTCGAGCTTCTCGAGCTTGGCGATCACCGGCGCCTTACAGCCGAGCCCGGCGAGGTGCTCCTGGCAGGCCAACACGTCCTCCGGCCGGCGCACGAAAGAGAGCGCCAGGTAATCGACGTCCAGCTCGACGGCGAGCTTGAGGTCCTCGATGTCCTTATCAGTGAGGGCCGGCAGCGGCAGCGCGCGCCCAGGCACGCTCACCCCCTTGCGTTCTCCTAGCAGCCCGCCGCGCAGCACCGAGCACTCGGCGCGCCCGGGCGCAACGCTGCGGACGATGAGCTCGAGGCGTCCGTCGTCGAGGAGCACCCTGTCCCCCACCTCCAGGGCGTCGACGAGCTCATGGTGGCTCACCTCTATCTCGTCAGGGCGCCCGGCCGGTGCCGCGCCCTCCTGGTGCTCGTGCTGCGCGACGATCGCGACGCGGCGGCCCCGAACGAGCCGTTGGAAAGACGATTCGAGCGGGCCGGTGCGGATCTTCGGGCCCTGCAGGTCCCCGAGCAGGGCCACCGGGCGGCCCACCGCCGAGGCCGCTTCGCGCACCGTCTCCGCCGCGCGACGGTGGGTGTCAGGGTCACCGTGAGAGAAGTTCAGCCTCGCCACGTCCATCCCCGCCTGGACCATCGAGCGGACCACCCCGGGCGAGGCGCTCGAGGGTCCGATCGTGCAAACGATTCGTGTCCGGCGCACCACGCTCATCGCTTTGAGTAGCCCTGGATGCGGCGGCCCATCTCGTCCTCTGCGTCGACGACTCGGCGTTCGAGCTCCTCCGAGCTGATGACCGCGCCGCCCATGCCGCGGACGAGGTCGCGCTGAAACCGGTCCGAGGTCGCCACGGTGATGATGTCGTCGACCTGGCTGGCCGCGTAAGCAATGCGCTCGATCGCGTGGTCGGCCGAATGGCCTTTGCGAGTGAACAGCACATGCACCCCTTCGACCAGCTGCTCCGAGTTGGACCGCGCCGTCGAGTGGTGTGCGTCGAAAACGACCGTCACGTCCGCGCCGGCAACCATGCCCAGGATGGAGAGGCGGTCGACCAGCTTGTCGCGCGCTGCTTCGAGCGATGCCTCGTTCATGAGCTTCTTGAGCGAGGGCCATGCGTGGATGACGTTGTAGCCGTCGACGACCACCCGCTCCATCAGCGAAACTGCATGTGGGCCTGGCCGAACGCGATCAGGACCCGCGGGATCCCGGTGATGTCGGTGAGCTGCAGGACGACGCCGAAGAACGCGTGCGAGACGGTGGGCACGAACCAAAGCACGATGAAGACGCCGATGATCGCCATCTGGCCGAAGCGCACGGCGTAGTCCTGGACCGAGTACGGGAGCCAGGGCCTCAGGATGCCGAACCCGTCGAGCCCCGGGATCGGCAGCAGGTTGAGGACAAGCGCAATCGCCTCGATGAATGCGAGGAACGCGAGCGCCTCGTAAAACTCGAGGCGTCCGAGCAGCGTCGAGCTGAGGCCGGGAAGGAAGAACGGCGCGGCCACCACCAATCCGCACACCAAAGTGCCGACCGGTCCGGCGACCGAGACCGCAGAGTCCCAGGCCTTGCTTCGGATCACGGAGTGGTTGATGTAGACGGCTCCGCCCGGCAGGCCGATACCGCCCAGCAGCAGGAAGATGATCGGCATTACGAGGCTGAGCAGCACGTTGGTGTAGCGGAGTGGGTTGAGCGTGAGGTAGCCCGAGGTGGCCACCGCCCGGTCCCCTCCTAGATACGCGACGAACGCATGGCCGAACTCGTGGATGCAGAGGGACGTGATCCAGCCGGCGGTGACGAACACGATCGTCATCGGACCGTCGAGGCCGGGGACGATGCCGACCGCCAGGATCACGCCCGATACCAACGTCGCGCCAAGGATGCCGAAGAAAACCGGGCTCACCGTCAACACGCCGCGCAGAGATGGCAGCGGCTTGCGCCGAAGGGCGGCAGCGGCGCGCGGCACATCACCCGCGCGGTTTCTGTCGGGAGCCGCGCGGCCGGCCTGCGCGCGGTCTGACTCGCCGGGCAGGAAGTCCGGCTTGGCCCCGACCTGCAGATGCCGGCGCAGGTCGTACATGGTCACCCCTGCCTTCTGCAGCGGGCCGGCCGTGGCGGGCGAGTCCGAGTACAGCATCGCGAGAAGCAGATGGATCGAGTCGACCTGGTAGTGGCCGAGCACCTGGGCTTCGCGGTTGGCGTTGACCAGGAGCTGGCGCAATGGGAGGGCGGGGGCGCCAGTGCCGTCATTGGCCACGACGGCGACGATCTCCTTGGGGTCGAGGCCCATCGCGATGATCGCTTCCACGGCAAGACTGCCTCGCCTCTTGAACATCGCCTGCAGCACATCGGCGGGCGTGGCCTGCGGCGCCCCGCGCTGGGCGGCCGCCTCGCTCGCCTGTTCGAGGATCTCGCGCGCGTCGCGGGTGAGCGGGATGTCCGCGGCGGCGCGCTGCAGCTCGAGGGTTGCGTCAGGCATCGCCGACCAGTCTAGAGCCCGCTATTTCGATCGCTGCCGCATCACCTCGTAGAGCAGCGCCGCCGCGGCGGCCGAGGCGTTGAGGCTGGCGATGTGCCCGGCCACCGGCAGCTTGACCCTGGCGTCGCAGCGCTCCTTGACCAGCCGGTGCACTCCGTCCCCTTCGCTGCCTACAACCAGGCATACGTTCTGTCTGAAGTCGAACTCCCACGCCGGCATCTCGCCGCGCGGGTCGAGCGCCACGCACCAGATGCCGGAGCGCTTGACCTCCGCGATCGCTGACGGCATGCCCGAGACCCTCGTGATCCGCAGCAGCTCCGTGGCGCCCGAGCTGGCCTTGACCGCGACGGCGGACAGCGGCGCGCTGCGATGCTCCGGCACGATCGCGCCGTCGCTGCCTGCAACCTCGGCGCTGCGCAGGATCGCGCCGAGATTCTGCGGATCCATGATCGAGTCGAGGGCCACCAGGAGCGAGGGCTTCGTCTCGAGCAGCTCCTTGAGCGTCCATTCTCGCCTCGGCTTCAGCTCGGCCGCGACTCCCTGGTGGACGCCGGGCGCCATCACGTCGAGTCTTTCCGCGGGCACGACCTCGATGCGCGTCAGGCTCGCGAGCTCGTCAAGGCGCGGGTCATGACCGAGCCCGGAAGCCTGGTAGACCTTGACGACGCGGCCGGCGCGGGCGGCCTCGAGCACGGCGTTTCGGCCGTGGATCAGGACCGTCGACGGGGCGTTTCGGGCTGGTCGCATCGCCTAAAGCCTGACGGCTATGCTGACGCTGTGCGCGAGACGGTCAGCGTGGCCGGCTTCATGGCCGAGGCCCGGTCGAGGCTCGCGGGCGGCGTGACGGAGGACAGCCTGTGCGCCGTCGGGCAGCTGCTGGCGGACGCTTCGCGCGAATCAGGATTCGTCGGGGAGCACGAGATGCGCGCTCTTCACGGCGCCGACTCCAGCTTCAAGCTTCTTCAGACGGACCCCGACGGCCTGACTTTGATGCTGGCCCGTTTCTCGCCCTACGAAGAGACGCCGGTCCACGACCACAGCTCGTGGGGCGTTGCCTGCGTCGTGAAGGGACGCGATCGCTACCGGCACTGGAAGCTCGGAGAGGGCGGCCGCCTGAGCCTCCTGTACGAGAAGGAGCTCGAGCCCGGGTCGTTCGTGACCTGGCTCGACCCACCACACGACATCCACAGCCAGCAGGGCATCGGCGACGATGCACTCGAGCTGGTCCTGTTCGGCAAGAACGTCACCAGCATCCCGCGCCACTACTACGACACGGCCACAGGGCAGGTCAGGACCGGCCTGCCCCATTAGTCACGAGGTCGTGAGGCGCCGCCACCTCACGCCATCCTTCGAATCTTCGAGCGCAATCCCGCGCCGGCGCAGCTCGTCGCGGATCTGGTCCGCGCGGTGGAAGTCGCGCGCCCTGCGTGAGGCCTCGCGTTCAGCGATCAGTCGCTCGACCTCTTCGGCGAGCCCAAGTTCGTCGGCGTGGATGACATCGAGGTGGGCGTCCACCTCATCGAGCATCCCCCGCAGCGCTTCGAGCGCTTGGTCTCCGACGCGACCGGCGTCCAGCGCGGCGTTGGTTTCGCGAGCGAGCTCGAAGACGAGGCCGACTCCCTGGGGCAGGTTGAGGTCGTCATCGAGGGCCGCGCGGTAGCCGTCCCGTACCTCTCCGATCCTTCGCAGGAGGTCCGGATCGTCGACGGTCGCGGGTTCGGTTCTCCGCAGCCGTTCAGCAAGCTCGCGCAGACGGCGCACCTGCTCGGCAGCGGAATGCAGCGCCTCGGTGCTCAAGCGCAGGCGCGATCGGTAGTGGGCGTTGGAGATCAAGAAGAAGCGGACTGCGATCGGGTCGTGGCCAGCCCGTTCGAGGTCTCGCAGCGTGGTGAAACCCCCGGCGCTCTTCGACATCTTCTCGCCCGTCGCGTCGCTCAAATATTCGGAGTGGAGCCAAACGCGGGCGAAGGTCTCGTGGTTGGCGGCCTCCGACTGGGCGATCTCGTTCTCGTGGTGCGGGAACATCAGGTCGACGCCGCCCGCATGGATGTCGAGCGTGTCGCCGAGGTAGCGCTTGCTCATCGCGGAGCATTCGATGTGCCAGCCTGGGCGGCCGCGGCCGAAGGGCGCATCCCACGCGGCGCCGAGCGAATCGTCTCCCGGCTGGGCTTTCTTCCACAGGGCGAAATCGCTCACCGATTCCTTGTCGTACTTGTCGGCGACCACGCGCGCACCGGCGCGCAGACCGCCGCGATCGAGGTGCGACAGAGCGCCATAGCGGGGGAAGCTCGCGATGCGGAAGTACACGTCGCCGTCTGCGACGTACGCGTTTTGCTGCTCGAGCAGGCGGCTGATCATCGCGACCATCTCGGGGATGTGCTCGGTGGCGCGCGGATAGTGCTCGGCGGGTTGGGCGCGGAGCGATGCCAGGTCTTCGAAGAAGGCTGCGACGTAGGGCTTGACGTAGTCGGCGATGGTGGTGTTCGCATGTGTCGCCTGGTCGAGGATCCGGTCGTCTATGTCGGTGAGGTTCATGACGTGCGTGACGCGGTAGCCGGACACCTGGAGGTGGCGGCGGATCAGGTCGTAGAACAGGAATGCGCGGAGGTTGCCGACATGGGCGAAGTTCCACACTGTCGGGCCGCACGTGTACATGCGGACGTGTCCCGCTTCCAGCGGCTCGAAGGCCTCTTTGGTCCCGGTCAGCGTGTTGTGGAGGCGCAGGGGCACATCGCTAGTGTCCGGGATTTGCGAGAGGGGATGCTCCAACCTGGCCCGCGTCCGCGACCGGCCCGACCTACTCGATCAGCGCGATTGCCTGCGCCGCGATGCCGCCGGCGTGACCGAGGGCGCCCAACCCCTCGGGCGACGTCGCCTTCACGTTGACGTGCCCCAGGTTGATCTTCATCGCCGTCGAGAGCTTCTGCCCCATCTCGTGCAGGTGTGGCCCGAGCCGGGGCTCCTGGGCTATGACGGTGCAGTCGACGTTGAGGATCCTGTAACCGGTCGCGCGCACGGTCTCCACCGCGCTGACCAGCAGGTCGAGGCTTGAGACGTCCTTGAACCTCAAGTCGCCGGCCGGAAACAGCTTGCCGATGTCACCGAGGCCCGCTGCGCCGAGCAGCGCGTCGATGACCGCGTGCGTGAGAACGTCCGCGTCAGAGTGCCCGTCGAGCCCTGTTCGATGCTCGATGCGGACGCCGCCGATGATCAGCTCGCGGCCGGCGGTCAGAGGGTGGACGTCGTACCCGATCCCGACCCTCACCGGGCGGCGGCTTCCTGCTCGCGGATCAGCGCCTCCACCACGTCGAAGTCCTCGGGCGTCGTCAGCTTGATGTTGGCCGGCTCACCCTCGACCACCGTGACATCGTGGCCGGTCGCGGCGACGAGCTGGGCGTCGTCGTCTCCCACCAGCCCCGCGTCCGCGGCCTCGCGGTGGGCGCGCGCCAGCAGCTCGTAAGAAAACGCCTGGGGCGTCTGCGCCAGCACGAGGCGGGAGCGGTCGAGGCTCTCGACGAGCCGGTTGCCTTCGACCCGTTTCACCGCGTCGCGCGGGGCGAGGGCGGGGAACGCCGCACCCGACTCCATCGCCGCGGCCAGCACCCGCCTCACCAGCGTCGCGGTGGCGAGGGGCCGCGCGGCGTCGTGGACGAGCACGAAATCGCAGTCGCCCAGAGCCGCCAGGCCTGCGCGAACGGAGGCCTGCCTGCTCTCCCCTCCCGCCTTCACGACGACCGGTTTGCGAGGATGCATCGCCTCGACCTCGCGCTCGGCGTTCACGAGCCGGCTGGGCGGCCCGACCACGACGATCTTGTCGACCTCGTCGAGCGCAAGGAACAGCTCGAGCACACGAGCGAGCGTCGTGCGCCCGTTGAGTCTCACGAGCGCCTTGCTGCCCCGGCCCAGCCGCGAGCCCGAGCCTGCGGCCGCCACGATCGCGCCTACGGTGGACATCTCACGCCGTTTCCTCGCGCTTGGTCCGGCTGTTGCCGCGCCGGGCCTCGATGCCGGCCGGCTCGGCGAAGATCATCCGCCCGGCCGAGGTCTGGATCACTGAGGTCACCACCGCCGTGATGGTCTGGTTCAGCAGGCGGCGCCCGTTCTGGATCACCACCATCGTGCCGTCGTCGAGGCTGCCGACGCCCTGTCCAGGCTCCTTGCCCTCGCGCGCGACGGTGACGATGATCTCCTCGCCCGGGATCGCCACCGGGCGCATCGCTTGCGCGAGCTCGTTGAGATTCAAGACCACCACGCCCTCGAGCCGCGCGATGCGGTTCAGGTTGAAGTCGTTGGTCATGATCGCCCAGTGCTTGCGCTTGGCCATCCTGACGAGATGGGCGTCGATCTCGGTCCCGGTAGGCGCGTCGTCCTCCGTTACCTGCAGCTTGATCGATGGGTCTTTCTGCATTTCGGTCAGGACGTCGAGGCCTCTCCGGCCGCGGCGCCGCCGGGTTGCGTCGGCCGAATCCGCCACCATCTGGAGCTCGCGCAAGACCGAGCTGAGGATGACGAGCGGCATGTCCACGAAGCCGGTCTTGGCGATGTCAAGAATGCGGCCGTCGATGATCACGGACGTGTCGAGGAGGACGGCCGGGATTCGGTTGGTCTGGTCCTCACGGGCGCCCCCGAAGAACAGTGAGGTCAGCTCGGCGCGGCGCGTGAGGCCGACCGATGCGCCCTGCGCGGCGAGCAGCAACGCGAGCACAGCTGAGAGGGCATAGCCATACGGCGCGACAAGGTCGCGTACGAAGACTCCGATCAGCACGGCGATGACGAGGCCGATCACCATGCCCAGGAGTCCGCTCAAAAGGTCGGGCAGCGGAGTGCTCGTCAGCCGGAAGTTGAATCGACGCCATCCTCCCAGCACGTACGGTGTGCCGAGGTAGGCGAAGATCAAACCTTCCAGCGTGGTCAGCCCGATGATGATGAATCCGGGGCGGGTCGTCCCAATCCCTCGGACCATGAAATAACCGAGCGCGAAACCACCGATCACTCCGAGCCCCCCGCCCATCCATCGGGCGAGATACTCGGAACGCTTCACGATTACCTCCTCAAGAGACCGTTAGCCCGGCCTCCCTTATGAATGCGCCGGACTTCATGGGTGAAGGAAATGCGGCGGAGACCGCCTCCGCCAACGTCCGGACCTCGACCACGTCGAGACCGGATGGCCGGCCGGCTTTGGCGCCGGCCGGAATCAAAGCGCGCGTGAGGCCATGCCGGGCCGCCTCCTGGAGGCGGCGCTCGAGCTGGCCCACGCGACGCACCTCGCCCGCCAACCCCAGCTCACCGATCACAACCAGGCCGTCCGGCAGGGGCCTGTTGTTCTGGTTGCTGACGATCGACAGGGCAAGACCCAGGTCCGCGGCTGGTTCCGTGACACGGATCCCACCCGCCACGTTGACGAAGATGTCCGATTTCCCGAACTTGTGCTCGAGGCGCTTCTCGAGCACGGCCAGGATCATGTGCAGGCGGTTGATGTCGATGCCGTTCGCGATGCGGCGCACCATCGCGTTGTCGGTCTGGTTGACCAGGCTCTGGATCTCGACCAGAAGAGGACGTGTGCCCTCCAGGGCCGCGACCACCGCGGTGCCTGGAGCGGCGAGCGGCGCCTGTCCGAGCAGGGCGGCCGACGGGTCGGTCACCTGTTCCAGCCCGGCCTCGCCCATCGCGAAAACGCCGATCTCCTCGGCCGAGCCGAACCGGTTCTTCATCGCCCGCAGGATGCGCAGCTCCTGGCGGCGGTCGCCTTCGAGGTACAGCACGGCGTCAACGATATGCTCCAGGACCCTCGGCCCGGCGATCGAACCCTCTTTTGTGACGTGGCCGATCAGGAAGATCGGAACCCCGGTTTCCTTGGCCAACCGCATCAGGCGCCCCGCCGACTCCCGGACCTGGGTCACGCTGCCGGCGCTGCCTTCGAAGCCTGCGTCGGTGACGGTCTGGATCGAGTCGACGATCGCCAGCTGAGGCTTCACGGAGCCGATGGCTTCGCAGATCACATCGAGATCGTTCTCGGCCAGCAGCAGGATCCCGCTGTCGAGGGCGCC
The DNA here is from genome assembly GCA_049582065.1 of Candidatus Dormiibacterota bacterium. Lineage (GTDB taxonomy): Bacteria > Chloroflexota > Dormibacteria > Dormibacterales > Dormibacteraceae > DATKSS01. The sequence continues at coordinate 12,580 of JBAUTF010000199.1, read as the reverse complement.
CAGCCGCTGGGCCCGCATCCGGATCTGCTGGGCCGACTCCTCGCCAGAGACGTAAAGCACCTGGTCCCCGGAGCGTCCCGCGACCTGCGCCGCGGCGTGCATGAGCAGGGTGGATTTGCCGACGCCCGGCTCGCCCCCGATCAGGACCACGCTCCCGGCCACGATCCCTCCGCCGAGCACCCGGTTGAGCTCGTCCCACGCGAGCGCGGTCCTTGGGGCGGGTTCGGAGGAGATGTCGCCGATCGGGACGGGCCGGGCGCCCTGCGACGGGCGGCTCGCTTCGCGCCCCGGGGCCGCCTTGCGGACCTGGAACTCCTGGAGCGTGTTCCAGGCCCGGCAGTGGGGGCACTGGCCGGCCCATCGGAGGCTCTCGCCGCCGCATTCCGTGCACACGAACGTGATGGTCGATTTGGGCATGGGGTTGACTACTCTCCCACCCATGATGGGGTTTTACAAGTGGGCCCGTAGCCTTTTACAGGGTCGCGCCGTTTCGTATAGCAAGCGTAGGGACGCCGGCCTGACTACCCCCTGGCCGGCGTCCCATTGATCGATACACTCGCGGGCGTGGACGCCGCGATCTCGATCGAGAACATCAAGGAAGCGGCGACGCTGATCGACCCGGTGTTCCGCGACTCGCCCCAGTTCGTCTGCGAGCCGATCAGCGAGCGGCTGGGCCTGGATGCGCTGCTGAAGGTCGAGTTCGTGAACCCGATCCGCTCGTTCAAAGGACGCGGCGCGGACTACCTCGTGCAGCGGCTGGGCGAGGACGCGGCCGGCGGTCTCGTGTGCGCCTCGGCCGGGAATTTCGGCCAGGGCATGGCGTACGCCTGTCGCAAAGCGGGCCGCAGCATCACGGTGTTCGCGGCGTGGAACGCCAACCCGCTCAAGATCCAGCGCATGCGCGCGCTCGGCGCCGAGGTTGTGCTGGAAGGAGATGACTTCGACGCGGCGAAGGCTGCGGCCAAACGTCATGCGTCGAGTTCGGGGGCGCGGTACATCGAGGACGGCCTGCTTGGGCCGATCGCCGAAGGGGCGGGCACGATCGCAATCGAGCTCGGGCGGCTGGAGCGCCCGCTGGACGCCATCTTCGTCCCGCTGGGCAACGGCGCGCTCGCCAACGGCATCGGTTCCTGGATGAAGCACGCGTCGCCAAGGACCAGGGTGATCGCGGTCTGCTCGTCGGAGGCGCCCGCGATGGAGAGGTCCTGGCGCGAGGGCCGTCCCGTCTCCGCGCCCGTCGGCACCATCGCGGACGGCATCGCGGTTCGCGTGCCCGTGCCGGAGGCGCTCGAGACCATGCGGCGCGCAGTGGACGAGGTGATGCTTGTCTCGGATGCCGAGATCCTCGAGGCCATGCGCATGCTTTTCTCGCTGGCCGGGCTCGCGGTCGAGCCCGCAGGCGCCGTCGGGATGGCCGCGATCGCCCGGCGAAGCAGCGACTGGGCGGGTCGCCGGGTCGCGACGCCGCTTTGCGGCAGCAACCTGACGGTCGAACAGCTTCACGACTGGCTCTAGCGGCTCGACCGCCCGAAGGTCGGCTACTCGCGCTCGAGGTCGGCCAGGTGGTCAAGAGCGGCCAGCGGGCCGCTCTCCGCGAACACCTCCGGCACCGCCGAACGCAGGCTCGGCTGGACCTTTCTGGCCAGCTCGGCGCGCACGTGCAGGCTCAGCTGCGGGCGGCGCCGCGCATAGGAGCTCACAAACCGACGGAGCTCGGGGTCGAGGCGGCGAAGCGTCAGCTCGGCCATGCTGACTGGAGCGTAAGGGGGGGCGTGCGGCGGCGGGATGGGCGCTGTGACGCCTGGACTTGTCGAAGCCGGCATCGCGAGCTTTCCGCCAGCCAGCTGCCACAGCCCGACACGGTCCGAGTCTTTGACCACGACGGTGCCTGCCGCCAGGTCGCCCAGCCTCTTGCCCTTGCCGTTGGCGAAGAGGACGACCAGGCCGATGCCGTACGCATATGGAAGGAAGTCGACGATCCGGATGACGTTGCGGATCCCCGCCTGCATGAAGGTGAGCGGTTCTCCGCGGTCTCCGACGGCGCGGAGCCGGAACACCTTTTTGCCGATGGTCTGCCCGGACCACAGTGATTCGCTGACCCAGAAGTACCCGAAGATCACCACGAAGCTGCCGATCACGACGATCAGCGTGGCGAGCGTGTCCCAGCTCGCAAGCTCGGCCGCCAGCGCGACGAAGTAGACCGCGGCCAAGATCCCCGCCACGATCAAGAGATCGACGAGCTGGGCCACGGCCCTGGTGCCGAGGCCCGCCACCTGGTAGTCGAACGAGACACGTTCCGGGGTGGCGACGACCAGGTCGCTGTCCGGCAGCGGCTGGTGCATAGGCTATTTTGCTTCCATGCGGGCCGAAGACTTCATTGCCCTGCGCCGCCACGATTGGAACCGGCTCGAGGACCTGCTCGCGCACGCCGGCGGGGGCAGCCTGAACGGCCTGGCTCCGGCGCAGGTGCTGACGATGGCCGAGCTGTACCGCCGCGCCACGGCCGACCTCGCCCGCGCACAGCGAGACTGGCCAGGAGAGCCGGTCCACCGCTATCTCAACGGCGTGGTGGCGCGCGGCCACGGAATCGTCTACCGGCGCGGTGGTGAGAGCTGGCGGCACATCCGCGACTTCTACATCGAGACCCTTCCCGCCACGTACCGCGGCGCGTGGCGGTATCTGCTCGCGGCAGCGGCGCTGATGTTCGTGCCGGCGTTGATCAGCTACTTCGTCGTGCTGGCCAATCCCGACGCCGCATATGCGATCGCTTCACCACAGCTCATCGATTCGGTCCATCACCACCAGCTGTGGACCGACATCCCGCCCGGCGAACGCGTGGCCATGGCCGGCCTGATCATGACCAACAACATCTGGGTCTCGGGGCTCGCCTTCGGGTTCGGCGTCCTCTTCGGATTGCCCGTGATATACGTGATGATCTCCAACGGCATCAGCCTCGGCGGGCTCTTCGGCCTGACCCAGGCATACGGCTTGAGCGGCGGCCTTTTCGGTTTCGTCATCGGCCACGGCGTGCTGGAGCTGTCGATAGTCGTGGCGCAGGGCGCGGGGGGCCTGCTCATGGGATGGGCCCTGCTCTCGCCCGGCAACCGCAAGCGCTCGGACGCCCTCGTGGTCGCGGCGCGCCGAGCATTCATCCTCCTGCTCGGCCTGGCGCCGCTGCTGGTGGTCGCGGGGACCATCGAAGGCAACATCTCTCCATCGGGAGCTCCGTTCGTGGTCAAGCTGGCGATCGGGCTGACCACCGGTCTGCTCCTGTACTCCTACCTTCTGATGAGCGGCCGCCCGCGCGTCAGCGGCTCACAGGAGCGCTCGCTCCTTCAGCTCCAGGTACCGCTCGACCAGGGCCGGCGAGAGACTGCCGGCGACGACGTCTAGCCCCAGCACCCCTCCCCGGCGCAAAAGCTCGAAGCTCTCGCGGCGGCTGGCGACGAACTGCTCGGCGGCAGCCCATTCGTAGGCGCGCGCCGAGGTGGCGATGGGAGCGTCTCGCGCACTCATCACGGCCGGGTCCGACATCGCGACGACCAGGACCAGGTGCCGCCCGGCGAGCCGCAGGCAGTGCGCCATCAGCTCCCTTGACGCCTCAGGATCCTGCACGTCGGTGAGCAGGACGATCATCGACCGCCGCCCGACGCGCAAAGCAAGGTGGGTCATGGCGTGGCCGAAATCAGGCTCGATGTACTCCGCCCGGACGTTGTAGAGGGTCTCCGTCAGTCGTCGCAGCTGCGCGCTCCCGCGCTCTGGCTTGACGAACGCGGTGACGCGATCGTCGAACGTCATCAGACCCACGCGGTCCCCGTAGGCCTGCGCGACCCAGGCCAGCATGAGCGCCGCGTTGATCGCGTGGTCGAGCTTGTCCAGGTTGCCGGCGGGTGCGGTCATCAGGCGACCGCAGTCGAGCGCGATCATCACCTGCTGGCCGCGCTCCGCCTCGACCTCCACCACAACCGGATGGTCGCGGCGCGCAGTCGCCGCCCAGCTCACGCGACGGAGATCGTCGCCACGCACGTAGTCGCGCAACCCCGCGAAAGCGGTGGATGCGCCTGGCGGCCGGGCGCGTCGCATGCCGGCCATGGCGCGCAGCCCGCGCCGCAGCGTCAGCTGGACGCGCTTGATCGCGACCACGTTGGGAAACACGGCGACCTCGTGCTCGAGCGGCACGCGCACCTGCCGCCGCCACCAGCCTTCGTCGCGCGCGACCTGCAGGTCGACCGGGCCGAACTGATAAGCGCCGCGCCTGGGCGAGGACGTGTGGTAGCTCAGCCGCAGCCTGCCGTCGCGATCGAAGCGTCCCGAGAGCTCGCGCGGCTCTGGGCTCAGCTCCGCCGGCGCATGGTCGGCGACCGTCGCCCGCAATCCGGCCGCCGCGGGGTTCTCGACGACGAGTGTGACCTCCTCCCTCTCGCCCAGCGAGAACGGCTCCGGCATCAGGCGCCGCACGACGTAGCCCGCACGCCCAGGCAGGAGCGCGAGGTCGCGCGCCGCGACGACGACGAGGCCGGCGTGGTAGATCACCGCGACGACTCCCAGCACCGGCGAGGCCACCGAGAGGGCGATCAGGCCCGCGCCGAGCGCGATCGCCCACAACAGGCGAGGCTGCGGCGCGAGCCCTCGGATCAAGCCCGGCTCAACGCGGCGGGACGACCCGGCTCGCCACGGCCTCCAGCACGCTGTCGGGAGTCTGCCCGGCGACCTCCGCCTCCGGCCGCAGGATGAGCCGGTGACGGAACGCGGGAGCCAGCAGGCCCTTGACATGGTCGGGCGTCACGAAGTCCTGGCCGTCGAATGCGGCGTATGCCCGCGCCGCCAGCATCAGCAAGACCTCCGCCCTCGTGCTCGCGCCCAGCGCAATCTCGGGCGCCGTCCTCGTCGCGATGGCGAGGTCGACCACGTAGCGCCTGATCTGCTCGTCAAGCACGACCTTTGCCACCTGCGCGCGGCACTCCGCGATGTCCTGGGGACCCAGGACCGGCTCGACTCCGGCTTTGACGGGATCCCGGAGCTCGATGCCCGACTCCCAGCGACGCAGGACCTCCATCTCGTCGGCAGGCCCCGGGTAGTCGAGGCGGACCTTGAACAGGAAGCGGTCCTGCTGGGCTTCGGGCAGCGGATAGGTGCCCTCGTACTCGATCGGGTTCTGCGTGGCGAGCACAAAGAAAGGGTCTGGCAGCGCGAGCTGCTCGCCTTCCAGCGTCACGCCGTGCTCCTCCATCGCCTCGAGGAGCGCCGACTGCACCTTGGCGGGCGCGCGGTTGATCTCATCGGCCAGGAGCACGTTGGTGAAGATCGGGCCGCGGCGCAATGCAAAGCTCCGGCTCGCCAGGTCGTAGACGGATGTGCCCACGATGTCTGCCGGCATCAGGTCGGGCGTGAACTGGATGCGCCCGTAGTCGAGGGCCAACGCTCGAGCGATGGACTTGGCGAGCAGGGTCTTGCCGGTCCCGGGCACGCCCTCCAGCAGCACGTGTCCCTGGGCGACCAGCGCGATGGCGCACAAGCGGATGGCATGCTCCTGCCCGACCACGGCCTTGCCGAGCTGCTCCTGGAAACGAGCGTAGAAATCCGGCGCCGAGGCGGGTGCGCCTGCCACTAAGCCGCCCCCCTCTTGCTGACGGCCGGTCGATCTCCGCTGACCGGATGCGCGATTCGGTGCAGCCGCTGGGCGGCGATCAGGAGGTCCTCTTCGGTAGCCGACGAGCTGTGAAGGGTGTTCTCGGCTTCGGCCAGCTCGGCGGCCAGCTCGGGCGCGCGCACCCAAAGAGCATTCCAGAAGCGCTCGCGTGGCTGCAGCTGCAGCCCTGTTCGCAGGGCGACGGCGCGCTCCGTCGCAAAGGCGAGAAGACCGAGGGTGACCGCCCGGGCGCTCGACCTTCGCAGCAGCCGCCCCACCGCGACCGTCCATTCGGCGTCAGAGCGTCCCGCCTCCGCCGGACGCGAAATCAGCGGGCCGAAGTTGCGTCCGCGAAGGACGAGGCCGAGGAAGATTGCGATGAGCAACCACAACATGGCCGCCCCCCAAGGGGTCATCACCCACGCCTGCGGCGCGAAATCGCTCAGCACGACGCCATGGTGGTACTCGTCGAATGTGACCGGAGCGCCGGGGCTTGCGACGCCCAGCAGGTCCGCGAGCAAGCGGCCGTTGTCCTGCTTTTCCAGGTATCCGTTGCACAGGACGAGCGGGTCCGTCAGCACGATCACGGTGCCCGACGCGATTTTCTGAATGTATGCGGTGGCAAGGCCCTGCGAGGTGCGCAGGATGGGCACCTGTTCGGGCCCCGGATCGAGCGGCTCGACGGTGCCGGCGCCGGCCACCTGGCCGACCCCGGCCACGGCGGGGTTGGCGAGCTGGTTACCCGTAGTCACGAAACCGCCCAGGCGCACGACCCCGAGCGCGTGGTCGAGCTCGGAGTCGCCCTGCTCGGAGGCGTAGACCAGGGTGCCGCCGGCACGGACCCACTGCAGCGTGCGCTGCGCTTCGCCGGAGGTGTACGCGCTGGTGGGCGTGAAGACGAACATCAATCCGGGCGAGGCGGGAAGGTTGAACGTGCCCGCGACCTGGTCCGTCGGATGGCCCATCGCCTGAGCGAAGAGCCGCGCGGCCGACGTCCCGTTCGCAGCATCGCTGCTCGAGCTGTGGTCGGGAGAATCCTGTTGAGGCTGCCCGTAGTACGCGGCCGCGGCCACGATGACGGCGGCCAGACCCGCGAGCAGCCAGCCGCGGGCCCCCTTCATGCTGCCGCCTCCCTCGGATCCCGATAAGGCGCCGCCACCAGCTCCGCCCGGCGGTAGGTCTCCTCGTCGACCTCACGGCCACCATAGATCGCGGCCTCAAAAGGAAGGAGCAGCGGGCGGAGGCCGGCGGCATCCGGTGCGCGCTGGAAGATCTCGCGCACAGTCAGCGGGCTACCCTCCCAGGTCCGCTCGCCCGCGAGCGTGGCGGCAACTCCGGCGCACAGTGCGCGGATCGCACCCACCCGGTCGCCGCCACCGGCCAGCCGGTCGGCCTCGGTGAAGTAGTCGGCGGGCGGCCTGGGGCCTGGCGGGCGGGATGAGCTCAGCGCCTGACTGAACCGACCGCGGGTGGAGCGGAAGATCACCACGGCGACTGCGATCAGCGCCGCGGCGCCGGCCAGGTAGAAGAGAATGCCCGGTGCCACGCCGCCGGCGCCATTGCCGGTGATGAACCGAAGCAGGTCGGCCACCCTGTCACGGACCCACTGGACGAAGCGCTCGAGGAGTGTCGGCGGCCGGTGGAGCGGGTCGTACCTGTTCATCGCCATCACGTCGTGCATTCGCTGGTGCGCCAGCGCCGGGTCGGCCGTGCTCGCAGGCCGGTCGAGCGCCGCGAGCAGGGCGGAGAGCCGCTCGGCGGCGTCCTGGTAATCGGGAGGCCGGCGCTGCAGGTCGCCAAGGATCTCCTGCAGGCTCTGGCCGCTTGCCGCCTCCAGAACGGCGGCCGCGCGCACGGCCGGCGCGTTGTCGCCGGGCACCGCGTTCCTGGTCAGGTCGTACGCCTCCTGGACAGCCTCGCGATACGTGGACGGCGGCGGCGGGTCGGCGAGCGCGGGCACCGCCGCGGCCGGGGTGAGCGCCAAGGCCAGGGCGGCCACGCAGAGAAGGCGGACGGCGAACCTCGCTTTCTTCAGAGGCTCGGCGGGCTCGGGACCCGCTGTGCAAGCTGGAAAAGGTCTAATCCCTCGTGCCGCACGCGCAGGTCGAAGTAGACGAGCACGATTGCGATCTGCAGGACCGGGTTCACCAGCGAGTCGACGATCACCTGTGTGGCGCCCGAGATTCCAAGCACCAGGCCAGATGGAGCGACGGTCAAGAGTAGGTACTGAGCCAGCGTGAGGAACGCGTTCAGGGCGAGGCGCACGACGTACTGGATGATGAAGATCAGGAAGACCACCAGGAACGTTCGCCACCACCTCCCCTCCACCAGCCTCCAGCTCCGGCCCATCGCCTGGATCAAGCCGGTGTCCTCGACGAACATGACCGGCGCCACCACCAGCCAGCCGACCCAGATCCAGATCCACAGCGGGATGAGGCAGAACGCGACGACCATCAGGCCGATGAGCAGGAAATAGCCGAGCAGCGGAAAGTAGCGACGGACAACTGCCGAGACAATCCCGCCCGCGGTGACGGATCGCCCCTGTGCCGACTCGCAGGCCGCGTAGACCACCGTCGCATAGAAGAACGGGACGAGCGCGAGATTGACCAGCACGCCGACGGCCAGGGTTGGAAGGGTCGACTCCAGGAACCCGAAGTTGGGCGCCGCGCCGGTAGTGGTCTGCTGAAGGATGTTCCCGAACAGCGAATACCCGTAGCCGGAGAGCGCAGCCGACGGTAGGGAGACGATCACCGAGATCCCGGCGAACAGCACGAAATTGCGGCGATACATCCGGAAGGTCTCGTCCAGCAGGTCGCCGACTTCCAGCGGGCGCAGGCGAAGCGGTGCCGGGACGTTCACCTCTCCCCCCATTCTCAGCCTTCTGTCGCCATCTCAGGCACTGTGCGTTTCATCCAGGGGAGGGATGAAGTGGGCGAAGCCGCGGCGGTGGGGCCGGATGAGGTCCTCGTCCTGTTGGTCGAGGACGACCTTTCGGTCGCTCTGATGTACACGTTGACGCTCGAGCTTGACGGCTGCAGGATCGATGTCGCGCTCGACGCCGAGGTCGCGCTGGAGATGACTCGCCGGGGCCCTCCCCCGAGCCCAACCAAGACGAACCTGTCGCCGCCGAGCGTAACGCGGGTGCGCGGACGCGCCAACCCAGGTTGTGAAGAACCTTGGTGGCGCCGGCGGCTACGGCTTGGCTGGAGCCCCAGAGCCCGCGGGCTCCTTGTGCCGGTGCCTCACAGGCGTGAACTTCAGCGCATCTTCGCCGTCGACGTCGATCTGCACCGTGTCGCCACGCGCGATCTTGCCGCGCAGCAAGTGCTCGGAGAGCTGGTCCTCGATCCGGTTCGTGATCACACGGCGCAAGGGCCTCGCCCCGTAGACCCGGTCGTAGCCCTCCTTGGCGAGGAGGTCCTTCGCCGCATCGGTAACCTCGATCGTGATCTGCTGCTCCATCAGGTGCTTGCCCAGCCGCACGAGCTGAAGGTCCACGATCTGGCGGATTTGCCCAGTGGTGAGGCTCTTGAAAACGACCACGGCGTCGACGCGGTTCAGGAACTCCGGCCGGAACATCCGCTTCAGCTCCTCGTCGATCTTCTCTTTCGTGTTCTTGTGGCGGCGCTCCACCTCGTCCGCCTCATCGACGACCGCCGGCTGGAACCCGAGCGAGGTGCCGGCCTGGTTGACGTCACGGATGCCGAGGTTCGAGGTCATGATGATCACGGTGTTCGCGAAGTTGACCACCTTGCCCTTGGCGTCGCTGAGCCGCCCGTCCTCGAGGATCTGCAGCAGCATGTTGAACACCTCGGGATGCGCCTTCTCGATCTCGTCGAAAAGGATCACCGAGTAGGGCCTGCGCCGGACCGCCTCGGTCAGCTGCCCGCCTTCGTCGTAGCCGACGTAACCGGGAGGCGAGCCGACCAGTCGCGCAGTCGTGTGCCTCTCCATGAACTCCGACATGTCGAGCTTGATGAGCGCATCCTCCGAGTCGAACATGTACTCGGCAAGCGCGCGAGCGAGCTCGGTCTTCCCGATCCCCGTGGGACCCAGGAAGATGAACGAGCCGATGGGCCGTCGCGGGTCCTTCAGCCCGGCGCGCGCGCGGCGTACCGCCTGCGAGACGGTGACGATCGCCTCGTCCTGGCCGACCATCCGCTTGTGCAGCTCCTCCTCCATGCGAAGCAGCCGCGAGGTCTCCTCTTCGACCAACCGTGACACGGGTACGCCGGTCCATGCGGCGACGATCTGAGCGATGTCCTCCTCGCCGACCTCCGGCACCGTCTCTCCGAGCTTGTCGCGCCACGCTGCTTCCTTCAGCGCCAGCTTGTCCTGCAGCTTCTTGACCTTGTCGCGGACACTGGCAGCAGCCTCGAAGTCCTGCTTGTTGACCGACTCGTCCTGGTCGGTGCGGTGCTTCTTGATCTCCTTCTGCAGCTCTTTGAGATCGTCTGGGGTCGTCGTCAGCTTCATGCGGACGCGGGCCGACGCCTCGTCGATGAGGTCGATCGCCTTGTCAGGCAGCGCGCGGTCGCTCACGTACCGGTCGCTCAGCGTGACGGCAGCCCGCACGGCGGAATCGGTGATCGTCACGCGGTGGTGCTTCTCGTAGAGCGACTTGACCCCGTTGAGGATGTCGACGGTTTCGGTGAGTGAGGGCTGGTCCACGAAGACCGGCTGGAACCGCCTTTCCAGGGCAGCATCCTTCTCGATGTACTTTCGGTACTCGTTCAGCGTCGTGGCGCCGATGCACTGGATCTCGCCCCGTGCGAGCGCCGGCTTCAGGATGTTGGCGGCATCGATGGCGCCTTCCGCGGCGCCGGCGCCGACCAGGGTATGGAGCTCGTCGATGAACAGGACGACTTCGCGGCTGGAGCGGATCTCATCGAGGATCTTCTTCAAGCGCTCCTCGAACTCGCCTCGGTACTTGGTGCCTGCGACCAGCGCGCCCATGTCAAGCGTCAGCACGCGCTTGTGCTGCAGCGACTCGGGCACGTTGCCCAGGTTGATCTGTTGCGCGAGCCCCTCTGCGATGGCGGTCTTGCCGACGCCTGGTTCCCCGATGAGGGCCGGGTTGTTCTTGGTGCGCCGGCTGAGGATCTGGATGACGCGCTCGATCTCCATCTCGCGGCCGATCACGGGATCGAGCTGGTTGCGCCGCGCAAGGTCGGTCAGGTCGCGCCCGAACTGGTCGAGCAGCGGCGTCTTGGACGGCTTCTTGGGGGCCGGCTCGGCCTCGGTCTCGGCGCTCGAGTCGTGCAGCAGGCGCTCGATCTCCGAGCGGACCTTCTCGAGGGTCGCGCCCAGGTCTTCCAGGACGTGGGCGGCGATGCCCTCGCCTTCGATCAGCAGTCCGAGCAGGAGGTGCTCGGTGCCGACGTAGTTGTGTCCCATGCGCCGCGCTTCTTCGAAGGAGATCTCGATGACCTTCTTGACGCGCGACGTCGGGATGATCTGCTGGATGATGATCCGCTCGTTGCGGCCGAGGACGGACTCGATCGTCTGGCGAACCTTGCCGATCTCCACGCCAAGGTTGTTGAGGACCTTGGCGGCCAGGCCCTCACCTTCGCGGAGCAAACCCAGGAGCAGGTGCTCGGTGCCGATATAGCTGTGGTGCGATCGTTCTGCTTCTTCTTGAGCCAGCGTCAGGACTTTCTTGGCGCGCTCAGTGAATCTCTCAAACGGGTACAAGATCCTTGTTCCTCCTGGATTACCTGACTAGGTGGGGCCAGCACCTCCTCAACGTTGCTCAGGTACCCGACAGTACCTCTGCACCTAATATAGCGCCCAACTCTACAAGCGGATTTCACTTAGTCGGAGGCTGATGAGGCACCTTCTCGAGCGCCTCGGCGGCTTCCCCCCCGCAGTGGTGGCCCTGGCCCTGCCGACACTCTTTATACCCACTGCTGTCGATTCATTCATCCTGCCACGCGCCGCGATCGTCATCGGGGGCGCGTGCATCTGCGTCGGAGTCGCCCTTTTGACCCCGGGCGGCCCCAGCCTGGGGCGGATGCGGTGGCCGCTCATCGCGGCCTGCGGGGCGGCGGTCCTGGCCTTTTTGTTCTCGGTCTCGCCCGCCCTGAGCTTGGCCGGTTCCTACACCCGTTACGAATCGCTGCCGGTCCGGCTCGGTTACCTGGGGCTCTTTGCCGGCGCGGCCTGGCTCCTGCGCACGCAGAAGTCCCGGGAGCGCCTCGTGGCAGCCTTTGTCTTCGGCACCGCCGTGGCCAGCCTCGAAGCCCTTCAGCAGTGGGCGGCCCAGGTCCCTTACCGGCCTGACGGCAACCTCGGCAACGCCAACGTCTTAGCCGCCCTCATCACAATGGGGGCGCCCCTGGCGATCTGGAGAGCCCTGCGCTGGGACCGATTCTCCGTGGCGTGGTGGGCCGGGGTCGCCGTCATGGCCGGTGGCCTGCTGGTCACCACCTCGAGAAGCGGCGTAATGGGGACCTTTGCCGCGTGCCTGGCGCTGGTGGTCTTCGCCCTACGGGGCAGGCTCGCGCCTGGCGCGGCCGTGGCCTCTGCGGCCGCCGTCGGCGCCGGGATCCTGGCCATCGTCCTGTCCCCGTTGAACACGCTCAACGATGACCCAGCCGCGCTGCGACTGCACCTGTGGCAGGACGGGCTCCGGATGTTTGCGGCGCGGCCGATCACCGGGTGGGGCGAAGATGCGACCGGCCTCGTGTTTGGGCACTTCCTGAGCCAGGACTACGCATCTCAGGTGACCTTCGACCGCGTCCACTCCGGCCTGCTCGACCTGGCCGCCACTCAGGGCCTACTGGGCCTGGCGGCTCTCGGCTGGATCGGGGCCGCTGTCTTGATCGCCGTCTGGCGCCACCGCGATGCACCGGGAGTAGGACCGCTCGGCGCCGCCTGCGTGGGCTACTCCGTCTGGGTCCTGTTCAACTTCGACTGGGCGCCGGCGACAGGGGCGTACTGGCTCCTGGC
>JBAUTF010000198.1:0-9831 GCA_049582065.1 Candidatus Dormiibacterota bacterium | reverse complement strand
CAACAACCATGAGGGCGATCTGCGCGGGCGTCTTAGGCTGCTGGAAGAGAAGCCGTGGCTGACATGACAGCGAAGTCGAGCACCTGGAGCGTGTCGCTGCCCGAATTGACGATCGTGAGTGTTTGTCCCATCTGGGCGAAAGCCCCTCCGCCACCTCCCAGCTGTGATGTCTTATCGCCCAGCTGGACGGTGGCGCTGCCGCCCACAATGACGATCATCTGCGGTCCAGGGATGTCGGGTGTGTGGTAGGGCATTCCGACAGGCACGGTGATCGCGGTCAATGCTTCGACATACGGGCCTGCCGGCAAGGGATCGATGTCGGGTGCTGTATACGCAACTCGCCCATCGGGTCGCGGCATAGGTAGTGCGTTCTGGGCGCGAGGGCGGACTGCGATCAAGTAATAGTCATTCGAGGCGGCACCGGTAAGCGGCCAGGCACCTCCGGCGATGAGCACAATCGAAAGGACAGCGACGGTGATGCGGCGCCGACTGCCGCGTAACCACGTAGCCGCGCAGAGAAGGATCACGACCACTACCAGGCCGGCGGCGATGGCACCGGCGCCGATCGTTCCATCGAGGTTCTGCATGGTGTGCCCCAACAGCATCGGAACGAAAGCAGCTTCGCCCGGAGCCAGCGATTGCGATGCGGCACGTGGAACCGAGATGGTCGTGTTGCCGCGCAGCGCATAGATGGTGGCCGCGAAGTGGGCAGGCGCTGCGAAGTCTGCCCTCGGGAGCTGGCTGAATTCGAGGATGTTGATGAACACCTTCCCCGGAGGCAAGGCCTTCACCTGACCTTTGGCCAGCGTCCTCACCGTGACAGCCGAGAACACAGCGCTCCGCGCGTGAAGTTGCAGGGCCGCTGAGCAAACCAAGGCCAGTGTGAGAACCGCAAGAGCCGCGACCACAGCACGCCGCATCAGGTCGCCGGAGCCTTGTCAGCCGCGGTAGTCCTTGGCTCCCGTCCGCTCGCCGTGGCGCCGAGAATCGCGCCGAACAACACCCATGCGATCAATGCCGACACCGACGCGAGCGGGCCGAGCGAGTACATCATCACGGTCGCATGCATGACATCCGCCAGCGATCCAACGACCACAGGCCCCGGTTCGATGGCACCGAGAAGCGGCATTACGACAAGGCCTGTCAACAGCCACATCGCAGCGCCGTAAATCACACCCGTTCGTATACTTGCCCGAACGAGGCGCAGCCTCTCCAAGATGAAGAACACAGCGATTGCGCCGACGAGGGCCGCAATCAACAAGACCCAGCCGAGCCAAAAGTTGGGCTCATGGCCAGCCTCTGGGATAATCCCGAAGAACGCTCGGTTGATCATAGCCGCCGTACCGAGGACCGGGAACCCGAGCGCCGGACAGATGGTCAGCCAACCCACCCAGGTGACCCCGGCAGCGGCTGCCCCGAGCGGCCTTTCCACCTTGGCGTGAGTGTGGGCGGGTACATCGACCCTGTCAACCCAGGTCCGACCGTGTTGCCGATGGATGCTCGCTGGCGAAGCATCCTTCGTGGCGAGGCCCCGATGGCGATCATGCCGCGCCTCGGTCGACGGTTTTTTGCCCTCATCCCCAGTCCCTGGCGCTGCAAGTTCTGCAACGCTCCATTCCGTGGACCCTCGTCTGGTGCTGTTCGTCGCCTTGGCTGGGCGCCATCTCGCAAGAACCCGAACGTGTGCGCGCGCTGCATGGAATCGGCGCCGGAAGGCGGGGCCGTCGTACCCATCAGCGTGCTGTTCGCAGATGTCCGCGGTTATTCGACTCTGACCGAGCGGACCTCCAGCGTCGAGGTCACTGCACTGCTAAACCGTTTCTACGCAGCTGCAGCAGGCGCTCTGCTCGCCCACGAAGCCGTCCTCGGCCAGATCTCGGGTGACGAGGTCATGGCGCTGTTCGTCCCAGGCTTCGCGGGTGCTCGGTATCCGCGCAAAGCAGTCGATGCGGCCCGCTCCCTGCTGCGCGCAATGGGCTACGGAACACCTGACGGCAATTGGCTGGACGTCGGTGTCGGAATCTGTTCGGGGGAGGAGTACTGCGGCAACGTCGGTGGCGGCGGATTCAAGGACTTCACCGCGCTTGGCGACGTGACCAACACCGCGGCTCGTCTTCAAGCGCAGACCAGGGGCGGGGAGATATTGCTCTGCGCGTCAACGTATGCCGCCGCAGTCGATGCGTGCGACGGCGCTGAGCCCCGCCAGCTCGCACTCAAAGGAAAAGCAGAGCCCGTTGATGGGTACCTGATCCGGGTCCCCTGAGCCGGCCGACGGGAAGTTACTTCTCCGCTGTCTCCTGTGAGGCTTTGAGCACGGCCCCAAGTGTCCGCCGCCATCTTATTGGCGTGTCATGGGTCGCGGTCTTGTCTTTGTGGTGACTCTGCTGCAATGCGTCACGATTGCGGCATTTGACAGCTTCGCGATAGCACCAATGGTCATCGACGCACAGAAGGCACTCGCCTCGATGTCCTTCGTGTCCGCGGGCACATTTTCGATTCCTGCGACGCGTTTGCTGGGCGCGGATCGCTCGTCGCTTACTTCAGCAATCAACACGAGGCGCCATAAGCGTTCCTAGGTGGTCTCGGCCTCGACCCGCGCGGCCCGCTCACGCAGCATTGCCTCCGCCTGATTGACGAATTCCAACAAGAGGGTGAGCTCCTTCTCGCTGTAGGCCGCGAACACAGTGCGCGAGCTCTCGTCAACCGGGCGGTAGAACCTTTTCGAGGCCGCCATGGCCTTGCTTGTCGGGCGAACGACAACCCGACGGCGATCGGCGTCGTCCGACAGTCGCTCGACATACCCTGCCCCGACCAGCCGGTCGATGAGGGTGGTCGCCGCCGTGTTCGTCAGCCCGACCGCTCGGGCCAGCTCGGTGGCAGCCAGGGGACCTAGCCGGTCTAACGCTTCGATCGCGTCCAGGTCTGTCCGGTTGATGCCCATCCGCTTGGCCGCCGCCCGGTCGAGCGCCGCGTCGCTCGCGTTGAGCCGCCTGAGGGCCGCCATCAATTCATGGAGTTGAGCCATGCGCACAAGTATAGTACGATTTTGGGAATATATGGTACGATTCCCACATTATCCGAATATCAAAGCTTTAGGAGGCGGTCTCCATGGTCAACGAACGGCGACGGAATCCCTGGGTGATCGAACTCGTCCTGGTCTTCGGGTTCTTCATGATCCTACTCGACACCACGATCGTGAACATCGCGATCCCGAGCATCATCGACGGGCTCAAGGCGTCACTCGACCAGATCCTCTGGGTCATCAACGGCTACATCCTCGTCTATGCGGTGCTCCTGATCACCGCGGGGCGGCTGGGTGACTACTTCGGGCAGCGCAACGTCTTTGCGATCGGCCTGGTCATCTTCATCGCCGCGAGCGCAGCCTGTGGGCTCGCCCAGGATCCCTCGCAGCTGATCGCCTTCCGCGTCATCCAGGGCGTCGGCGGCGCACTGATGGCGCCACAGACCCTGGCCATCATCACCCAGATCTTCCCGCCCCAGCAGCGGGGCGCCGCATACGGCGTCTGGGGTGCGGTGGGCGGAATCGCGTCGGTCGCTGGCCCGACCCTGGGCGGCTTTCTCGTCACCGACTACAGCTGGCGCGCGATCTTCTACCTCAACGTCCCGATCGGCATCGCAGTCCTGCTCG
The DNA here is from genome assembly GCA_049582065.1 of Candidatus Dormiibacterota bacterium. Classification (GTDB taxonomy): domain Bacteria; phylum Chloroflexota; class Dormibacteria; order Dormibacterales; family Dormibacteraceae; genus DATKSS01. The sequence continues at coordinate 6,182 of JBAUTF010000198.1, read as the reverse complement.
CCACTTTCATCATCGTTCCCGACCTGCGGCAGGGTGTGCGCCACCAGTGGGACCTCCTGGGGGTCCTGCTCGCCAGCGCCGGCATCTTCGCGATCTCATATGGACTGATCGAAGGCCAGCCCAAGAACTGGGGCGCGGTCTTCGGACCCGTCACGATCTGGGAGCTGATCGCGGCGGGCGTCGTTCTGCTCGTCTTGTTCGTGGTCTGGGAGCGCTTCCAGAAGGAGCCGCTGCTGCCGCTCTCGCTCTTCACGAGCAGCCGCAACTTCAGCGCCGCGAACTTCGTCGCCGCCGCAATGCAGTTCGGCATGCTCGGTCTGTTCCTGCCTTTCGTCATCTACCTGCAGTCGGTGCTCGGCATGACCGCGCTCCAGGCGGGACTGACCATCGTGCCGATGGCGCTCGTCTCGATGGTGACTGCGCCCAATGCCGGCCGGCTGGCCGACCGCATCGGCGGTAAGTACATATTGATGACCGGGCTTGTCCTCCTGGCCGCCGGCATGGGCCTGATCATCGCGGTCGCGGGAGTCGACTCCCACTGGTACACGTTCCTGCCTGCCGTCATCGTCGCCGGGCTTGGCATGGGGATGGTCTATGCACCAATGACCCAGGTCGCGATGCAGAACGTCAGGCCGCAGCTGGCAGGCGCTGCCTCGGGCATGCTGAGCACGAGCCAGCAGATGGGCGCCGTCATCGGCTCGGCGGCAGTTGGCGCCTTGCTCCAGTCCAGCCTGGCGAGCAATCTGAAGACGGAGGCGATCAACCGCGCCGTCGCCCTGCCGCAGCAGTTCCGCCAGCAGTTCATCAACGGCTTCTCGAACGCAGCCTCGGGCGGGCTCCAGGTCGGCGCGGGCCAGACCGGCGCTGCGACGCACCTGCCCCCGGGCGTGCCGGCGCAGGTCATCCAGCTGCTGCAGTCGATCTCGCATGACGTGTTCGTGAACGCCTTCCTCGACGCCTTGAAGTCCACCCTCTACCTGCCCATCGGAGTGCTGCTGGTCGGCGCACTCGCCACCCTCATGATCCGCCGGCACGCGGCCACGGCTGCGGCTGCGTGGGGAGAGGCTGGCGCCACCACGGACCCGGCCGGCGCCACCACGGACCCGGCCGGCGCCTGGCCGGTGGCTTAGTCAGGAGGGATGTTTCAATGAACAATCCGGTTGCAGTTCGACGCGAGCCGGAGCGCGCTGTGCGCGAGGCAGACGGCCTAGGCACAACACGCGTGGTCGGCCAGCGTGCACGGCGCCTGCCCGCAAGCGTTCTGGGCATGATCTACCTGCTGGTCATCCAGTTCGTGCTTGGTGTGGCGGTCAATCTCTTCGTCACCATCAGCCCTTCGCCCGACGGCTTCTGGTGGCCAGTCGTCCAGGGCCCGGCGGCGGTCCTCATCGTGCACGTGCTGGTCGGGGTGCTCCTCGTGATCAACTCGATCGTCGTGCTCGTGCATGCGTTTCGAATGTCCGATAAGGCTCCGAGGCTGATCGCCGGCCTCGGCCTTGCGGCGGTGCTGGCAGCCGCTATCAGCGGCCGAGTCTTCCTCGGCAACACCCAGAACGTCGCCTCCTTCGCGATGGCCATCGGCTTCGGGGTCGCGGTGGTCGCGTACTCACAGCTGCTTTACGCATTGCGCGTCGGGCGGGCCTAGGAACTCAAAAGACATGGGCATATTTTCACCCGCTCGCGCTGCTGCTCTTACTCTTGCGAAATGCGACCGCTTCGGTACTCCATCAACGTCACATGGACGGCTGCTGCGATCATCGTGCGATCCCCGCGGACGAAGACTTGCATCGTCACGCGGTCGAGAACCTCAACCAGGCCGATGCCCTTCTCTTTGGCCGGGTGACTTACGAAATGATGGAATCAGCGTGGCGGCCGCCGGCGCCGACGGCAGCGAGACCTAATTGGATGGAACCCTTCGCCCAGACGATCAACGTGGCAAAGAAGTACGTCGTGTGGAGCACCCTGGAACAAGTCGATTGGAACGCGGAACTCGTGCGCGGGGATCTGAGTAAGGCCGTTCAGCAACTCAAGCGGGAGTCGGGCAAGGGACTGTTCGTGGGAGGTGTGAAGCTCCCACTGGCGTTGACGGAGCTAGGGTTGATCGATGAGTACGAGTTCGTGGTGCATCCCAGGCTCGCGGGCCACGGGCCGACGTTGTTCGCGGGGCTATCGAAGCATGTCGACTTGAAGCTCGTGAGCCGGCTGGAGTTCGGCTCGGGGGCTGTGGCGATGAGGTACGTGCCGAGAAGTTAGCCATCGGGCTTGCTAGCCGGAGCCGGCCGCATCATGGAGCCCTAGTTCGCGACCTTGCGCGCCCCACTGCAGCGGTTCCCTCCGCGGCGGCCCACAACATCGAGGCCGTTCTTTGACCTAAGGAAGGTGCGGTAATCGTCGGGGAAGCGTTGGCGGAGCCGATTCTCGGCAGCCTCGATTGTCGACTCGGCAAGCGCCGCGCCAACCTCGCCCATATTTCAGGCTAGTTTGATGGGGAGACCCCGGACCGTCACTTGGTTCGCGTTACGGAACGACGGCGCCCTCCGATTTGACAGCTTCGTTGACAGCTTCGCCGGGAGACTCGTTGAGACTTCGGGAGACGCGCTTACACGACTGCGTTATAACCCGAATACAGCGGAGACGCTCTGACATGTCCTGAAAAAGGCGATGTACACGGCGGCAACCGGGGCGCCGACCAACCACATGTAGGTTCCCCAGCGAGCCAGCTCAAGACCGGCTTTGCCAGTTCGGCTTGTGGGCCGCCAATCACTCAGTCGCGCGCCGAAAACCACGGACGTGTACGGGTGAAGTATCTCGATGGCAGAGACTTGGCTGAGGCCTTATGCAACGCCGGTAAAGCGCCGTGACCCATGTACGGCGGTTCCCATATCGAATATTGGACCTTGACCTCCCGCCAGTAAGACAGGGAGTCTTAAACGGTCGCCCCGTTTCGTCGCTTTGGTTAAAGCGCGTCGGCGCCACCATCGTTCAAATGGTGTCCCGTCCCCCGACCAGCCCTCTTGTGATCGAATCGAAAGGTGCACCAGGTTGTCGGCTGGGGCCGACCTGCAGGTTGTGAACTGCTAGCGACGAGGCTTCCTGGTTTGAGGCGCCAGATCACGCGCGCCCGCCCGCAGCTGCTCCAGTCGCGCCCAGTGCTGGTCGACCGCATGCCGTCCCTTGGCGGTGATGGCAACGCGGGTATTGGGTTTCTTGTCGACGAAACGCTTCTCGATCCCTACCAGTCCGGCCTCATTCAATTTCGAAAGATGAGCCGAGAGATTGCCGTTCGTCAGCCGTGTCACGCGTTGTAGAAAGACAAAGTCCGCGCTTGCGCAAGAGGCGAGCGCCGTCAAGATGACCAGCCGGGCCGGCTCGTGCACGAGCCTGTCCAGCGGATCTATGTCTTCAAGACTCGAGGCCAACCGGACTCTCAGATCGAGACAGGGATCTCGTCAGGATCACATGGTCGATAACGCCGCCCGCGAGCATGGCGATTGCCAGATAGAGGGTTGCCTCGCGGAGGTGCCAGGCAAACGTATTTGGCGGAATTCCGGCAATCGAAGCGAGGCCGAGACCAAATCCTAGGCCCGCAAGAACGAGGTAGTGCCAGAACGACCGACCGAGGTAAAGCCAGTACCCGACAATCCAAAGCGCCAGAGCGAAAACCATGAAATTCACCGGCGCCACGTGCCCGTAGTTCATCCCGAATATGTCGACTTCAAACGGGATCAGGAAGGCGAGGGCACCGCTGGCGCCGACGACCGTTCCCAACCGCTTTTGACTGCGGGTTCGCTCCACCTGGCCATAGCGGCGTCGATACCACGCCGAGACCCAGATGACGGCGAAGATCATGACGGCGCAGCCTGCGGCCAGCACGCCAATCCCCCACAGCTCGACTCCGATTCCCGCCGCGCGGATGTCTGCCGACGTGAGAGGAAAGGTCATCTCCCAGCCAAACATCAGCAGCAGACCGACCCCGCCCAAAGCCTGGCGCAGGCCCAGAAGATCGGAAAATCGGCCGGCGATCTGAGCCGCCTGGCGAGCGTCGTTTGCGGAGGTAGGGACCATAGTTTGCCTTGCAAACTACTCTATCTGACTTGGGCACTCAAAGCAAGGGCTCGGTTTTGACAGCTTCGTTGACAGCTTCGCCAGAACACTGAGCGGAAGTGCCCCGGAGTTGATCGTTCGAGTCCTTCGCGGCCCACCACATCTCCGCTCTGGACCTTCGTAACCCACCAACTTCCATGACGTTCCACCCGATATGCGGGATAGGCCTCGCCGGCTGCCGCTGATCGCTCTCGGCGCACTCGGAGCGTTGATTGCGCTGACCCTCGCGGGCATCTATATCTACCATCAGAGCGGGTCCGGGGTCCTGGTGGACCTGCGCAGTTGCTGCGGGGCGGGCGGTCAGACGACTGAAGTGTTCACTGTGGACGGCGCCTGGGATCTCGGGTGGTCTTATGACTGCTCGCCGATGATCCGCAACCAGTGTGAGTTCGACCTGACCGTCAATCAGATGTCCGATTGTCAGGTCTCGCCTGAGAATCAGGGCATCACCCAGCACGGCGTAAGGGATCATGGCGTGGTCCACTACCAAGCGGCCGGAACGTTCTACGTCGTGGTGGGTCTGGCCTACGCTTCGGCTGGCAGTTGGACTGTCACCGTGACTGGATCGGGGCGGGCGTCGGGAATGGATCCGGCACCCCACTGCATGACAGGGTAAGAACCCGAAGGCTGACGGTTGGTACGAGCTTCCGCACGTCGCGACGGCACTCAGAAGGGCCGTCCCTTCCGGCTTGGATTGCCGCGGCCCTCCCGAGCGACGTGACAATTCAATACGTCGATCACGCCGACAATGTCGGTGGGCAGCGGGTGCTGACGGTGTGCGAAGCGGCGGCGCGCCTCGCCCGCACCACATGACTCGGCGTCGCACGCACCGCGTCCGGAAGATCAAGACGGCCAGTTAACACAGCGCTCAGCCCGATCTCATGCGGAGGTGCGTGGTTCGAGTCCACGGCGGCCCAGCACCGGCCGTGGCTCCACCGTATAGGCCCCGGTGTCGCCGCTCCCGGTGCCAGCCTTGCCTGTAGGCCGCATCGACGACATGGAGACCGGCCCGATGGTGCTCTACTAGGTGCGCATGAGCGTGAGCAGGCTGTCATCACGGGGACGGCGGGCCGTGGGCCTCGGCGCGCTATCGCTACTTGTGATTGCTGCGGCAGGAGTCGCATATCTGCACTCGACCAGCCCATCCCAATCGAAAACGGCGACACAGCCGACCAATCTTCAGGCGGTCCAGGGGCTTGCTAACGCATTCGCGTACGACTTTGTCACGCCATCAGTGGGTTGGGCGGTTGCGGGCACTATGTCCCCCACCAAACTCAGCGGGCCATTCTGGGTCTTCAGGACTGGAGACGGCGCCAAGCACTGGCAGAAGCAAATCGCGGGGCAGACCACCTTCGTGTTCGATACCATCGGAACACTTCAAATGCTCGACAAGAACAACGGATTCGTCGTTGCAGGAGAACCACTGAAGCTCTACCGGACGACGGATGGCGGCATCCGTTGGACAACTCTCGAGCTCCCGACTCAGGACTTTGTGCTCCCCATCTTTCCTAGTCCCCGGGAGGGCTGGATTGAGGCTACTTCCGCATCAACTCCTCCAACTTATCTGGGACCACACCTATATGCGACGATCGACGCGGGCGATTCTTGGATCCGACTACCAGATCCCCCGGTCGATCTCGCACGCGTCGCATTCCGCACCACGTCCGAGGTCTGGGCTGGGGCACAAGGTACCGATCAACCAAAGGCATACACGTCGGAAGACGGCGGTCATTCATGGAAAGAACATCAACTGCCTACGCCTCCTGGCCGTACTGGAACCGAAAACTACTCGACGAACGTCGTGATCCTCCCAGGTGGTGGCGTCGTGGTCAGTGTCAGCTACGTAACCGCGAACTACGGACTCGCTTCGTTTGATGGGGGCGCGTCGTGGACGTACACAAATCTCCCGGCTGGAACACGCGCGGGAACGGGCCCGAGCTACGGATACCAAGACTCAGTGCACTGGTGGGCTGTAGAGGACAATGTGCTGTACAAGTCGTCGGATGCGGGCCAATCTTGGACGCGTTTCGCTGACGCTATCCCTTCTGATTTGAACTTCCTCCGTGTCTTCGATGCCC
>JBAUTF010000197.1:0-2711 GCA_049582065.1 Candidatus Dormiibacterota bacterium | reverse complement strand
AGGCGGCGCCCGTATGACGGATGTAGGCTCCGCTGTACACCAGCAGGTAGAGATAACCCGCGTTGCCGAGTGCCGCCCATTGCAGCAGTCGTGGTGCCGACTCTGACGGGACTCTACCGGCGTAGCTCTGCCAGGCGTAGGCGGCGGTCAACGTGGTGGCGGCGAGTGCGATCAAGGACAGACCGAAATGGAGGGCTAGGACCGCAGATGCCTGGGGATACTCTACGGCCCAGGCTCCCATCAGCGCCTGGGCGATCAGAGAGCCGAGCATCGCCGGTACCAAGAAGCGAATCGGGCGCCGATGTCGCCAGAACACCAGCAGGGCCGCGGTGAGCAGAATGATGAGGAGACTCTCAGCCGCGGTCACCGCCCGGTGGCTGAACTCGATGAAGGTGGAGACGGCGAACTCGGGGATGAGGCGGCCGTTGCACAGCGGCCAATCATGTCAACATCCCTGTGCCGATCCGGTCGAGGTCACCGTTGCACCCATTACGAGCACGATCAGCATCCCAATTGCGGCAAGGATTCCGAGGCCAACAGTCGGCCCGGCGAATCGAGGGCGATCGTTGGATTTATCCGCCGCCAGCGCTGACCACCATGTCGGTGATGAATCCCGCGGCCAGCCCGATCAGGACTCCGGTGTAGAGGAGATTCTTCCGTCCCGCCTTGTGGGCCACGCCCAGCAGCTGGATGACGACGTACAGAATCGAGCCCGCGGCCAGAGTCAGGAAGACCATGCTGACGATCTCGGAAGTGAACTGGCGCCCGACGGCGGTGCCCAGAAACGTCGGGCCGCCGCCGATGGCTCCCATCAAGGCCAGAAAGCGCCACGACGGACGCTCGCCCTCCGCGGCGAGGGGAGCGACGATGCCGAATCCCTCGGTCGCGTTGTGAAGCGCGAATCCAATCACGAGCAGAGTGGCCAGGCTGATCGCTCCGATGGCGGCACTGCCCCCGATCGCCAGGCCCTCACCGAAGTTGTGGAGGCCGATTCCCACGGCGATGAGAAGGGCCAGGCGACGGGCGGCCGACCAGGAGGCGATCCCCACGCGCCGGGCGGCGACCTCGCCTGGGGCCATCGCCCCTGGGCCATACGGTGCCGTTGCCTGGCGGCCCCGGCCGGAGAGCCAGCGCTCGTAGAGGACCAGGCTCAGAAGGCCAACGCTGAGACCCGAAAGGAATAGCACGCCGTAGCCCAACACCGGGCCGATTCCGGCCGTGTGATCGTGGAAGGCTGCGAGCGCGGCGGCGAGCGGCTCGTAAGCGTGGGTGAGGACGTCCCAGATCAGGAACAGTAGGATGCCGATCGCGAGTGCGTTCAGAAACTGGCGAAGACCCGGGCGGGGACTTCGCAACCGGCCGATTGGCAGGCCAAGCAGGATCGTTACCCCGGCGATAAACCCGAGGACCAGCGTCTGGACTTCGCTCAATCTGCGGCTTCCTCCACCCGGGCGTGGTCCCACTGTTCCAAATTCGAATTAGTGCCCACTAACTTCTTGGTTAGCCTAGCTTACTTGAGCGTCCGTACTACTTCGGTCCGGCGCGCCTACAATCCGCGATCGTCCGACCGAATCCGTAGACGTCCACCGGCTTGGCTGTCTTCTTGGGCCTGTTGCCGAACTCCTGACTCTGGCCGAGAATCCACGTAACGCCTTCGTCGCAGCCAACGTCCCACCAGGAGGTGCCGGCCATGATGGGCCACAAGACGGTCGAGCCGAAGCTGTACGTGAGCTTTTCGCTGGAGGCCGCGGTACCGGCCAATCACTTGGTGCGACGGCTTGACGCCGTGGTCGACTTCGACTTCGTCCGGGGCCTGGTGCGTCGTGGCTACAGCCACACCGGGCAGCCGTCAGTAGACCCAATCGTTCTATTCAAGCTCTGGCTGTTGGGTTACCTCTTCAACATCACGAGTGAGCGCCGGCTCTGCGAGGAAGCGTCCTTGAATCTGGCTTGGCGGTGGTTTCTGGGTTATGAACTCGACGAGTCGTTGCCCGACCACAGCGTCTTGAGCAAGGCACGGAAGCGGTTCGGGGTTCACGTCTACGAAAGGTTCTTCCAGCACATCGTCCGGCTCTGCGAGTCGGCTGGGCTGGTCGAGGGCGACGTCCTCTTTATTGACTCGACCTTGACCAAGGCCAACGCGGCTCCCCAATCACTGCGTTCGCGAGCCCTGCTGGCCCAGAAGTTGCCGGACACCGGCCGGTTCCTGAACGAGCTCTGGGTGGTCAACCAAGACGACATGGAGAGCAATGGCAGCGGCGGCAAGCGTCGCCCTGAGTTGGATGGAAAACGAACCGACTCCCGGCGCTCTGCCGTCAACGACTTCTGCGTCAGTCCGACCGACCCCGATGCACAGAAAGTAGTCAGGCCGGGCAAGCCGGCTGTGCTCGGGCACAAGACGCATTTCCTGGTCGACGGCGGCAAGGTGAATGTGATCACGGCCGTCGAGGTGCGACCAGCCGGGGAGTCTGATGGCCAGGCGGTCGGCAGAGCGCTCGACAAGCATCAGCTGGCCTTGAACCGAAGCCCCCGCGAGCTAGTCGGTGATCGTGGTTACGGCAGTCAGGTCGCCGTGCAGGCTTGCGTAGCGCGAGAGGTGCAGCCCTTGCTGGGAGTGCGGACACCGACCAACCCGCATGGCGGCCTTGACCGCTCGGAGTTCACATACGTTGCTGAGGCCGACCTCTACATCTGCCCCGAGGGCAAGCAAC
>JBAUTF010000196.1:0-1858 GCA_049582065.1 Candidatus Dormiibacterota bacterium | reverse complement strand
GTTCACACGTTCTGCTCCGCCGTTGCACGCACGAGATTATACGACGTTTAATCCTTCTCCCCCTTGCAAGGGCGGGCGTCCCTGACCGTTGAGGTCGCTCGACCGCGAGGGCGCCCCGCAAGCCGTTGTTGCGTGGGGGCCTTTCAGAATTCCCAAAAGCTTGAAATGAGTGGAGCGCCGAGAAGCGGGCAGAGGGGCTGGAGTACATGCACCCCAAGCCGAGTTCACATTCCGGACGTATTGTCGGCCAACCGGAAGTTATCCAGAAACGGGCTTCTGGGAAGCGTCGAGCCCAGCCTGTGCCGATGACCAGTCACCGTCGCGGAAATGTAGTGGCTGTCGGTTTGGATATAGTTCCTCCCACTGCAGTACCGCAACGTGTAGTTTTCGGCACAGTACCTGGCGACGCGTGGCCGAGCGTTAGGTCGCGTGTTTTGAGCGCAAGCTGAGGTGCCTGGAACTGACGGATTTTGGAACAACCTGGGGAAGTCGAGATCCGGCACACGCGTGACACACAAGTCTGCACAAGAACCCGGGAAAACCGTAGTTTTCGACTGATTGGCAGTCAGTCGACCTACCCCCTCAGCTCCCGAACGACTCACGACGGCTCCACGGTGCTCCAGTCGTTCGTCGCCAGTAGCCCTTGGCGATAGGCGCAGCGGCTAATCCGACTCAGCCGACTACGTCTGCCTTTTCGCTCCTTTCGTATTCGCGGCACTCGCGCTGGGCGCACTCGGAGCGTCCGCAAAGTCGGTCCAATCGGCGGCCGAGTTCTGCGCACACCCATCGTTGTTCCCCTTCGCACAATAGCGGAAATCGATGACGGGATGGATTTCCCAGACGGTCGCGCGCCAGCATGCCGTTTGGCTCGGGTCGACGGCACAATCCTGACCGACCCGATAGGGCTCGTTGTCAACCATCAACTGGCCGATGACGCGCACCTGGTCGCCGACCACGGCATTAAGCTTATCAATCGTCCAACCCGGGTGGAAGTTCTCCCGGTAATGCGGCGTCATCTCGACTATGACCGCGGTGGAATGGAGCGCGTGCACGCTGATCTGCGTGCGCTCGGCGGTCGTGAGGGTGCCATTGCGGCTTTTGCGCAAAGTGGCAGCCACGGCCGGATCGAAGCCGATGTAGATGTGGAAGTCGACGTTTTCGTGGTCAGGCGTGTCAGGCAGCGCGCAGTTGCTCGTCTCGGAACCTTCTGGTTTCGCACCGTAGAGGTACCCGACGACGCCCTCGATGCTACCCTCGCCGAGTTGTTTCAGAGCGCCCGCGTAGTCGCCGTGGTTTTTTGACTGGAGTCCGCTCGGTAAATTGTTCTCGAGTGTCTGGAATTCGGCTAAGCTGGTGCGCCACTGCGAGGGTTGCTCCGAAGCCCACTTCACCTCGTTCTTCATCACGTTGAGCGTGAAGTCGTAAGGGACCTTCGTGGGCTTTCCCGCGCTGCAACCCGAGGGATACTGGCTGTGGCAGGCTTCGGCGTCGGAGATGTCACCTTCGCACATCACGGCGGCGTTCATAACACTCAGTGAGGGCGTCGGTGAACCGGGGACCAGTGCGTTATAGACGAGCGCGATTGCGAGAGGCACCACACCCGCGACGGCGCCGGCAGCTTTATGCTTTGCTGTTTTGGCCATAGCCTCTCACCTCAGTGGCGCTCGGCAGGAGGATTCGTCCCGGCATTGGCTTCCTCTGTCGGGCTCGAGTTCACCGCCTTGCCGACCGCGTAGGTGCTGCCACTCACGCCTACCAGTACCAAAATGCTGTTGGGAATATCGGGAAAGCTCCCGCTCGCCTCCAGCGCCTTGATCAAGCCGACGGCAACCACGAAGGTGAAGATCAGCAAGGGGAC
>JBAUTF010000195.1:0-8623 GCA_049582065.1 Candidatus Dormiibacterota bacterium | reverse complement strand
CGTCGGGCAGCTGCTCACGCAGCTGCAGGCCCTGACTGGCACCAGCTCCTCGCCCGTCTCGGCCTCGCCGTCGCCGCGCGCGACGGCCACTCCGAGTCCCTAGCCAGTCCTGAGCGGCACGAACAGGACCGGGAACAGCGAGCGGTAAACGACCTGTCCGGCCGTGCGGGTGTACAGGCGAAGGTCCTGCGGCTCGTCCGCCCCGGTGTCCACCGGGATGACGAGGCGCCCCTCCTCCGTCAGCTGTTCGACCAGCGCCGGCGGCACCTCGGGCGCGGCGCACGCGACCAGGATCACGGCGTACGGGGCTGACCCGGCCCAGCCGAGGCTGCCGTCGCCGAGGATCACCTCGACGTTTTCGTAACCAAGGCGTTGCAGCGTTGCGGCAGCATGCTCCGCGAGGGCGGGCTCGCGCTCGATCGTGATCACCTTTTGGCAAAGACGGCTGAGCACGGCGGCCTGGTAGCCGGAGCCGGCTCCGATCTCCAGCGCGACGTCGTCGGGTTTCGGCGCCACGGCCTGCGTCATCAGGGCGACGACAAGCGGCTGCGAGATCGTCTGACCGCACTCGATGCCGAGCGCGCGGTCCTCGTAAGCGTGAGGTCTGAGCCTGGGCGGCAGAAATTCCTCGCGCGGCACGTCCGCCATCGCCTGAAGCACCCGCTCGTCGGTGACGCCGTGGGGCTGCAGCTGCTCGGCGATCATCCGCTGGACTGGGGTTGCCATTCGATGCTCTCTAGCCCGAGAGTACAATTTCGACGTCTCATTGGCGTCGTCCGCTCAGCACTCCGTCCCGCAGCAATGGCGCCGTCCGGTAAGGCAGCGCTCGCGGCTGGTCAGGCGTTCAGGCCCCGCTCACTCGCGCGTGGCATTCGCCCATCCCTCTGAGCAGGAGTTCGCGCGCTTCCTCGACTACTACCGGATCCGCTGGGTCTATGAACCGATGTCGTTTCCCATCGCTTGGGAAGACGGACGCGTGGCGGAGATGTTCACGCCCGACTTCTACCTGCCAGAGCACGACCTGTACATCGAGCTGACGACCATGAAGCAGTCGCTCGTGACGCCAAAGAACAGGAAGCTGCGCATGGTCCGTGAGCTGTACCCCGACATCAACGTGCGCCTGCTTTATCGCAAGGACTACCAGCAGCTCCTGGCCCAGGCCGGCTACGGCGCCGTCGAGGTGCAGAACCTTCGTAAGCAGGACATCGCGGACATCCTGATCTCGCCCACCGAGCTCGACATGCGCGTTCGGGCGCTGGGCCGCAAGATCTCACGCGAGTACCGCGGCCAGTCGCTGGTGCTCGTCGGCGTGCTCAAGGGCGTGACCTTCTTCCTCGCCGACCTGGCGCGGCAGATCAAAGTGCCTTTCGTCATCGATTACCTCGACCTGCGGCGCTACGCCGGCGCGCAGCCGCACCACCGCGTTCGCATCGCGCGCGACATCGATTATCCGATCGAGGGTCGGCACGTGCTGCTCGTAGAGGACATCGTGAACACAGGCCTGACGCTGGACTATGTCCTGGGTGAGCTGCGGACACGGAGGCCGGCCTCTCTCGAGGTGGTGACGCTGCTCGACCGCCCGCTGCGCCGGCTGGTCGAGGTGCCGGCCCGCTACGTCGGATTCCAGATCCCCAACGAATATGTCGTCGGCTACGGGCTGGACTACCGAGAGCTCTATCGCAACCTTCCGTTCGTCTGCACGCTCCGCGCGAGCGTCTACGACATCCCGACCGACGTCGCGCCGGCGGCCCTTCCGCCAGAGGCCTGAGCGCGGAAACCGCCGCCGCGAGGCTGGCGCGCCTGGTCGCCTGGATGGAGGGCAGGGAGTTCTCGGAGCTGGTCGACTCGGGCCTGATCCAGCAGGTGGAAGAAATCGTGGTCGATGGCCACCGGCGCCTTCATCAGAGGGACGCCCGGGCGTGGTCTCGGCCCGCGGCGTACCGCTGGCTTCGCTACGAGGACCCGGCGCCCGTGGCGCGCCTTGCCGACGGCGTACGCAAGCTGAGGAGGGGGGGTGTGGGGTTCGACGCCGAAGCTGTGGACAAAGCCTGCGTTACGGCGTCCAGGACGGGCTTTTTGAATTGAATACCCGGGTGTGCAGCGCCTGTGGAAAACACATGCCCCAAGCGACCTTCCTGTTTACCCTGAAGTGCCCTATGCGTTTTTCGGTTTCCATCCCGGGTTGCCCCGGACCTTCCACCTACTCGACGTTCGGTATCCTCAGGTTTACCGTACTAAGCCGCTTGGGGCGACGCGAAAGTTAACAGGCGGTTATGAGCGGCGTCAACGGCAAAAAAAATGGGAATGCCAGGCAAAGGTTTGTGGCTTGACACCGCATCCACGGAGCGGTTATCAGGCCGCTCCTAGAATGAGTCGCGAAGGAGTGCTGACATGCGCGAAGTCGTCATCGTAGAAGCGGTCCGGACCCCCATCGGCCGCCGGAACGGAAAGCTCAAGGACGTCCATCCGGTCGTCCTCGGCTCACTGGTCCTCAAGGAGATCGTGAAGCGCGCGGGCATCGAGCCCGAGCAGGTCGAAGACGTTGTGTTCGGGTGCGTAAGCCAGGCCGGCGAGCAAAGCCTCAACATCGCTCGCAGCGCATGGCTCACCGCGGGCTTTCCCGTCACCACGCCCGCGACGACGGTGGACAGGCAGTGCGGCTCGAGCCAGCAGGCGATCCACTTCGCGGCCAACCTCATACAGTCCGGCGTCTGCGACATCACCATCGCCGGTGGAGTGGAGTCGATGAGCCGCGTACCGATGGGATCGAACGCGATGTCGCCTGGAACCCCGTTCCCGCCCGAGCTCATGGAGCTCCACGACCTCGTTCCGCAGGGAATCTCCGCCGAGCTGATGGCGCGCAAGTACCACGTCTCGCGACGTGAGATGGATGAATTCGGTGTGCGCAGCCATCACCGTGCCCACGAGGCGACGGAGCAAGGCTATTTCAAATCACAGGTGATGCCTGTCGAGATTTCCGTCAACGGCAATGGGCATCACGAAATGTTCACCCGGGACGAGGGGATTCGCCCCGGCGCCAGCTACGAGGCAACAGCCGCGCTGCAGCCCGCGTTCAACCCCGACCACTCGATCACGGCGGGCAACTCGAGTCAGATCTCGGATGGCGCGGCGGCGGTGCTGCTCATGTCGCTCGAGAAGGCCAAGCAGCTCGGCCTCAGGCCGCGCGCGCGCATCCGCGCGCAGGCGGTGGTCGGCACCGACCCGGTCCTCATGCTCGAAGGGCCCATCCCGGGCACCGCTGCCGTGCTGAAGCGGGCTGGGCTCGACCTGAAGAGCATCGACCTGTTCGAGGTCAACGAGGCATTCGCATCGGTTGTGCTCGCCTGGCAGAAGGAGACCGGCGCAGACATGGACAAGACCAACGTCAACGGCGGCGCGATCGCGGTCGGACATCCTCTAGGCGCATCAGGCGCGCTTTTGATGAACCGCCTGCTCTACGAGCTCGAGCGACGCGACCTTCGATACGGCCTCGAGACGATGTGCTGCGGCGGCGGCATCGGCACGGCGACCATCATCGACCGCGTGGTCGAATGAGCACTTTCAACTCGGTCAAGGACATCCGGCCTCATCTGATCCGTGAAGGCATCGCCGCGAGAGCGGTAAACGGCGAGCGGATCACGATGGCGGTCGTCGACCTGGAGCCCGGCGCGCAGCTGCCCGAGCACCATCACGAGAACGAGCAGCTTGGATTTGTCATCTCCGGCGTGATCACGATGCGCATCGGAAGCGACAGGCGCGAGCTGCACGCGGGCGACACATACTCGATCCGGAGCGACGTGCCGCACGATGCGGTCGCGGGCCCTGACGGGTGTACCGTCGCCGACGTGTTCGCGCCGGTGCGCGCGGACTGGGAGAAGCTGGAGCGGGGCGAGCCGTCCAAGCCGAGCTGGCCCTAGACGAGGCGCGGGTGGATCAGGATCCCCCGCGGAACCCCCCTCTCATGATCACGCTGGGGGGCATGAGCTGTACCCGGGTTGGCGGCCGGAGTAAATCCGGCCTAGCCGCGGCGCCTGCGATTCTTTGATAGCGGTCGGGAGAGGGCTGGCGACTCGAGGCAGAAACGCAGCAGCCGACGCTCCCACCGAGGCCCTGAGCCGGCGATGCCCACCCTCGGCGTGGCGAAGATCCGGCACCGCGCCGCGTGGTCGTCGACGACATAGATGTCCGGCGGCCGCAGGGGCAGGCCATTGACCGAGCGGTCGATCTTCAGGGCCCGGCACACGAGTCCCGGCCCGCTGCACCGGTCGACGCCCGGACCGGGGTCTAGGGCCCGCACGAGGACGGCCTGGGGCACGCCTGCCTCCCTGGTCACGAAGTTCAGGCAGAAGTGCATGCCGTATGTGAAGTAGACATAGGCGTGGCCCGGCAGGCCGTACATGACCTCGTTGCGCGGGCTGCGCCTGCCGCCGGAGGAGTGCGCGGCGAGGTCCTCCGGCCCGAGGTACGCCTCGACCTCGACCATCCGCCCCCAAAGCCGCCTTCCATCCAGCTCGCGGACCAGGACCTTGCCGAGAAGGTCGCCCGCCACGGCGACGGTGTCTCGATCGAAGAACTCGTGATCGAGGACCACACCAGACGGCGGCGCTCCGGCTTCAGACCGTGGCTTCGCCAACCTTCTTCCGGCCCGCCTGCCGGCGGCGCTTGTCCACGTACAGGGCCTTGTCGGCGGTCTGGTACATGGCCTGCCAGTCCATCCCGGACCGCCAGGCGGCGATGCCGACGCTGAACTCCACCGCGACCGGGATCTTGGCCGTGCGGTTCAGGTGCTCGAGGGAGTGGCGGACACGAGCGCTGACGTCGCGGGCGTCGCGCTCGTCGGCCTCGGGCATTGCGACGCCGAACTCGTCGCCCCCGAGCCGGCCGCACGTGTCGCTGGCCCGGACGGCTCGCTGCAGCTCTTGGGCGAGCATGCGAATCGCCTCATCGCCCACGTGGTGGCCGTACGAGTCGTTGATGTACTTCAAGCCGTCGAGGTCGATCATCATCAGCGTCAGGCGGCGCCGGTGCCTGTCCGCCGCGGCAACGGCGCGGTCGATGGCGCGCTCGAACTCGGGGCGGTTGGCGAGACCTGTCAGGTAGTCGGTCCGCGCCTCCTTGGTGTGCTGGCGCGCCCGGTCCAGCGCCACGGCGATCTGGTCGGCCACGGCGGCAACGAACTCGAGGTCGCTGGACTCGAAGGTGCGGGGCAGGCGCGTCGCCACGGTCATCGCGCCCAGCAGCACGCCCTTGGTGCGAAGCTCGGCTCGGATGGCGCTCCACTCGCCGGTGATCCGGTCTACGCGCGACTCCGCAGGCCCCGACGACACCTCGACCACCTTGACGAGGCCGGAACGACCGGACTCCGAGAACTCCTCCTCCTCGCCCGGCTGCATGCCAATCGTCTTGGCGAGCTTGAGGCGCGCGCCTTCCCGCACCCAGACCGCGCCCGCCTGCAGCGCGAGCACCTTCAGCGTCTCGCGCAGGCCGACCTCCGCGATCTCGGTCACGTCGAGAGAGCGGCCGAGGGCCGAGGCGATGTGGTACAGCCCGTGCAGCTCGCTCTGGCGAGCCTGGTGGCGGTTCTCCGTGAAGTCGAGATAGCCGCGGATGAAGTTCGAGTTGAGGTGCTCGATGACGTCGCCGACCCGGCTCTGGGCGAGCAGGAGGACCTCGTCCGCGTACGGGCTGGCGCCGACCTCCTCCGTGACCCGGGCCAGGACCGAGCGCCGGAACACCGAGAGGCCCTCCATCAGGGACTCGAGCGGGACCCCCTTCTCGGCGTATCGCCGGGACGCCTCGCGGGCCACCGTGTAGTACTCGTTCCAGGGCACTTTGGAGTCCGTCCGCAGGGAGCGGAAAAGGATCTCCAGGAACATGACCGAGGTCTTGATCAGCTCGTCGACGGAGCCGTCCTTGTGGCCCTTCAGGAGCTCCGGCTCGATCGCCCTGACCGCTTCGGCGGCCACGATCCCGCTCTCGGCAGCGTGGTCGGACAGCCTGTCGGCTAGATCTCCCAGGAGGTCAGTGGCCCGCTCGGTCATATCGGCGCACTATAGAGTGACGGATGCGCGGGCGCGAACCTGTGCGTCACGCTAATCAAATGTGTAAGAGGCAATGATGGCTACAGTCACCCGTGGATCGCTGGGAAAGATCGAAGAGCTGCTCGGGGAAGACGCCCAGGGGCTGCTCGACCACAAGTGTCAGACGGTGCCGAAGGAGCAGCTTCACCTGCCCGGCCCCGACTTCATCGACCGGGTCTGGAAGGACAGCGACCGCCCGACCCGAGTCCTGCGAAGCCTGCAATCGCTGATCGACCACGGCCGGCTGGCGCGGACTGGCTACCTCTCGATCCTGCCCGTCGACCAGGGCATCGAGCACACGGCTGGAGCGTCGTTCGCGCCCAACCCGATCTACTTCGACGGGGCCAAGATCGTCGAGCTCGCGATTGAAGGAGGCTGCAACGCCGTGGCCTCCACGTTCGGGGTGCTCGGCTCGGTGGCGCGGCGCTTCGCCCACCGGATCCCTTTCATCTGCAAGATCAACCACAACGAGCTCCTGACCTACCCCAACCACTATGACCAGATCCTTTTCGGAACGGTCAAGGAAGCCTGGGAGATGGGGGCGGTGGCCGTCGGCGCGACGATCTACTTCGGCTCGGCAGAGTCCGATCGCCAGCTCCGCGAGATCGCCGTCGCCTTTCACGAGGCCCACCAGCTCGGGATGGCTACGGTGCTCTGGTGTTACGTGCGAAACAACGCCTTCAAGAAGGACGGCGTGAACTACGAGTCGGCTGCCGACCTCACCGGCCAAGCGAACCACCTGGGTGTGACCATCCAGGCCGACATCATCAAGCAGAAGCTGCCTGACACCAACCGTGGGTTCGAGGTCATCGGGTTCGCCAAGACTGTTCCGGCTGTGTACGACAGGCTGTCGACGGATCACCCCATCGACCTCTGCCGCTACCAGGTGATCAACAACTACATGGGCCGGGCCGGTCTCATCAACTCAGGCGGCGAGTCCAAAGGCGCGACCGACCTCAGGGACGCCGTGCGTACCGCGGTCATCAACAAACGCGCAGGCGGAATGGGCCTCATCAGCGGTCGGAAATCATTCCAGCGTCCGATGAAGGAGGGCATCGAGTTACTAAACGCAATTCAGGACGTGTATCTGAACCAGGCGGTAACAGTCGCGTAAAGCTCGCGTTCCTCGGGAGCGGCGCGGCGTTTTCGCCTGACCGCTACAACGGAGCTGTCGTGGTCGATGGTCGCCTGCTCCTCGATGGCGGCGCGCCGCTGCTACCGCACCTGCACCGCGTCGGCGTCGACGCAGGCGACATCGACGTCGTCTTTCTGACCCATTTCCACGGTGACCACACGCTGGGCTTGCCGCCGTTCGTGCTGCACCGTGTGTTCGTCGACCGCCGACCGCTAGCCTTCGTCGGCCCTCCGGGCATCGCGGCATACCTCGAAAAGCTCTGGGAGGTCAGTTGGGGGCCGGACTGGAAGCGTGTCATGCGGCCGCAGTTCAAGGTGAAATACTGGACGGCGCGGCCGTCTGGGACCGTCGCCGGCGTCAAGTACGAGACGGTCAAGCTGGATCACGGCACCATGGGCAGTCATGGTTACCGCCTACACCTCAACGGCAAGGTCATCGCCTATTCAGGCGATACCGAGCCGACGGCACCCCTGGACAAGCTGGTCGACGGCGCTGACATCGCCATCGTCGAGGCGACCGGCCCGGGCGACGTGTTCAGCCATATGAGCTGGGAGGCGGCCGCCAGCTTGAAGAAGCGGCACCCGAAGACCCGTTTCCTCTTCAACCACGTGTACTCGGGCACGGTCCCCGGAGCGGTCAAAGACCTGCAGGTGATCGAAGTCTGAAAACCGCCAGCCGCGTCCCCGTCGTGGTTGGCGCCGTGGCCGGCGGCGTGGCGGGAGCGGCGGTGCTGTGCCTTTTCATCGGGCTCGGCTTTCTTTTGATGAGCCGCGTGTCCAGTCCCGTCCCCGTCATAGTGCTGGCGATCGCCGGCGCATATGCAGGCTGGCTGCTGGGCGTGGTCGTGTTCGGTGCGGTGCGCGCCGCCGGGGACGCCGAGCAGCAAACTTGACAGCGGACACGCCCTCCACGCGACCTCTTCTGGACAAACTTGGCGTCAAGCCGGGTGCCAGGATCGCGATCGTCGATCTCGACGACGCCTCTTTCTTGAGTCAGCTGCGCGACCGCACCTCGGACATAGTGCGCGGCAAGCCACGCACCCCGTGCGACCTGGTCTTCATGGGCGCGACCAGCACGAAGGACCTCGTTCGCCTCGGCGACATGAAGGCGTGGATCGAGCCTAACGGGGCGATCTGGGTCGTGAGGCCAAAGGGCGGCCGCGCGCCAATCTCCGACACGGATGTCATCGCCGCCGGCCTGGCGGCGGGTTTGGTCGACAACAAGATCGCGAGCTTTTCGGACACGCATGGCGCGATGCGCCTCGTGTTCCGGTTGCGCGACCGCCCGCAGTGAGCGTCCAGCTGCGGTTCGCCAGCGCCGACGACGTGCCGGTGATCGCAGAGCTCATCCGCGGGCTGGCCCGCTTTGAGAAGCTCGAAAGCGAGGTCCGGATGACGGAGGACCTGCT
>JBAUTF010000194.1:0-2333 GCA_049582065.1 Candidatus Dormiibacterota bacterium | reverse complement strand
CCAGTGTCCGGAGAAACATTAACGCTAACAAGGGTGTGGGCGCGGGTCAAGCGAAGGGCCCGCGGAGGGGCGTGATATTATTTCGCCCTATGAAAACCGTGCTGCTTTTGATTTGCTCCAATATATTCATGACCATCGCGTGGTACGGGCATTTGAAATACCGGAAAACACCGCTGGTGGCCGCGATTGTGGTGAGCTGGCTGATTGCATTCGCCGAGTATTGCTTCCAGGTGCCGGCCAATCGTATCGGCTACGGACAATTCACGGCGTTCCAGTTGAAAACCATTCAGGAAGTGATCACGCTCTGCGTGTTCGTGGTGTTTGCGTGGACCTATCTTGGCGAAAGCCCGCGATGGAATCACGCGGTATCATTCCTGTGCCTGGTGGGCGCCGTGGCGTTTGCGTTTTGGGGAAAACTGTAAGCGCCCGCTATTTATTGAATGGGGCGTGCAGATGCGCCGCCGGAAAGCTCGGCACGGAGCGAGGCAAGGGCCTGGCTGGGCGTGCCGGCGCGGACGTAATGCGTGGTTTCGGTGTGCTGGTGCAACTCAAAATAGAAAACGAATTTACGGCCCGTGAGATCGTATTGGTAGAGAGTGGGGAACCAAATTCCCGGCTCCACTTCCGTTTGTTCGTACACCAGACGCGCGCCGCGATTCACCTTCCCGGCAATTCCCCAGGCGAATGAAATTTCGCTATTGAGCGTGGCTTCCACGCGCACAAGTTGCGCGGACTTTTCGTCCACCCAGGCGACGGCAGTGGCGTGACGCAGCAAATCTTCCTCGCGCGTTTTCGGTACGAAGGAAGGATTGGGGTCCAGCTTGAATTTCGCCAGCGTGCGCCCGTCGCGCACTTCGCGTCCCATCCAGGTCATTGTGTACGCTTTGCGGATTATGTCCACGAATTCGGCGCGGTCGTGCATGTGCTTTTCCGTTTTTTCGCGGTCGCGCCTGGCCTGCTCATTCCCGGGGTCCTGGGCGGTTTCCAACTCATGCGCAACAATGGTCATTTGCTCGTGAATCGTGGCGGGGTCGGATGTCTTTCCGTGTTCCGCGAGAATGATTCGCCCCGAATTGACGCCGGTGGGGACGACGCGCATGGTCCTGTCTTCCACGGCGGCGGAATCTCCATCTCGGCCACGGACCTGCCGATGCTCAATGCGCTGAAAGAGCGGGAGCGCCAAATCGTCGGCGTGTTGATTGGCGATCACGCGGTCAATCAGCGCGCGTGTTTCGGCGTCGGTGGGAGTCGAGGAGACCGCCAAGGGAGGATCACTCCGCCTCGGGACCGAACGCGGTTGCTGAGCCAACACGGGTAGCGAACCGAGGGCAGTGCAAATGATAGCGAGAGCTGTGATCCGCAGGCGCATTTGGGTGGTTCGTTAGGGCTGAAAAACTTCCCCCCAATAGGGATTCCGAGGCTGGGCGGGAGGTTGCTCTCGGGGTTTCACCAAGACAGCCGCCATCCAACAATGCTCGTCCCAGTGGGCTCTTCCCACTAGGCTCGTCCCACTGGAGGGCCTATCGTTATTGTATTCGGAACAGGCTCGCTGGTGAAACCGTTCCGGCTGGCCTACATGGTATCCTAATAGAAGGTCTGGAGTTACCTCGCGTGACAGGCGTTTTCCCCCCTGGCAAGTCGTGGAAATTCCAACTATTTACACTATTCCAGCTTTCCGGAAACAATCCGGGGCATCTATACGTTTTATAAGGTGGGGAACCACGGGGACTGATCAGAATGGGTAAAACGGGCCAAATGGCACTTCCAGCCAACTTACAGGTTTCGAGCGGGGTCGTGCGCAAGCCGACATCCAAGGTTGCGCTTGTGGAGACGTTCCGCCTGGCACTGGACGCGTTGCGCGCGCACAAACTGCGAAGTTTTCTGACGCTGCTGGGGATTATTTTGGCGGTGGCGACATTGGTCGGAGTGATGTCCGTTGTTTCCGGGCTGAACCTCTACATCTCCGACAAGGTGGCGAACCTGGGAGCGAATGCATTCGTGGTGAACCGGTTCGGCATCATCACAAATCAGGATCAGTTTTTGAAAGCGCAGCGGCGGCCCCTGGTTACCTACGACGATTACCAGGCGCTGGTGGACAGGATGCAACTGGCGAATGCGGTGGCGGTGGTGGAAGGGACATCGCTCGATGTTCGCGGCGGCGGCCAGCTTGATGAGGACGTAAATATTTTCGGCGTTTCGCCCAACTACACCGATGTACGCGTGATTGGGTTGGACCGCGGGCGCCAGATCAATGATGCCGATGACGAGCATCGCTCGCCCATCTGCGTGCTGGGGATGGACGTGGTCACGAAACTTTTTCCCAACGTGAATCC
>JBAUTF010000193.1:0-3792 GCA_049582065.1 Candidatus Dormiibacterota bacterium | reverse complement strand
GTCATGCGCGCGTAGCCCCACCTCACACCGCAGCGCGCGCACAACAGGTATCGCGGCCCGGTGGCCAGGTCTTCGCCGGCCGGCTCGGAGTAGCTGAGCTGCGGGACCCCGCCGCACTGCGGGCAGTGCCGCGGGTCCCGCGGCCCGGCGCAGGCGGTTTTGGATTCCGGTCCGAGCGCTTCCAGGACCGGGCCCAACGAGGCCCTGGCGAGGAACCGATCGACCGCCGGTTGTTCCTCGCCGCGCATCCACCGCTCGACGATCGAGTGCGGCGGCTCGCTCTCGAGACGCTCGATCACTGCCCCGCGCAGCCGCTCGGGCCCGGCGGCCATGCTGACGTCCAGCACGCCGGGCACGACGACCTCAGCAGCGTAGGCGGCGAGCCGGTCCACCGGGGGCGAATCCGACAACGCGTCCGAGAACGCCTTCTGCTGCACGGGCAGCAGGGCGCCGTAAAAGTCGAGCACCTCGCGCGCGAACGGCCGGCGGGCCCGCAGCTCGGCTACGCGCCGCTGCCGTTCGGTCCAGGGATCGGCCGCGGTCGCGATGGCGCTCATCAGAGCTTCTCCAGGTTGACGAGGAAAGCCTTGAACTCGGGCGTGCGCGCATTGGCGTCGCCGACGAACGGGGTGAGCGCGTTCGCGAGCCAGTACCGTCCGTGGGTGGGATCGGCGTCGGCGGAGATCCCGACGTCACCCCAGTGGATCGGGATCCCGATCTGGTAGACCTTCTGCCCGGCGACGGTGAGCGGACCAAGCCGTTTGGTGACGATCGCGGCCACTTCGACCTTGCCCCGCTTCGAGGAGACGCGCACCTGGTCCCCACTCTTGATTCCCTTCGACGACGCAAGCTCTTCGGGGATCTCGACGAAGGGCTTGGGCTGCAGCTGCACGAGGTGGGGGACGTGCTGCGTGACGTAGTGCTCGTGCTCGGTCAGGCGGTAGCTCGTCGCGATGTATGGAAACTCTTGCGGCGTGCCGAAGCGATTGGGCCGTCCGGCGGCCTGGTCGTAGTAGAAGGCCACGGGCGACGCGGAGTTGTTCGCATGCAGCGGGTTCTGGACTGGCGACTCGACCGGCTCGTAATGCTCGGGGAGGGGGCCATCGGCCATGCCGTTGCTGAACAGGCGGCCTACGCCCTCGCCGTTCATGATGAAAGGCAGATAGGCGTTGGGATCGGCCGGGTTCATCGTCGGCGGGTAGTCCGGCACGTCGCCCACCCACTTGGCGCCGTTCCAGCTGATCCCGGGGCGCGCCGGATCCCACGGTTTTCCGGTGAGGTCCGCCGAGGCGCGGTTGTAGAGGACGCGGCGGTTGAGCGGCCAGCTCCATGCCCAGTTGGCATAGAACCCCATCCCGGTCGGGTCGTTGGTCGCCGGGTCCTGGACGCCGCTGCGGCGCTTCATCAGGTTGCCCGAGTCCAGGTAGCTGCCGACGTAGATCCAGTCGCCCGTGGTGGTGGTGCCGTCATCCTTCAGGAGGGCAAAGCTCGTCATTTGCTTTCCGGTGGCAAGGTCCTTGCCGTTGATCTCCTTGGCCAGCTCGTCCAGCGTTGGCATCAAGGGGTCGGCATAGTCGAAGGTCAAGCTCATGATCGGGTCGGGGAACTTACCGCCCTGAGACTGGTACAGCGCTTTGACGCGGTGGAAGACGTCGCTCAGGATCCAGTGGTCGTGGCGCGACTGGCCGTCCGGTGGCATCACCTGGTCTTTCCACTGCGACCAGCGGCCACTGTTCACAAAGGACCCGTCCTTCTCGATCCAGTGCGTGGTCGGGAGCATGAACACCTCGGTCTGGACCTTGCTGGCGTCGACTCCGGGCGCCCGCCAGAACTCCGAGCTGGTGGTGGGCAGCGCGTCCATGACGACCAGCCATTTCAGGTTGGCGAGGGCCTGCCGCACCTGGTTGGTGTCGGGGCCGATGCTCGCCGCCGTCATCCCCGACAGGATCACGCCCTGCATCTTGCCCTTGAGGGCCTGGTCGAAGATGGTCATCCACGACGCGTTGGAGGCCGGTTTGGGCACGAAATCGAACGCAAACTCGTTGTCCTTGGTCGCGGCGTCGCCGTACCACGCCTTGAGCGTGCTGGTCAGAAACTTCTTGTAGTTGAGGCCGAAGAAGTTCCATGAGTTGGGATCCTGCTTCTTGGCCGCGCTCTGGGCGACGTAGTCGTCGCGGTTCTTCTGCCCTGGCGCGGGGATCTTCAGGTAGCCCGGCAGGATGTCCCACGAGATGGCATGGTCCGTGTTGCCCTGGATGTTGGCGTGGCCGCGCTCGGCATTCATGCCGCCGCCGGGGCGCCCGATGTTGCCGAGCAACAGCTGCAGCAGGGAGCCGGAGCGGATGAGCTGGCCGCCGGTGGTGTGGTGCGTCAGGCCGACGGCGTAGACGATCGTCATCACCTTGTCCGGCGCGCCCATCTGACCGACCAGATCAGCGACTTTGCCGAAGTCGGCGGTCGGGATGCCGGTGATGCTCGACACGACGTCTGGCGTGTAGCGCGAGTAATGCGCCTTCATGAGCTGAAACACCGAGCGAGGGTGCTGCAGGGTCATGTCGCGGTGCGCGTACCCCGTCGCTGCGTCCGTCTCATAGCTCCACGTCGCGATGTTGTACGCGCGCTTGGTGGGGTCGTACCCGGAGAAGAGGCCCTCGTTGAACGCGTATCCCTCCTTGACGATGAAAGACGCGTTTGTGTAGTTGCGAACGTATTCGTCGTGGAAAAGGTCGTTCTGCAGGACGTGGTTGATGAGGCCGCCGAAGTAGGCGACGTCGGTGCCCGTGCGGATGCGCAGGTACATGTCGGCGACGGCGGACGTGCGGGTGAAGCGCGGGTCGGTGTGGATGATCTTGGCGCCGCGGTCGAGCTTGGCCCGCATGAACCACTGGAAGCCGACTGGGTGCGCTTCGGCGGGGTTGGCGCCGTTGATCAGGATGAGGTCAGCGTTCTTGATGTCGCGCCAGTGGTTCGTCATCGCTCCCCTCCCGAATGTGGCGGCCAAACTGACCACCGTGGGGCCGTGTCAAACCCTGGCCTGTTGCTCTAGATGTACCAGTCCCAGGCCGCGCATCAGCTTGGTGGCGAAGTAGCCCTCCTCCGAGCTGAACGCGGCTCCTCCGGCGAAGGCGATGCCCTCGGTGCGATTGACCGTGTTGCCGTTGCCGTCCGCCGTCACGAACGTGGCATCGCGCGAGGCTTTGATGTTCTGCGCGATCTTGTCGAGCACGAAGTCCCACGTGACGCTCTTCCATCCCGTCGCGCCGGGGGCGCGATATTGCGGCGATGTGACGCGGCGAGGCGATATCGCGAGCTGCATCGCGGTCGCGCCCTTGGGACACAGCCGGCCCTCGTTGACCGGGCTGTCCGGGTCGCCTTCGATCTGCAGCAGCTGAGTCGTCCCGTCGCTGTTCTGTCGCGTGTACGCGACCAGCGAGCAGCCGACTGCGCAGTAGGGGCACAGCGAATGGGACTCTTTGGCGCCGGCGATGCGCAGGTTCTGCTTGACCGTCGTCGAGTCCGCGAGGGCGACCTCGAAGCCGAGCCCGGAGACCGCCAGCGCCCCGGCGCCGGCCGCACCGACTTTTAGGAACTCCCGTCGTGTGACTGGTGACAAGGCAGCCTGAACTCCTGTGGTGAGACGGTGGAGCAGGTTGAACCTATCTCAGGCGGTACCCGCTGTCAAGCTTCACCCCGTCGACATCAATAGGTCGGACCGATCATCGGGCTCGGTATTGCGAAGCAGGTCGACCAAGCGTCTATCCCAGTGCACGATCACGCCTGTCAGACCGGCAG
>JBAUTF010000192.1:0-5414 GCA_049582065.1 Candidatus Dormiibacterota bacterium | reverse complement strand
CTCCATGACCTCGTGGACGTGCTCACCTTCCACGCCTTCCCCGAACTGCTGGTCGAGGAGCTCGGGCGCGCCCAGCGCCCCGCACAGCGCGACCCAGAATTTCGGCTCGAGCGCAGCGACGCTGAAGAACCGGCCATCTTTGCACCGGTAAACGCGATAGCACGCGTAGCGTCCTGCGAGACGCTGGTCTCCCCTGCCGACCACCTCCCCGCCGCCCCGCGCCGCCAGCGCAAGCGCGAGCCAGCTCACGGCCCCGTCCGTCATCGATGCATCGATCCAGCGCCCGCCGCCGCCCCTCAGAACGCCGACGAGTGCCCCCAGGATGGCGACCGCCGGCTGCAGGCCGCCGCCCCCGATGTCGGCCACCTGGACCGACAACGGGACTGGCGGTCCCCCTCGCTCCGCATTGAGCCCCAGGGCGCCGGCGGTCGCCATGTAGTTGAGGTCGTGTCCCGCGCGAGCCGCGAACGGCCCGTCCTGGCCGTACCCGGTGATCGAGCACATGACGAGCCTGGGGTTGCGCTCGCGGAGGACCTCCCACCCTAGACCCAGCCGCTGCATGACGCCGGGCCGGTTGCCTTCCACCAGCACGTGAGCGCCTTCGACCAGGCGCAGCAGCAGGTCACGCCCGACCTCGGACTTGAGGTTCAGCGTCACGCTTCGCTTGTTGCGATTGATGGCGCTGAACAGCGCGCTCTGCCCGTTGACGAGCGGGGGCGTCCAGCGCATGTAGTCGCCCTCGCGGGGCTCCTCGATCTTGATCACGTCGGCCCCCATGTCGGCCAGGAGCATGGTGCAGAAGGCGCCTGGGAGCAGCCGCGTCAGGTCGAGCACACGGGTTCCGGTCAGGGGCATCGAGATCAATTCTGCTGGGAACGCCGATGTGCGGGACACATTTGTCGCCCCCCATGCGTTAATACGGCATGAAAGAGGCGGGTTCCAGCATGCATCCCAAAAGCCCTCAACTCGGCGAGATGTCGATCAAGGTGCCCGCGCCGTTCGCGGGGATCTCGGATCTCGGATTCACCGCGCAGTACCGCGCGCAGCACTTCAACGAGCCCCTGCGCGACATCCCTCTTTTGATCGAAGGTCCTCAATCGCCCATGCGGCGGCTGGCCGAGGTGCTGCAGCTCTTGAGCGGCGCCGGCGACAGCGCCTATGCATGGAGCCAGCCCGTGATGCTGAGCGACGAGGTCGTCGTGCTGGCGTTTCGCGACCGTAGCGTGAACGGTGAGACGATCGCCGACGGCGCGCGCATCGCCGATTACGTCCTGAACCTGGTCCGGCCGGTGGCCTTCACGTTCCTGCGCGACTGCGCGCTGGTCGCCCAGCTCCGCCTGTCGGACGTCATCGAGATGCGCGTCAGCGCCGAGCGCAAGCCGGTCGCCGAGTTCACCTTGCCGCTGCAGGACATCGTGCAGCGGAACGGCCAGCGGCTGCTCTGGGGTCTCTCCGCGTGAAGGGCTAGGGGGTCGGCGAGACCCGTGCCGGGCTGGCGGTCTCGACGCCGCTCGCGCGGGCGCTGCTCACCGTCGAGATGGTCGGCGTGCTGATCGGCGCCGGGCCAGAATTGTTGAAGTAAAGGGCGACCGGCACGATGATCATGCCGACCAGGACGGTCAACACAAAAGTCGCCGCCCCCCATTCGCGCCGCAGCACTGACCAGTTCACGAGCGCTGAATTCTACCGAGATGCGGGAGCCGCGATCAGGCCAGACCGGCGATCAGAAATCGTCTTCGCTCGAGGCCGCTCCTTCCTCTTCCTTCTTCTTGCGCTGGTTCAGGAGGCGGATGAAGTCCTGTGCGCGCGCGAGCGCCTTCCAGCGCTCCGGAAAGAAGTCCTGGACCAGGATCTGCCTGCCCGGCAGCTGATAGACGGTGACGCACCATTTGTTGAGGGTGCGCGAAACCTCGACCTCGAAGTCCTTCTCCGCGGTCTCATACCGGACAACTTTGTCGTCGTCGAATCTCTTTCGTCCTGAAACAGCCATAGGTAAATCACTCGGGCGGGGAATCGGCTCATTGAGCGTCTACCGATTATAGACCCGTGTCGTGCCCACCCTGACCAGGTCCTTCGAGGAGCTCGCGGAGGATCGGGGCGAGCTCGTCTCGAAGGCCCTCGCGGCGCATCGCGAGCATGAGGTTGGCCCTCAGGTAGCCCGGCACCGTGCCGGTGTCGTAGTAGTCGCCTTCGAACTCGTAGGCGACCACCGGGTGGGAGCCCAGCGTGCGTTTGATGGCGTCCGTCAGCTGGATTTCCTTCCCAGCTCCAGGCTCTCCGGCTTCCAGCTCGGCGAACACAGCGGGCGTAAGCACGTAGCGGCCGATGATCGCGAGGTCTGACGGCTCGGTGCCGGGCTCCGGCTTCTCGACCATGTCGGTAACCTCGTGCATCCGACCCTCGCTGCTCTTGATGGCGACGACGCCATACCGACCGACCACGCTGCGCGGGAAGCGGCGCACAGCGATCACCGTCGCTCCAGTCTTGCGGTGGGCGTCTATGAGCTGCTTGAGACATGGTTCCGCGGCGCCCAGGATGACGTCGTCTGCGAGCAGCACGGCGCATGCCTCGGCCTCCACGAGCCGCCGAGCCGTCCACACCGCGTGACCGAGCCCCAGCGGCTCCTTCTGCTGGATGTATGTGATGTCCACCCGCTCGCTCAGCCTGTCGACCTCGGCCAGGATCTCGAGCAGGTCGTCCTTGCCGCGCTCCCGGAGATAATGCTCGAGCTCCAGGGAACGGTCGAAGTGGTCGACGATGGCGCGCTTGCCGCCGCCGGTGACCATGATCACCTGCTCGATCCCGCTGGCGATCGCCTCCTCCACGCCGTACTGGATGGTCGGCTTGTCGACCAGTGGCAGCATCTCTTTCGGCTGCGCTTTGGTGACGGGCAGGAACCGCGTCCCCAGGCCCGCTGCTGGAAAGATCGCCTTGCGAACCCTGGGTGACGTCATCGACCACAATCTATAGGTTGGCTACCCTCGAAAGTATTCGGCCGGGGCTCGAAGGGCGGCTCGAGCGCGTCGTCGAGGGTGACCTGCTCACCCATCATGTGGGGGGCAAAGGCACTTTCTCCACGCCCGCGATGGTCGGTCTGATGGAGGTGACCAGCCACCGGTCGATCGAACGCTTCCTGCCTGAAGGCCAGACGAGCGTCGGCTATGAGATCCACGTGAGACACCTGGCCCCGACGGCACCGGGCAGCACCGTCACCGTCATCACGCGGGTCACCGAGGTCAAGGGCAACAAGCTCTATTTCGAGGTCGAGTGCCGCGAAGGCGAAAGGCTGCTCGGCTCGGGCACCCACAAGCGCGCGATCGTCCCGGCAAACTTCTAGCCCAGGCGAGGGCAGGCGCCGTTCATTGAGCCACTTCGCGTGGCAGGACCTGCGACCGCCATCGTGGTGGGGATCGGCCTCGCCGTGATCTTCGCCATCCTGGCGCTCGACCTGACGGGCCGGCCCGGTCGATAGGTCAAGCCTTCCTCTTTCGCTTCTCCGCGAGGTGCTGGGCGAGCTTCTTCAGTCCCGGGTTGACCGACACGACCTTCGGCCCACGGACCTTCTTGTCCCGGGCCCGCGCGTGCGCGCCGTCGCGCGGCGAAACTCGATCGAGGTCGTCGCCCATTCCCTGATGGTAGTTTGGCCCGCGTGAAGCAAACTCAGCAGTCGGCCGACACGGTCACGCCTGAAGACATCGAGCAGGCCGCAGTGGACCTGCGGGCATTCCTGCGTCCCACGCCGCTGCAGGCTTCGCGCGCCTTCACCGACAAGGCGCGCTGCCACGTCTACCTCAAGGTCGAGTCGATTCAGCCGATCCGCGCTTTCAAAGTCCGCGGCGCGCTCAACAAGCTCGCTCACATGACCCCGGAGCAGCGGGCGGCCGGCGTGATCACCGCGTCGGCGGGCAACCACGGAATGGGAGTCGCGTACGCCGCAGCGACCTTCGACACTCCCGCCACCGTCTACGTGCCTGAGACTGCGAACCAGTTCAAGGTCGAGGCCATCAGGCGGCTCGGCGCGAAGGTCGTGCCGGCCGGACGCAACTACTACGGCGCTTTCCTCGAAGCCACCAGCGCGCAGAGGGAGACCGGCGCGACGTTCGTCCACGCGTACGACGACCCGCGCGTGATCGCCGGCCAGGGAACGATCGCGGTCGAGCTCGTCCAGGACCTCGAGCATTTCGACACGGTGCTGGTGCCGGTCGGCGGCGGCGGCCTGATCGGCGGCATCGCCCTCTACCTCAAAGCGAAGCGGCCCGGCATCCGCGTCATCGGCGTCGAGCCGGCCGGGGCCGATGCCATGCGCCGCTCGCTCGAGGCGGGAAGCATCGTCACGCTGGACCGGGTCGAGACCATCGCCGACGGGCTCGCGGCCTCTGCCCCCGGCGAGCTGACTTTCGACATCGCCCGGCGCTGCGTCGATGAAGTCGTGCTGGTTCAGGAAGAGGAGATGCTGCGCGCCATCCGGCTCCTGTTCGAATGGGAGCACCTGCTGGCGGAGCCGGCCGGAGCCGCTGCGCTGGCGGCGCTTCTCTATCACCACCGCCCGGCGCCCAACGAGAAGGTCGTCGTCATCCTCTCCGGCGCCAACGTCACGGACGAGGTGTTTCTGCGCGCCCTGAAAGCTCGCTGACGCTTCTTCAGTCTCGGAGTACGCTGGAGCGATTCCGTTCACGAAGGATTGGGGGTAATGAGATGAAGGCTTATGTCCTCATCAACGCGTCACCGGGACGGGCGCTGGAAGTCGCCAAGAAGATGGAAGGCGTCCATGGCATCTCGGCGGCCGACGCGATCACGGGCGAGTACGACGTCATCGCCGTCTGCGAGGCGCCTGATGTCAACTCGATCGGCTCGCTCATCGTCGACAAGATTCAGAAGGTGGACGGAGTCTTCAAGACGATCACCTGCCTGGCGGTGAAATAGCGCGGGGAAGGACAGATGTCGCGCGCAAGCGCGTTAAGGATGGGCCTTACTGATTGCTCCCCCGCGGAACCCCCTCCTCTCCACAGCCACGCCCGGCGGCGTCTGGAAGGTGCGCGCACGGGACGGCCGGAATGAATCCGGCCTACCGGCAAACCCTCAAGTTGGCGGTGGAGTAGCCACCCCCGATGACTCCGCCGCCAGCGCTTCCGAGACTTCGGGCAGCCCGGTGAGCCACCGCGTCATCGACGGCATCTCCTGCTCGAAGCTGCCGACCGACGGCGACCAGGTGAGCTCTCGGCGGGAGTGCGAATCGTCGTAGTAGTGAGGCTTCCCGATGACGTCGACCGCGTAGACGCCCGGCCAGGCGGGCGCGCCCACGGCGGTCATCGTCTCGACGCCGAGCGCCCGAAGGTACGCGAGGTCATAGGGAATCGACTGGATCACCGCCCCGAAACCGGCAGCTCGCGCGGCGGATTCGAGGAGGTCGTGCC
>JBAUTF010000191.1:0-3984 GCA_049582065.1 Candidatus Dormiibacterota bacterium | reverse complement strand
CCGACGCGGCCGTCCTCGCGGCCGAAACGGGACTGACGGTTTTCAGGGTCGCCACCGCCCGTTGGCTCGAAGACACGAGTGCCAAGCCGCTTCCTCAGCTCATCGCCGAGGCGTTCGCACAACTGCGCTCAGTGGCGAGCGCCTGACTCCGGGCAACTTCTGGTGTCTCGCCGCGGGAATCGACGATTCTTAACTGACAATGTGGGTCTGGAGCCCGATATTTGCTCCGCGACCTCACGGTCCTGACCCGTTGGTCACTAACCAACACCCTGGCCTACGCTTGTCCACCACGAGGTCCGTCGAGTTTGCTCGTTCTAATAAACAGTTATCAACAGCAATTCGTCCCGAACCGGCCAGTGGCAACCATATCCAGATATGGACGCGCGCGAGGCATGCATTTCCGCACGAACGATCTGGAAAACCGCGGGCGGGAAAGGCTGTTCGGTCAAAGGCCCCGCTAATCTGGCGAGTCGGCAGGCGTGCCGTCTTGGAAGCGCACGCAAACGCTCGAAGTAGGTCACTTTGCGTACATGCTAGCCGTGGTCAGCGGATGCGCTGGTGGACGGCTCGCAGAGAGAAGAATGCGACGACCGCGAACACCACCAAGCCGACGAGCCACATCGCTATCGTGATGGGCGGACCGCACAGACCGGTTCCCGAGTACTTCGCGCAGTACGCCGTGTGCGGACCACCAGTTGCGACGTCGATGACGAGACTGACGATCGAGAACGGAATCTCAACTACGCCGAGACCGATAACCGCCATGACGCCGAGGCCGAGCCCAGCCGCCGCGTAAGCTCTCGTCAAGCTCAACCAAATACCGGCCACAATCGTCGCGAGTACAAGAAGGCCGGCCAGCACCGGGCCTGTGGACGATCCGAGCGACACGGTGACGACCAGCGTTATAGCGCTCACAGCGATCCATCCCCCGAAACCGGTCCACAGGTCGATCCTCTTCTCCTGCACGCTGGCGTAGCTGTGGCGCATTCCGGCCTGGCGACATTCTCGTGGATTTGAATCTCGCGGTACGGGCACAATCGATCTCGTGAGGATCGCGCTGGCACTGTGAGGCGGCAAAGTCCGACCGCAGCGGGACGGATCGAGTTTTGCCCCTTACTGTCAAATATGTGTCAGATAGTGTGTCAACCGCTGCACGGGAGCGGCCTTGCCAGGCCCGTACCGACGTTTCGAATACGAGAATTTGGTGGACCCGAGGGTCTGAAACTGACGGAGTTCGTTGACACTGGAGGCCTCCAACCAAAGCAGAGGAGGAGTCACAGTGACAGAAAGAGAACTGGCCAGGAATGCAGCCCGACGCCTCGCCATCATTCGCCACGCCGAAGAGGTCACCGGCAACGCCGCGTTAACCTGCCGCTATTACGGGATTAGCAGGGCGATCTACTACCGCTGGCTCCGCCGCTACGAGCAACTCGGAGTGGACGGACTACGCGACCGCTCCAGACGTCCGCTGGTCAGCCCGAATGCGACCAAGGCGGAAGTGGTGGGTAAGATCCTCTACCTCCGCCAGCACTATCACTTCGGGCCGGCCAAGATCTCGATGTATCTCAAGCGTTACCACGAGGTCGTGGTCAGCGCCTCGGGGGTCTGGCGCATTCTGCGGCGGGCCAACCTCAACCGCCTACCAACCTCTCAGCGCTACAAGCGGCACAAGGAGCGCTGGAAGCGTTATGAGAAGCAGCAGCCAGGCCACGCGGTCCAGCTCGATGTCAAGTTCATCGAGCCCATCCGGGGCGTCCGCAAGAAGCACTACCAGTACACCGCAATCGACGACTGCACCCGACTACGCGTCCTCAAGATCTACGAGCGCCTGGATCAGAAGACGGCGATCAAGTTCGTCGACTACGTGCTCGAGAAGCTGCCCTTCCAGGTGGAGAAGATCCAAACCGACAACGGGTCCGAGTTCCAGGCCGCATTCCATTGGCACCTACTCGACCGCGGCATTCGGCACGTCTACATAAAGCCCTCAACGCCACGCCTCAACGGCAAGGTGGAAAGGTCGCACCGCATTGACGACGATGAGTTCTACCGCATGCTCGCCGGCGTCGTAGTTGATGACGCCGCGCTGTTTAACACCAAGCTCCAGGAGTGGGAGCGGTTCTACAATTTCGAGCGTCCTCACGGCGCCCTAAACGGCCTCACCCCGTACGAGCGCCTGCGAGAATTGACCCGGGCTTCCGTGTAAACGGGCTCTGTCAGCTGAACACTTCCGCCCCTGCCAATTCGCCTGGCCTTCACGGCGCCGAGTCATGAAAGGTCCGGCCGGCCCGTTTCCCAGGATTCGTAAAATCAAGCGACCCGGTTAGACTCCAAGTTCCGGAATCGAGGCGCCCGCCTCGACGTCAGGGCCCTGGGCCGCTAGCTCAACTGGCAGAGCGCCGTGCTGATAACGCGGAGGTAGGTGGTTCGAGTCCACCGCGGCCCACCAGATCGACCTCGTTGCGCTTAGAGATCGAGCGAAACGCTACGGCTATGTGGCCGCTGATGCGATCAGGAGCATTGCCCAACTGGGATGCCGGATTCTTCGGCAACTTTGTGCAGTCCGGACTGGTCGTACAGAGACAAACCGTTCACTGATCCGAACCAGGTGCCATGCCGGTCGCTTACGAGTGAGCCGAACTCAAGGTGATTGCCGCTGTAGAACGGCACGTTTCCGGAATATGTCTCCGAGTCGATCGCGACGACAGCGTTTGGCGCTGAAACGATCCAGATCTTCAGGTCACCTTGGTAGTCGTAGGTCCAGACGATCGCGTTACCGTTGGTGTCGAACCCGAGAAGATCCATACCGCTGTTTGGCACGCTGAACCACTGAGTCGCTTGCGCCGTCTTGAGCTCGTACGTCACGAGACTACCTGTCGGGGGATCTGCGTTGTTGTCTTCAATCGTCCACAGCTTGGTGCCGTCGTTGGTGATTAGCCCATCTAAGGCAAAAGTGAGCAACCGGGTTGGCGGACCGCCCGCTACGTCGATTCGCCACACTCCAACCTGATCCGGCGGAATGGATTGGACCGAACCACCTTCCCCCCCGTAGGTGCTGTGGACACTTAGGTAAACACTGCCATCAATGTAAGCAAGGAGTTGAGTGCCGGCCCAATTGGCCGGAGGCATGCCGGAAGGCTGGTGGTAGATGACTTTGTCAGTCCCTGTCCCGACCATGACGAGATGCTCATCCGGTCCCACTTGGTAGATATAACTTGCGCTGTCAGCGGCAACCTGCTCAGCCGGGACCGGCAGCCAACGCTTGGTGGCAACGTCCCATGATCTGTTTCCGGTAAAGAACGCGCCTGGCAGAGCAGGCGAACGACCCACGAAGTATTGTCCGGACAGTGCCTGCCTTATTGACCCATCCGGGTCAGCTCGAAATGATCCCTCCGGAAGCTTCAGGAAGCCTGCAGATCCATCGCCAGTCGAATACATGCGCTGGCTCGCTGCGACGAACGGCATCTCGCAGGTGGGTGCCAGCGTCGGGGTTGGCATCGGGCTTTCGCCGCCAGACGACGTGGGGCTGCCGGAAGGGGACTCGCTCGGCGCGGGTGACGCAGTCGGAGAAGAAACGGCGGGCGGCAGCCGCGCCTGTGCGTTCGGACTCGGCTGAAGGATCCCGCAGCCAGTTAAGGTCACGACCAGGGCGATGGTCAGTGTGTGGAACAGGCCCTGCTCCACAGGCTGTACTGACGGCTTGTGTTGGCCGCGTGGCGTGGTACTCACTGTGACGCCTGTAAGCCTGAACGAGGCACGAAGCGAGGGGTTACGGGGCCGAAGAGGTTAAGCCTCTGATGCGAAGGGCCCCACAGCGTTATCAGACCACATAACACCCCGCCTTACGCTCGACCTTCCACTCTCGTAGCCACAGCGCTCAGGCCGATCTAACGCGGAGGTAGGTGGTTCGAGTCCACCGCGGCCCACCACGATTAGGGTTGTGTCCCCGACCGGTGAAAGCCCAACTGTTCGGAGGCATCGCGCGGG
>JBAUTF010000190.1:0-2050 GCA_049582065.1 Candidatus Dormiibacterota bacterium | reverse complement strand
TGTCTATCGTCACCACAACCGTGTTGGCCGTGACCTCCACTTTGCCAGACAGATCCAACAGATTACGAAATACGGTTTTGGCCTGGGAGTGAGTGTACTGTCTGCCGATACGCTGAGCGATTATGCGGTACAGCGAACTGGCCGCCAGCGTCAATTGCATGTCGAAATCCACCTTCATCCCGACCATGCTGGAGAGCGCGTCGATATGGAAGAACTGGACGGCTTCGGAGATTCCGTTTTCGATGAGCATGCGCTGCGCGTAGCGCGTCACCAGTTCGACCGGACCGAGTTTGCGGTGGTTGGTCAACAGGACGGTCGGTTCCTCGTGTCCCAATTCCATCACCGTCAACTGGCGTAGTTCGCCTTCATAGCCGGGAAGGGTCACGCGATTCTCCAGCACTTTGGGGTTGCGATAAATGCGGGTCAGCGCCGGTAAACTGATCCGCTGCCAGGCAGAATCCGGTTGACTGTAGATCTCGCGCAACATCTTTGCCGAACGTCGGCGCAGGGTGATGAAGCAGATCCCTTGGCGGTTCACCTCCGAGAGCTTTTGGTAAGTGGTGAGTTGCGAGTCGAAAACCAATTCGGCGGGTGGTTGGCCGGTGTGTTTGCTCCAGAACCGGACAAACTGGAGAATCTGGTCGGCTTGTTCGGCTTTGGTCACACCGGCGTTGGCATAGCGCAAAACCCGCTGTTCGGCATCGCGAGCCAGGAACACCAGAATCCCCTTCTGGGAGCGGCTGCGGCTGGAAACATAGTGCTTTTCCAGGGGTTCCTGGTCGGTATTGGCGGGCACGCTATGAAAGTCCAGGTCGAAAGAGGAGCCATGGGGCAAGCCGCTCTGCTCGACCTGATCCAACCATGCCTCCATGAAGCGTAGACAGACCTTGTGATCGATGCGCGAGGAATAGGCCGCCAGGTAGGAGCGTTTGGGAACCACGTTGATGCCGGCAAACAGCGCGATGGCCCGATCCGTCACCAGGTCCATGACGTGACTTTTGCGCTCGGCGCCGATCAACTTCAGGGCCAGGAGACTGCGGACGGCCTGGGCGGCGGGGATCATCTGCGAACTGGGCAAGCGCGCTGCGGTGACCACCGCCTGGAGATCGATGCGATCCAGCAAAGGCAGAAACAGGAACAGACCGGCTAAAGGGGTACGGAAGGAACAGGGGGACAGATCCAAGCGGCGCACGTCGGCGACGTCGGCGATCTCGGGTTTCACGGTAGCCGGGCGTTCGTCGTCGGCACGGCGGGGAAGACGGGAGAAGCCCTCCTCGCGGAGCAAGACGGTGAGGGAGTTGACGCTGATGGAATGACCCGCGGCAGCCAGTTCGCGCTGCATGTCATAGACCGAGAGATTGCGTTTCCGCATGGCCACGGCCAAATCACGAACGCGATCGCGGGCGGGAGCAGACTGCGGTCCGCGATGCGGTTGGCGGAAGAAGGAGGCGCGTTTTAGAGGGTCGTGGCGGAACTGATGACACAGGACGCGGAAGGCGCCTGGGGAGTAGCCGAAGCGGCGGGCGACGTCGGCGGAGGGCTCCTCGTCGAGGAGGTAAGCGCGGAGGGCTTCATACTGGCGCTGCATGGGGAACTGGGGGGAAAGGAAGAAGTTCCGATCGCCAGGCGGAGTTAATTGATTTGCAGTGCTGGACTCCATATCACGATAGTGCTACTGAAACATGATGTAGTCAAGATGTTTTAAAGCGAAGAGGGGGAGGTAAGCGTCAAGTACCCATAGACAGGGATGGTAATGCATATAGCTGCGGCCCGGAGTCTGACCGGCGCCTCGTATCCCTGATTGGATAGCGCTCACATAATCTACTTACCAGTACTGTATATATCTAACACCAAATGACGAAATACGGCCATTCAGGAGGCTTTTTGACGAAATCAGGCCCTCAGCGGGGTAGCGTGGAAATCGAGGCTAGCGGCCTTGAAGGAACGGCAGGCCGCGCGCCGCGTTGAACTCGACAAGCACCGCATCGACCTGATCGCCCGTCACCTCGGGGAGCGTGACGGGCTGCGGGCGATGCAGGATGCCGAGAAT
>JBAUTF010000189.1:0-31344 GCA_049582065.1 Candidatus Dormiibacterota bacterium | reverse complement strand
TACGAGACCCGGCTGGATCTCTGGTACCGGCGCCTGTGGGAGCTCCAGGGCCTGCAGCTCGACCCGGAAGGCTCGATGATCCGCCACCACGGGCGGGAAGGCCACCTGACCAAAAGGGAATACCAGCTGCTCCAGTTCCTGATCGACCACCCGCACCGGTTCTTCACCGTCCCCCAGTTGCTAGGCCGGGCGTGGGCCGACCCGGCCCTGTTTCCGGAGGAGGTGCGCAACTACGTGCGCCGGATTCGCAAGATCCTGGCCGACCTCGAGATCCCGTGCGAGCTCGTGAATCGCCCCGGCAGAGGCTACTCCCTGGTCTTCCGCCCGGACGAGTAGCTCCAGCCGCCGAGACAAGGCGGTTACGGCGTTTATTTCCGGATCAGGCCGACGATGCTTTGATCGCGGCCTGCGTTAGTTAGTCGGCGCAAGACCGAGGCGGAGGGGCCGCGCATGTCCTCCTGGCCTCGTTGTCTTGCTCGAAAGGTCAGGAGCGGCGGGTTGTTACTGACCTTCTTACGCCGGTAGGCGCGAGACTGTGTGGTGAAGCGTCAACTGAACCATCGCCCTCGTCCCGACATGGTGGCCGCCGCCCGCGGTGGCGATTCGAGATTCGGCATGGACGGCGAGGCCGATCCCAAGTTCGCCAACCTGGAGCAGGCTCTGTTCTGGAAACAGATCTACGTCGAGATCCTTGCCATGGAGGAGAAGGTCATGGTCCGCATCGAGGACCTCATGGCGAAGCAGGGCCCCGAAGTCAGGCGGGAGGTCGAGCTGACCAATGTCCCGGTGGTCGCGGCGCAGGCTGAGAGATTCCGCCAGCGCCTCGGCTTCTGGACCGCCAGGGTGCTGGAGCTTGAGTAGCCTCGCTCTCCCTGAGACGTTAGAGCTGCGTTTGCGTGCAATACGCACCCGGCGCCGAGCTTCGCACCTCGCGGACCTGTTCAAGATCGGCACCTGGCTCATGGGCCTTGCCGCGGTGGTGACCATCGCCGGCGGCATCCTGATCGGAAGCCGCTAGCTCTCTGCGTCCAAATCCTGATAGAAATTGGAGGTGAGACCGGTGGACAGCACACCTTCACAGGACACGCAGCCCGAGCCTGAGCCTCTTCCGGGAGAGCGGCGCACGCGCCTCAGCGGCGCCTGGACGGCGGTCGTCATTGGCCTGGTGATCCTGGTTGTCATCCTCGTGTTCATCCTGCAGAACCAGCAGTCGGTCGAGGTTTCGTTCCTGTTCCTGTCAGGTCACCTGCCGCTTGCCGTCGCCCTGCTCTTCGCGATGATCCTGGGCGCGCTGATCGTGGTGGCGTTCGGCGCGGCCCGCATCCTGCAGCTCCGCATGGTGGCCGGGCGAGCGCGTCGCAAGGGCGCGACTCCGAACCCGACGAACGACTAGCCCAGGCGGCACGCGCGGAGCGATGGTCCCGGGCCTTCGTGGCCCATCGACTCTGGCTTCCCAGCCTTCCTGTCGCGAGCCTTGGGTCGGAGGTTGATGAAATGATTCCAAAGATCGATCGGGTCGCGCTGACGGTCGTCGCCGCCGCGGTCGGCCTGAACGCAATCATCCCCGGGTGGCAGATCATGACCGACGGGTCCGTTTACGGGTTCAGGCTGCCGGCCAACTGGCTGACCGGCTACTGGCCGTTCAACGACTACTCCGTTGCAGGCTTCCTGCTCATGGTGGTGGTCGGGGGCGGCTGTCTCGCCAGCGCGGTGGTCAATGCGCTGTCACGGCGGGTGGGTGCTGTCGTTTCCCTGGTCATGGGACTCGTCCTTGTGGGCTGGATCGCGGGCGAACTGGTCTTCATGAACCAGACCATGGTCATGACATGGATCATTCTGGCCAGCGGTTTGGTGCTCATCGCTCTCTCGGCGCCGTTGGCATGGCCCGTGTTGACCGAGTCAATCAGCGGCCGGCGCCGCCGGGGTGTTCGAGGCCCGCGCCCCATGGAGACGGAGCGACTCTAAAAGCGGCTAGCAGCCCACCCAGCCGAACATCTGCTGCAGCTTGATGCTATCGAGGCCGCGGACGATCGAGTTCTTGCCCATCCGCAGCAGCGGGACCTGCTCCCCGTCGAGCTGCTCCCACTCGCGCATGGCGGCCGGGTCCCGATTGACCATTCGGTACTCGAACTGGACCCCGAGCTCGTTCAGGAGCTCCGCCATGGCGCTCGATTCCGAGGATTCGTCCGAGCCGTACAAAACGGCTTCGTTTGCGTTGTCCATCACCATCGGTAACGCCAGCGTAGGCCCGTTGTGGCGATAGAGCCAATCAATTGTTCTGATCCGGCGCATAGGAGGACTTGATGGCAGAAGTGGCACCCCGAGACCTGGGCGCGATGGGGTGGCCGAAATAGCCGGAGCCAGCGAGGAGTTGGTACCTGAGCGTGAACATAGCCCTCTGGATCCTGCAGGTCACCCTCGCGATCTCGTGGGGTCGGTTCGGGCCGTACCACTTCTGAGCCGGGTAGAGGAGTTCGCGGCACCGGCCTCGCTGGCCGTCATCGAAAAGGTAGCCGCGGCGATCCGGGCCAACAACATCGACGCCCGGGTTGTCGAAACAGCGGGTGAAGCTCGGCTCGCGGTCCTCGAGCTGATGCCGGAGGGCGCGGAAGTCCATTCCGGGAAGTCGAAGACCCTGTCCGATGTCGGGCTCTACCAGGAGCTGTTCGAGTCGGGCCGTTACGACTCCTTGCGTGACCGCTACATGAAGATGGACCGCCAGGCCCAGGCCCGCGAGATGAGGAAGCTCATCTCTGCGCCCGACTACATGCTGGGGAGCGTCCAGGCGATCACCGAGTCCGGCGATCTGGTGGTCGCGTCGGCTTCATCCGGCCAGCTAGGGCCTTACGCCAGCGGCGCGGGCAAGTTGATCATCGTGGCCGGCAGCCAGAAGATCGTTCGCGACCTCGATCAAGCTCTTCGCCGCATCGAGGAGCACGTGTTTCCGTATGAGGATGCACTCGTACACGAGCGCATGAAGATCCATACCTTCATCGGCAAGGTCCTGATCATCCGGCGCGAGTGGATCGACGGCAGGATCATCGTGGTTCTTGTCCGCGATCCGGTCGGGGTATGACCGCCCGAGGCTGAGCGAGCCTCAGTGCCAGCCGCGATCCTCGAGGCCTGCCTCGAGCCACGCGACGATCGCCCCCACTTTCGCCCACTCCCCCGATTTGGCGGCGTCGATCAGCTGGCGAAGAGCCAGCGGCTCGACTGCGAGCAAGGCTTCTGCTCCCGAGCTTGCGTAGCGGACCAACGCGTGGTGCGCGACCGCGTCGTAAGTGAGACCGGTGCTCTTAGCGAGGTTTTCCAGGGTGGGCCTTGGGTCGATTCGCAGCGAGCGGGTGACGTCATCGCGGAAGTTCTGGTTCCCGTCGTCCTCATCCATTCGCCCCAAACTACTCCGGACGCCCGGGCAGAACGTCCAGCTGGCTGAACCGCGACTCGGACCGGACCTCCCCGCGCTGCCATTCGACCGGACGACGGAAACGCGGCCCCTGGAACGCAAACGAATGGTATTCGCCGTTCTCCCCGCAAGGGTCGATCGCGGTCACGCGAATCTCATCGACGAACCGCTCGTCGATGATGCGTCCCAACCACCCGGGCTGCAGGCGCGTCAGGTCCACGCAGGTGACGACGGCCCGGCCGCCGGTCTCGACGAACTCGCTCAACAGCTCGGCCGGAGGCTCACCCCAGATCGGCTCGACGTGCTTCAGACCGGCGCCGGTCACGCGCTCCTCGTACCAGGCTCGGACGTCCGCAAGATGGATGTCGCCGAGCACCACGCCTTCGAAACCCTCGGACCGCAGTCCGTCGAGCTCACGGGAAAGCCGGTCGCCCATATCGCTCCAGCTCGTGGGGATGGCCCTCAGCTCGACCCCGAGCTGTGCCGCCTGAGCCTCCAGCATCGCCACGCGTGTGGCATGAAAACGCACGCGACCGGTATCGGCGTCATAGAAGTTGACGAGCCGCGCCACGTCGATTCCGGCCGCCGTCGCCCGATTGAGCGCCAGCGCGCTGTCCTTGCCTCCCGACCACATCAGCGCGTGCCGGCCGCCCATGGGCCCTCCTTCAGGATTCTCACGGCCGGCAACGCCGGCGTTACCTCATTGCGTATTGTCTCGTCGAGCCGTCCCTGCTGAGGATGGGTTGAGAACGAGGACGATTTGACCATGGCCAAAGCCAGGCGCCTGCACAAGACGAGGTTCCCGGGCGAGAGCGCCGCCTACCGCGATGCGCGCGACAGTCTTCTGAGGTCGGAGATGGAGCTCCGCCAGAAGATCGAGGCGGTCGCCGCGCAGCGTCGCAAGTTGCCGCTGGGAGGCGAGCTGCCGATGGACTATGCCTTCAGAGCCTGGTCTCCCAAGGCCGACGCGATCAGCACCATCCGGTTCTCGGAGCTGTTCGCGCCCGCCAAGGACACTCTGTTTCTCTACAACTTCATGTTCCCGGAGTCGCTGGAAAGCGACGCCCCGTGCCCCTCGTGCACGTCAATCATCGACGCGGTCGACGGCGCGGCCCGGCACATCACCCAGCGGGTCAACTTCGCCGTCGTCGCCAAAGCACCGATCGCCAAGTTTCGCGACCATGCGAAGCGGCGCGGCTGGCGGCACACGCTCCTGCTGTCCGCCTCAGGCAACTCGTTCAAGCGCGACTATCACGCCGAGAGCCCGGAAGGCCAGCAGTTCCCGATCGCCCAGGTGTACGTGCGCCGCGACGGGAAGATCCACCATTCCTGGAGCAGCGAGCTATGGTGGACCAGGTCCGAACCGGGACAGGACATGAGGCATGTCGATTTCATGTGGCCGATGTGGAGCATCTTCGACAGCACTCCGGACGGGCGCGGCAAGGATTGGGGGCCGGAGCTCAAGTACAGGTGACGCCGGCCTTCCGCAGAGAGCGCTAGCCCTCCGACCAGACCGCCGCGACCGCTGTTGCCACGCTGAGCGCCTGCCGGCGTCCGGCGCGGGCCGAGGCCGCGCGTTGAGCGGGGTCGAGCACGTTCCGGCCGATTGCGGCGCGAGCGTCGGCATCAGGGCTCACCACGAGCGACCGCACGTCGCGTCCAAGAGCGGAGAGCTGCGCAGCGATTCGGCCGCTTCGCCGCAACGCGAACGTCGCAGGCGCGAGGACGAGCACCCGGTCGCAGCCTGTGGCCAGGTCGGCATTGGCAATCGAGCGAACGCCGCCGTCGACGTAACGACGTCCCTGGATTGTGATCGGCGGCCACACGATCGGGACGGCGCAGCTGGCGGCCACCGCATCCCTCAGCTCCACCCCGCTGTCGCGGTCGAAGACCCTGGGCTCACCCGTTTCGGCGTCGACGGCCGTGATGAGCAGTCGCCGGTCGGGCCAGGACCGGCTGGGCACCAGCCGCTCGAACACAGCGAGACTGTCGGACTCCGGGTTAGTGCTCGCTCCGAGAGCGGCGCGACCGAGGTAGGCACGCCCGCGGCTGGCATCGCCCGGCCATGCGGAGGCGATCACGAATCGGGCCAGTGCCCCGGCGCCCATCCTCGCCGCCGATTCGCCTGTCGGGTCAGCCAGCTGCTCGGCGTAGAGGTCCTCGATCGACTGTCCGCTGAGGATCTTGGCGCCGACCACCGAGCCGGCCGACGTGCCGACGACCAGGTCCGGCGACATGATGTCGAGGCTCTTCTCAGCCAGCCCGGCGAGCAAGCCGATCTCCCAGGCGATGCCCGTGATCCCACCACCTCCGAGGACCAGCGCACGACCCGCGGACGCCACGCACCACACGATGACACGTAGCTCACACCAACAGCGGCACGCCGGCGAGTGGAATCTCGGACGCGTACTCGAACACGGCGGCGGCCGGCCTGTCGTACGCATCGGTCAAGCGAATGGCGGCGCAACTTCCCGTAGCCTCTTGGTGATGACCACCTTCGCCGGCCTCGGACTCTCGGCCGAAACCCTCGCGGTCATAGCCGACCAGGGCTTCGAGGTTCCGACCCCGGTGCAGGAGAGGACCATACCGGCGCTCCTCGCCGGCCGGGACGTGATCGCCCAGGCGCCCACCGGCACCGGCAAGACGGCTGCGTACGGGCTTCCGATCGTCGAACGCCTCGACGAGTCGCGGTTGGTGCCCCAGGCGCTCGTCCTGGTCCCGACTCGTGAGCTCGCGATGCAGGTCGCCGAGGCTCTGCACGGAATGGGACAGCACCGGCAGATGGTCACCCTGCCGATCTATGGAGGCCAGCCGTACGACCGGCAGTTCCGCGCCCTCAAGCGTGGAGTCCAGGTGGTGGTGGCGACCCCAGGCCGGCTGCTCGACCATCTCGAGCGCAAGACCCTCGCGCTTCAGACGATCGGCACGGTCGTCCTGGACGAAGCCGACGAGATGCTCAACATGGGCTTCATCGAGGACATCGAGCGAATCCTTTCCGCGGTTCCTCAAGAGCATCAGACGGCTTTGTTCTCGGCCACGCTGCCGACGCGGATCCTGAAGCTCGCAGACCAGTACCTGCACAACCCGGAGCGTGTCAGCGTTGCCGCTCGCGAGGCGGTTGCGCCGCTGGTCCGGCAGGTCTATTACGAGGTCCACTGGCGCGACAAGTCCGACGCGCTGGCCCGAGTGCTGGACTACGAGAAGCCGGAGTCGGCCATCGTCTTTGTGAGGACCAAGCGCGACGCCGACGTCGTCGCCGAGCAGCTGAACGCGGCCGGCTACATCGCCCAGGCGATCCACGGAGACATCAACCAGCAGCAGCGCGAGAGAGTGCTCGAACGTTTCCGCGCCGGTCACACGCAGCTGCTGGTCGGCACGGACGTGGCGGCTCGCGGTCTCGACATCCCGGATGTCACGCACGTCATCAACTACGACCTGCCGCCGGACGCCGAGTCATACGTGCACCGCATCGGCCGGACCGGACGAGCCGGCCAGTCCGGCGAAGCCCTCACGCTGGTCACGCCAGGCGAGCGACGGATCCTCAGCGTGATCGAGCACGGCA
Organism: Candidatus Dormiibacterota bacterium; assembly: GCA_049582065.1. Classification (GTDB taxonomy): domain Bacteria; phylum Chloroflexota; class Dormibacteria; order Dormibacterales; family Dormibacteraceae; genus DATKSS01. Next base: position 24,376 of record JBAUTF010000189.1, on the reverse strand, counting down.
TTCACCGGAAGATCCAGCCGCTGCGGTTGCCGACGGACGCGCAGATCGCGGAGCGGCGGCGCACCGCATTTCGCGATGAGGTGCTGAAGATCCTCGACGCGGGCGAGCTCGATCCCTACATCGAGCTGGTCGAAGACCTCGCGGCCTCGCGGGACATTGCCGAGGTGGCGGCGGCGGCTTTGAAGATGGCCGCCCACAAGATCCAGCCACCGGCGCGCGCCAAGGTCGCCTCACACGCGACGGCTGGAGCCCACTCCCCCGCGCCCTCGACACCGCGGCATGCCGGCAAAGCAGAACGGCGTGCTCCGGAGTCGGAGATGACGCGACTGTTTCTGCGAGTCGGGAAGAAGCATGGAGTCCGGCCCGCGGACGTGGTCGGCGCCATCGCCAACGAAGCGGGCCTGAGCGGCGACTCGATCGGCGACATCGACCTGTACGACACGTTTGCATTCGTCGAGGTGCCGGCCGCGAACGCGTCGGCGGTCGAGGCGGCGTTGAACAAGACCCAGATACGCGGTCGCGCGCCTCATGCCAGCATCGCGGTGCCGAACGACCACGCTGACGGCCGGACCGCACGACCCTCACACGCCGGCAAGGGCTTCGTCCGCCCGAAGCGAAACATCCATCGGGCCGCCAAAAGCTAAGCGAGTGTCGAAACAGACAGCCGAAACCGGGCTTCTCCTACCCTCTCGTGAAGCACTGCTGTGGGCGGAGAGCGACCTGGCCTTCCTCGTTGAGGCCGCGCGCCGGGCCGAGCACGCAGGCTACGACTCGGTATGGGCCGGCGACTCCCTGCTGGCGCGGCCGCGGGGCGAGCCGCTCACCCTTCTGGCCGCGGCGGCCGGCGCCACGACCCGCGTCAAGCTCGGCACCTCGGTACTGCTGCCCCTTCTCCGGCACCCTCTCTCGCTGGCCCGTTCTCTCGCCACCCTCGACCGCATCTCCGAAGGGCGACTCATCGTGGGAGTCGGGCCCGGCGCGGAGCTTCCGGGCACACATGCGGAGCTGGCGGCTCTCGGTGTTCCGGGCGACCGCCGCGTGGGCGCCATGCTCAGCGCTGTCGAGCGTATGCGGCGGCTGTGGCGGAACGAGGAACCAGGCCTCGACCTGGAGCCACGGCCGTTCCGTGCGGGTGGTCCTCCGATCTGGCTGGGCGGCAGCGGTCCCCGCATGCTGCGACTGGCCGGGGAGACCTTCGACGGCTGGCTTCCGTTCAGCCCCACTCCGGCCGACTATGCGTCTGGGCTTCGCTCCGTTCGCGAGGCCGCCGAGCGGGCTGGCCGGGACCCTGACAGCGTGGCCACGGGCGCCTACCTCACGGTAGCCGTTGCCGATTCACCCAGCGAGGCCGTGGACAAGCTCGACGTCTACACGCGCGCGTATTACGGAGTGCCGGCCGAGGTGATGGCCAGGGCGCAGGCGTGCCACGCCGGGACCCTGGAGTCGGCGGCGGAATGGTTCGCGGCCTACCGCGCCGCCGGAGCGAATCACCTGGTGGTGCGGCTTGCCCGTCCAGGTCTCACGGACTTCCACGAGACGGCGCGCCAGCTCCTCGGCGCGGCCCGTCGATAAAGCCGCGATCGGATCCCAAGCCGATGGCTCATCGCCACGACGTTGATCGCTTCAACCGCTGGGCCACCACCTATGACCGCCACTGGATGCAGCGCGTCTTGTTTGGACCGATCCAACGAACTGTCCTACAGCTCGCCGCGGAACAGGTCGGTCGGCCTGGCACAATCCTCGACGTCGGATGTGGCACCGGTAAGTTGCTCAGATCGGCAGAGGCCAGGTTCCCTGGCGCGAGGCTCGTCGGCGTGGATGCCGCGATTGAGATGGTGAAGATCGCCCATGCTTCGGACCCGAGCGGCATCATCCAATTCGAGCAGGCAACCGCCGAAGAGCTGCCGTTTCCAGATGCTCAGTTCGACCTGGTCTTCAGCACCATGACGTTTCATCACTGGCAGGACAAAAGGCGGGGAAGCGCCGAGATCGCGCGCGTCTTGACCCAGGACGGTCGCTGGCTGCTAGCCGATTTCGCCGCCTCAGGGTGGATGAAATATGTTCGCAGCGCATTGAGGATGCATCAGTTCCCCGCACGCGCCGACCTCGACCGCTTGCTCCTCGACGCCCGACTGAAGGTGGTCGCAGAACGGCGCGTGCCTGGCCTTGGCGGTCAGATTGCGGTCATGGCCATATCGGCCGGTGATGTCAGTGCAGGGGCGGCGCCGGCACGACGATGATCCGATCGCCGTCAGGGTTCGATTGCCCGGTGTCGAAATCCGGCGCGCTGAGAGTCACCACCTCTCCCCTGACCTTGTCGAGAAACGATTCGGCCGTGTCGAGAAAGGAAATGGCCGGCGTCCGGTAATGCATCGGCACGACCCATGAGGGATTGATCTCCTCGACCAGCTTGGCCGCCGCGGCTCCGTCGATGGTTGCCATTCCGCCCACCGGTACGAATAGAAGGTCGATGTCGCCGATCGACTCGCGCTGCGCCGGACGAAGCTCCGCCTGGCCGAAATCGCCCATATGACACACGCGCATCCCGTCGAGCTGGAAAACATAGATCACGTTTGCGCCTCGCTTGGTACCGGCGACGTCGTCATGCTCGGAGGCGATCCCGATCACGCGACCGAGCGGGGTGTCGAAGCTTCCCGCGGATGAGCGGACGGTCTGCTTGACCTCACCGATCACGTCGACGGCATTGTGGTCGCCATGCTCGTGCGTGACGAGCAGAAGATCGGCTGCGGCGCCATGGATCGCCGGATAGTTCCAGGTCATTCCCCGCCCACGGGCTGCATCCATGTTGCCAAATGGGTCGACAAATACCCGTTGAGCGCCGGCGGTCAGCGCGAATGCCGACTGTCCATACCACCTCACCTGCATCAGAAGCTCACCTCGCCTGCGCCATGGGCTGGTTCACGACCGCAACGTCGGCCACAGGGCTCGGGGCGCCGACCGGGCGCCGGCGGTCGGAGCCGCGCAGCGCGGACGCCACGCCGGCGAGAACGCTCATCCCCACGCAAACCATCAGCGCGACCCCGATCGCTGCCACGAACGGCTGGGCCAGAAGGCCGGCGAAGAAATGCGGGTCGACGACATGGGCCGCGACACCCGGCGGCAGAGCCGCCAGCACCGATGGGGGGATCAGATGGGACACCGGGTCATAGCCGAGCATGGCGGCGAAGATCGCGGCCCCGGGCGGCAGGGATGAGATCCCGTGCGCGAGCGAGGGAGGCAGGCCCGCCTGGGTGGCGCCTGCCTGCAGCGCCGGTGCGAGCGTGCGGGAAAGGCTGCCGATCACGATCGTGAAGAAGATCGCCTGGCTCGCGGTCATGCCGGCATTGAGGACGGTCGCCCGCATCCCCGACGCCGACCCCCTGTGCTCAGCCGGAACCGATCCCATGATCTGGGAGGTGTTCGGGGCGCTGAAAAAGCCCCACCCTGCGCCCATCAGCGCGAGATAGGCGGCGAACTGAACGAGATTGAAGTCCGCCGGCAGCGTCATGAGAAGCGCGGCCGCCACGCCCGCCAGGAGGATGCCGCCGGTCGCGAGCACGCGCGACCCGTACCGATCGCTCAACCACCCGCCCAGCGGACCACAGATGACGAAACCGATCATCAACGGCATCGTGTCGAGGCCGGCGTGCAGAGGCGTGTCGGCATAAGCCACGCCATGGAGCGGAAGCCAGATGCCCTGCAGCCAGATGATGAACATAAACATCAGGCCGCCTCGCGCGAGGGAGAACAGGAACGCCGCCACGTTGCCGAAGAGGAAGCCCCTGACTCGGAAAAGGCTGAGCTCGAACATCGGGTGGCGGACACGGGTCTCGGCGACGCCGAAGGCAATCAGCAGGATCACACCCGAGACCAGAGCGAGCACGACCACCGGGTTCGACCAGCCCATGGTCTGGTTGCCATAGGGCGTCAGTGCCTCGGTGAGGCCGAACATCAAAGCGAGCAGCCCTACCGCGAAGGTCGCATTTCCGATCCAGTCGAGCGAGTGGGCCTGCCTTTTGCCGATCTCGTGGAGCGCCGTGTACGCCCAGATAGAGCCCGCCACACCGACCGGGACGCTGATCAGGAAGTCCAGCCGCCAGTTGATCGCGGCGAGAATGCCGCCGAGCACGACGCCGACGACGTTCCCGGCGATGAAGGCGATCTGATTGATTCCGAGCGAGAAGCCTCGCTGCGTGGCGGGAAACGCGTCGGTCAGGATTGCGATGCTGTTGGCGAAAAGACATGCACCGCCCACACCCTGCACCATTCGAAACGCGATCAGCTCGACCGCGCCTGTAGTTCCGCCTGACGGAGTGAGCGCGCAGAGCAGCGAACCGACGGTGAAGACGACGAAACCGAGGTTGTAGATCCGCACGCGGCCGAACATGTCGGCGATGCGCCCAAACGTCACGAGCAGCACGGTGGTGACCGCCGAGTAGCCCATCATCATCCAGAGCAACAGGCTCGATTGGCCGGCAGCGAGCGGGTCCACGTGCAGCCCGGAGAAGATCGCGGGCAGGGAAATCATGACGATCGTCTGGTTGATCGACGCCATCAACATCCCGATCGTGGTGTTGATGAGGACGACCCACTTGTACTCGAGCTTCACCTTCCAGCCTCGACCAGGAGCGACTCTTCTTCCACCCGTCTCACGGCCGCGCTGAAATCACGAAATGCGGTAGTGATGCGCCTCCGGTCAGCCGCGCCGATGCGATCGACCGCTGCGCGTATTGCGGTTCCCTCCAACACCGGGACCGCACTGGCGAGCCTGCGCCCATCGGCGGTCAGGACCGCGGTGATCTTGCGGCGGTCGGAGTCATGCCGGCTGCGCTCGATCAGGCCTCGTTTCTCGAGACGGTCGACCAGGTGCGTGACCGACGGAGGCGTCAGCGCAAGCTCCTCGCCGAGCTGGCCGAGCGATTTCGGTTCCTTCGCGAGCCGGCGCAAAGCCCGCACCTGGGTCAAGGTCAGCTCGGCCGCGTGCCACAGGCGAGTCTGGAGACCTTCGCTGAGCGTCACCGCGTCCAGGTAGGCTCGGAGGAGGGCGGTCCCGCTGTCCGGGCTATTAGTTGCCGCCACAGCAACATTATAGGTCTTCGAAGGATCCTGGTGCCGCGACGGCGGCCTGAAAAGGGAAGGCATTGGCGAATATGAGGTCCTCGGTAAATGTGATCATCGCCAGGCCGGTAGCAGTCCACGTCTAGACTCCAGCTGAGGGCATGAGTGCGCTCGAGCGCCGACCACTCGGGATTTCCGGACTACTCGTGAGCGAGCTGTCGCTCGGCTCGTGGCGCACCTACGAACGCATTCCGCGCGAGGTCGGCATCGCGGTGATGACCAGGGCGCGCGACCTCGGAATCAACTTTCTCGACGATGCTCGATACAACGACGAAACGGGTCATGCCCCCATGAAGACCGGGTATTCGGAGGTGGTCTTCGGTGAGCTGTTCCGGGCCGTCGGCTGGAAACGGAACGATGTCATCCTCGCCAACAAGCTTTGGTGGGAGTTTTGGCCTGACCAAACCGCGGCCCAGGAGCTCGACGGCTCGCTAAAGAGAATGCGGATGGACTACATCGACCTCGCTTACGCGGAAAGGCCGCCCGACGGCCTGGGGGTGGAGCAGATCACCAAAGAAATAGCGACGTTGATCACGGCCGGCAAGCTGCGCGCATGGGGCGTGCTGAATTGGCCCGCCTCGCTCATCGCCGAAGCGGCGGCGGTCGCGCAAGCGCTCGGCGTCCCGGGTCCATGCGCGGCGCAGCTTCCGTACAGCCTGGTCATGCGCTCGCCAGTGGAGGACGCCGACATGGTGAGGTCCCTGCAAGCGGCGGAGGCAAACGTCGTCGCGTCGTACACGCTTGTTGGCGGCGCGTTGAGCGGGAAGTACACCCTGCCGGAGGGCGAAGGCCGGATCACCGCCAGGATCGACGACCGGGACTACTCGGAAGCGCTCGACGCGGGGCGGAGGCTGAAAGAGCTCGCGCGTGAGGTCGAAGCGCCACCCGCCGCGCTTGCGATCGCGTTCGCTTTGCACAATACGCAGGTCGCCACAGTGCTCTTTGGAGCCACGAAGCTCGAGCAGATCGAGGAGAACGTGAAGGCCGCGGAGCTGGCGCGCACGATGGACGAACAGATGCTGAAACGCCTCGGGGAAATCGGGGCCACCGAAGGAGAGCCTGGTTAGCGCACGAGCCTGTTAGCCGCGGGCGTCTCGGCCGGCGCCGGGAACTCCGCTCACCAGCCCCCAGCTGAAGATTCGCTCAGGTTTGATGCGAAACATCTCGTCGTCGAAGTGGGGCATTACACCCTTGCCCCCGGCTCTGAAGATTTCGGCCTTCCCGCGAATCTCGATTCCGCGTGGACGCCATGGATCGACCGAGGCCAGATCGTCGACGACGAACGCGACGCGCGGGTTCCGCTGCACGTCTCGAAACTTCTTGCGCTGGGCAAAACCGTGGCCGCCGATGTCGATCGTGTCGAGCTCGGGGTTGTACCGGAAGCCGACCGGCACCACGTGTGGCTGCCCGTCAGCGGCCGTCGCCAGGCGCCCCAGGCGCTGGGAGTTCAGGTATGCGACCTCGTAATCGGTGAAGACACTCATTGGCTCAGCTTAGACGCTGGAGTTGATCGGGCCGGACACCCCAAGGATTCCTCGCGCGTTGCGCCTCAGAGGTGTTGAAAGGGCTCCGGAAGATAGCCGGCCAGCACGTTCTTCCAATCGTCGCTGAGGACGACCTTGACCACCTCGTCGTCGCGGGCAAGCCACGACAGATGGCGCAGGCCGTGCTCAATCACCTGGCTCGCCGCGATCGAGCGCGCGGCCTCCGTCGCCGCTGAGCGCGCGAGCTCTGCGCGGCCGATCGCAACCCCCGGATACTGCCGCGCCTGGTCGGCGCCGATGACGACGACGAAGCTGAGGATCACGGAGCCACGGGCGCGCCGCCATGAAGTCGAGTGAACGAGGAGGGGTGAGCCGAGCAGGTTGGTGGAGAGGCGCTTGACGACCTCGACCGGATCCTCGTCCGAGCTGACCTCGATGTACCACGGTTCCGGCCCGCAGGGCCCGGCCAGCTCGGGGACGCTGGAACGCAGGCGCAGCACGAACACCTCTGCCTGGACCGGCCCCTCGACCGCCCAGACCGGGAGGTCGGCGGCGGAGCTCAAGCCGGTCTTGCCCTGGCCAGCACCTGCTCACGGGTGGTCTGCATGTTGTGGTTGTCCCGTGCGTGGCTCTGTATGCCCGCGACCACATCGTCCGCGCTGCCCCGGACCTCGTAGCCGCATTCGCAGCGGACGACCAGGATCGACCCTTGGGACCCGCCAGGGACCGCATGATCAGGTTTCAAATCGAGCCCTCCGGCGTCAGGCTATCACCAGGCAGCACGCCATACCATGCTCATGCGACCCGGTTGGCCGTCCGCTTTGGATCAGTGCTATGAGGGGCCGGTCAGCAGGACGGCGATTGCGTGACCGACTTGAACGTCGGCCAGGGAGCGCCCTGCACCGGAACGTAAGCGGCGGTGTTCAGCTCGCGCGTCCAATCGGCATTGACGTCGATGTCGATCACGAACTCGGCGCAGGCCCCGGCGATGGTGCGGGTGATATCCGCGGGTGCCGACGGCACCCGCCAGAAGGACGAGTTGGTGGCGATGAAGGGCGTCGCGGGCAGAACGCCGCCTTTCACGTAGAGCCAGGGCCGGTCGCCCACTACGACGATTCGAATCGGCCCCGGGCCTGCCGCCCGCCGAAGCCGCTCGAGCTCGGCCGCGTCCTTTCCCCCCTGACCAGGGAACCAGGCGTCGTAAGCAGAGGAGCTCTTCTCGCCTGTCATGAATGCGAACCAGTTGGCGTAAAAAGCGGGAAGGGCGGCGTACGCGTAGTTGTGAAGGAAAGGCGCCGGCGCACCTACGCCCTGCACGAGCGCGGTCTCCTGCGCGGGCAGCACGAGCCCCGCCTCGGCTGCAGCCACGAGGCCCAGCGCCGCCACGGACGCTGCGAGCGGCCGCCAGCGAAGTCTGACCGCAAGGAGCGACATACCAACCGCGAGGGCCGGTATCGCCTCGTGAACGTAATGCGTGAGCTCCCGGGGGGCCAGGCTGGCACCCGCGACCGCGGCGGGAATCCACACGGCCAGTACCCGGCCTTGGATCGTGCGCGACGCAGCCAGGCCAGCAATCGCGGCCACTCCGAGCACTGCGAGTCGCAGGTACAGGGGCACCAGGCTGCCGCCATTTGCCCAGACCAGGTAGGCGTGGTCGGAGGGAAGGACGGTGTTCACGTAAGGCGCGAGCGAGCCCTCGGCCCACAGCGAGATCGCGACGGCTGCGGCAACCGCGGCGATACCCGCTGCAGCCGCGGCGACTCGAGCCACCGGCCGCCCCGCCGTCACCAGGACCATCAGGATCGTCAGCCCGTCGACCGCATAGGAGGGCCGGAAGGCGACCGCCATGCACAGCATGGCTCCGGAGGCGGCTGCCGCGAACGGGGCGCGGTGGAAGGCGAGCAGCAGAGCGACGAGGAAGAACGGCAGCCCGGCCAGCTCCACGTTGAAAAGGTCGCCGTCCAGGACCGGCAGGGAGAGAGCGAGACCCGTCAGGCTGCCGGCAAGCGCTGCCGGCCACATGGGAGCGATCCGTCTCGCTACCTCGAACGTGAGCAGGCTGGAAGCGATGACGGCCACGGCGGCGAAGGCCTGGACCACGACGTGGTGCTGGCCGGCGCCCAACGCCAGCATCAGCCTGTAGAGCCAGTAGATGGCTGGCGGACTGTTGTCGTAGACGCCTGAGTAGAGCCGCAAACCCTGCGTGGTCAGCCACGCCACCGACATGAAGAACCCGTCGTCCGAGTACCAGGCCGGCTCGGAAAGCGTCGGCAGCCTGAGCAGCAGCACGCCCAGCGCGATGCCGCCGCGAACGGCCCACAGCCCAGACCGGGTCATGCAACCATGGTCGCGCAAGAGCATCTGGCGAACGCGCCGCGGTCCGCAATCGCGGCGCTTATTGCTGTGATTGTTGCCAAAGCCTCTGGATACTCATCGGCATCGTGGAGCAATCGAACGTCCAGGCGCCCGCATTCATTCGACTACTCGAAAGGTTGGTCTCCAGGCTGATCGGGGTTGGAATCCCGTTCGGCCCAAACGCGCTGATGACGGTGCGCGGACGCAAGACCGGCGAACCGAGGACGACACCCGTGGCGATAGTCGAGGTCGATCATCGGCGCTGGATCCAGGGTGCGTTCGGGGAGGTGAACTGGGTCCGTAACCTGCGTGCGGCAGGCGAGGCGACGTTGACGATTGGCAAGCGCCAGGAGCCGGTCCACACAACCGAGCTCACCAAGGAGGAGGCCACAGCCTTCTTCGCCAATGTCCTGGGTCCTTACCTGCGTCGGCTGCCGCTGCCGGTGCAGTGGATCATGCCCCCGCTCCTCGGTCTGAGCGATGTGCTCAAAGACCCGACTGGGGCCGCGGAACGTCATCCCGTGTTCGAGATCCAAGCAGCGGTCTGACCTGACCACGGCGGACCGCTGCTAGTCCGACCCTGGATTCCGATGGATGGGAACAGCGCTGACCGGACAAAGGCACTCGGAATCAGGGCTCATCGTCAACGGCGATCAGGTGCGACACCTCCGGTGGTGGATCTGAAAAGGCGCTCGCCTGCTCCTCATAATCGTGGTCAGTCCCGGTGATTCGATAACGGTGCTGGCGAAGGTGCTCATCCCACGAGTGCACGACGTACAGCTCCACGAAGCGGCGCGGCACCTCGCCGTCCCTGAAGAGGCCCCACTGCGAGGCGCCGGTGCGCAAGCGTGAGAGACGCACTCTTGTCATCGCCTCCAGGAATGGCTGCTCATTTTCGGTGGCGACTGTGTAGACGTTCTTGACCACGACCGGCCCGCTGTCGGGCTTCGTATCGAAGACCAGCGCGGGCTCAGGCCAGGGCGCGATGGCGCGCCGGTCCATACCCGACGTTTCGATGAGGGGCCAGAACCGGATCGTCGCGAGTCCGACGAGCATGGCCGCCGCGGCGATCAGAAAGGCAAAACTCACTCCAAACGGCTCCGCGATCGCTCCCCCGGCCAGAGCGCCAAACGCCTGGGCGCCGAACAGGACCATCTGGTAGATCGAGAGACCACGGGCGCGCACCCATGCCGGCAGGAACAGCTGGAGCTCGGCGTTGATGTCGGACAGCACCGCAATCCAAGCCGCGCCGGCGGGCAGTAGCACGATCATGGCAAGGGCTGTGTTGGGCACGATGACGATGAGCACCAGGACCAGCGCATAGACGGCGCTTGCCGCGGCGATCATCGCATTGCCCGCAAGCCGCGCCCTCAAGCGAGGCAGTAAGAGAGCGCCTGCGACAGCACCGGCTCCGAGCGCGCCGAGCAGCAATCCGTAGCCGTCCGCTCCAAGTCGAAGGTGCTGGGAGGCCACCAGCGGTAGAAGGGCCCAGAGCACGCTGGCCGGAACCAGGAAGACCGCGGCTCGTAGCAGGACTCGCTGCACGACGGGCGCGTTGACGATATAGCGGCCACCTGCCCGCATCGCCTCAATGAACCGTTCCGGCAGCTCGGACCTGGTCCCCACCGGCGGCCGCCATGTGGCGATCACGATTCCGAAGAACACATATGAGAGGGCATTCAGGGCGAATACCGCCGAGACGCCAACCCTCGCGATGAGTACTCCGGCCAGGGCCGGACCGATCAGCCGCGCGAGGTTGATGCTGATCGAACCGAGCGCGGACGCAGACCTGAGCTGCTGGCGTGGAACCAGCTCAGGCACAAGCGACTGGTATGCGGGGTTGGTGAAGACCGACGAGCAGCCGATCGCGAAGGTGAACACGAGCAGCAGGGCAGGGGGCATCTGGCCGGTGAATGTCAGGACGGTCAGAGCCAAGCCGATGCAGGCCATGCTCAGCTGCACCACGATCAGCAGAAGGCGTCGATCGAAGACATCCGCAAGCGCCCCGCCAACCAGGCCGAACAGGATGTCCGGCAGGTAGTCCGCGGTCTGAACCAGCGCGACCAGGATCGCCGCATGCGGCAGATGGACGAGCAGCCACTGCGCCCCGACAGTCTGCATCCAGGTGCCGACGTTGCTGACCAAAACTGCGATCCACATGGCGCGGAAGACCCCGATGCGCAGTGGGGCCCACGTTGAAACCGAGCTCGTCCGCTCGCCCATCTCGCGCTACGTTAAGTCTCCACGGCGCCGGCCAGCAACGATCCGGCCAGCCCATCGAATGCGGGTCGCCGCTGGAAGGTTCGTCAGTTCCACGCGCGCGCCGACCTGGACAACCCACAGCCGGTTTAGTCGTCCGCCGGTGTCCGCCGGGGATTCGAGTTCTGAATGACATCCACTTGTTTCGGCCCATGCATTCGGCTGGGCGTCAGGCTGGCTGTTCTGAGGAATGCGCGCCCAGCGACTGCGCGTATACCTTCACCATGTCGACGTATGCCTCGAACACGAAAGTGATTGAAGCCAAGAGGATCGGGCTTCACCGGCGCAAGTGAACCACTGATGGTCAAAGAGGCTCGTGAGGATGTGAGTCGCGCCGGTCCGGTCTCTTTCAAACGGGCCGACGCTGATCAGCCCGACCAGCGCAGTCCCCAACTCAAAGAGCTGGCCATGGCCATGGGCATGCGCGCGGACGAAGTTCGGGAGCGCACCATGGACCTTGTCTATCCGGCGGGTAGAGCGGACCGTCCAAGCGACGCCTACCTGGAGTATCGCGAGGCGCGAACCGTGTTCGGGACGCTCGTGATTGCACGTTGGCTGTTTTGCGGAATCGCGACCAATCCAGAAGAGATGGAATGGATGAGCCAGGGCGGCGCGATGGCGGCGCGCGAGAACATCTCGATTGTCGAAACGACGCGTGGATACCAGCACTGGCGGAACGTGCTGATCGAAGTCGCACGCGAGGAGGCGGCACGCCTTGCCTCGCCGGCCGAGCTGCTCGAAGAAGTCGTGCTGGTGGTGCGTCGCAGCAGCGACGCCAGCCTGGTGCGAGTGGCGAAGTCCTATGACACCCAACTCAGAGCCATGAACGCCCAATTGCAAATTGCTAGCAGGTTCAAGTCCGAGTTCCTGGCCAGGATCAGCCATGAGTTGCGCACTCCTCTGACCGCAATCCTGGGCTTCTCAGAGGTCCTGCTTGAGGGTATGGACGGTGGGCTCCAGCCCAAGCAGGCCGACGACGTTGGGCTGATTTATCACGCAGGCCAGACGCTGCTCGAGCTGGTGAACGAGATTCTCGACATCGCCAGGATCGAGGCAGGCATGATGCCGTTGACCATCGGGGCCGTCGACGTGGCGGAGGTGAGCATCCAGGTGATCGATAGATTGCGTCCCATTGCTCATACCAAGGCAGTGGCCTTGATCGGCGAGGTTTCGCCGCTCGCCGTAAGCGTCATGGGTGACCCGGCGCGCATTCGCCAAGTGCTGACCAACCTCGTGTCAAATGCGATCAAGTTCACGCCTGAGGGATCGGTCACGATCAGCGCCAGGGTCTGCGGCTCTGAGGCCGAGATCGCGGTTGTCGATACCGGGATTGGCATAGCGCCCGATGCGCAGGAGCGCATCTTCGATGAGTTCAGGCAGGCCGACGAGACCATCACCGCGAAGTACGGGGGCACTGGCCTCGGCCTGTCGATCGCGCGCCAGCTGATCGAGCTCCAGGGCGGCCACATGGGAGTGGAATCGAGTCCGGGCCACGGCGCGCGGTTCTGGTTCACCCTGCCCCTGGCGACCGCTTCGAACATTGCCGCTGCCTGAAGCCGGCGCGGATGATGGATCCTCACCGTCTCCCTGAGGGGTCATACCTCCGGATCCGCGGACGCTAAGGCGAGCTTCCCCGCGACGCGAGCTCGTTGCCGACCATGGTGATGTAGTCGAAGTTCGGCACCACCGCGCCCAACGCCTCGAGCTGCATGGCCAGCTGGGATCGGTGTTGGGCCGAGTGAGTCAAGACCTGCAGCAGGGCTTGCCGAACGCTCGGGCGGAATGAAAACCACGGAATCGTCACGGGTGCATCCATGCTCACCTCGCTCAGGAGCTTCTGGTACGTGACCGCGAGGCCGGCCGCCTCTCGCACGAACTCAGCATTCGGCCTGGACATATAAGCCGTGCGGTCGGCGCCCTGCGCCGGGGCTCCTCCACGAATCATCAGGGTATAGACAGCCTCGACCGCGACGAGGTGAGAGAGTGTGTCGTGCACGCCGGGGTCAGCCGAATCCTGCCCGACCCCGAGCACGATCGCATTCGCCCATGCGTTGTATCGAAACAGCTCGCCGAGCTCGCTCATCAAGCCAGCATAGGCGGGGCCTCAATTGGACGAGCCGAAATGGGTTCACGGCTGCGTTGGCCGGCGGCCGTTGCCTTTCACGCTCACCAAAAGGTCTTCAAGCGCGACCACACGACCTCGAGCGAATACGTCGGCGCCTGACAGACGGCCTACTTCACCTGTATCTGACCCAGGCATGTGAGATCGGTCAGATCGTGCCGATATCGCGCCGTCGGAGTCCGGCCAGCCCAACCGAGGTGAATAAGGCAGCGATGACGGATATCACCACAAGCGGTAGGAGGGACATGCTCGCGCCGGGCAGCTGGGGCACGCGCTCGAACGGCGAGAGGTTCTGAAGCCAGCTGGGGAGGTGGAGGACCTCACCGAGGAACCCGACAACAACGCATGCGGCGAGAACCGCCCACGATGCGCTGACCCAACGCGGTACAAGTCCCACGAGCGCGATGGTGAGTCCGACCATCAGCCACATGGGCGGCGCGTAGACGAGGGCGGCGGCGAGCAGGCGGGGAACGCTCTTCAAATCGCCGCCCGCAAAGCCATAGGTCAGGCCGGTGGCCAGACCGGCGACCACGAGCAAGATGACGCTTCCAGCGAAAGCCACGGTGAGGTGACTCGCGGCCCACCGCCAGCGCGAAACCGGCGTCGCGAGCACCGACTCGGCGCGCATCGACGTCTCTTCACTCCGCAGGCGGAGGGCGGACTGAATAGCAAAGCCCGTGGCGAGGAGCGCCATGAGGCGGAAGGAGGCGGCGAAGTAGGAGTCCGTGAGGTTCGCACCCCCGGCACCGGCCAGAATTTCCGCCAGCGCCTTGTTCTGGCCGATGAAGGCGTCAACCGTCGGGCCGATCCAGCCGTAGGCGATACCGGTGACCAGGAGGCCGGCGCCCCACCCGAGCAGGACGCCCCGCTGCAGGCGGATGGCCAGTCCAAAGGGATGCCCAAGGCTCCGCGAAGCGGTTGGCCTTCCCGGCCGGGCCGCCACGAGCCCAGCGCCGAGATCGCGCCTGGCCGCCATGGCGCCGGCGCCGACAACCACCACTACGGTCGCTGCGGCCAAGAACAGCAGGGGCCACCACCGCTCACCTGCGAACGGCCGAGCCTTCTGTGCCCATCCGATCGGAGAGAGCCACGAGACCGTTCCGTTGCCGATGTCGCCCACGGCGCGCACCACGAACGCCGCCCCGAGCACCGCTCCGGCGGCGCCGTACACGACACGGGTGTTCTCGGAGACCTGGGCCGCCAGCAGAGCGACGCCACCGAAGAAAAGCCCGATCAGGATGAACGACACACCAAACACGATCGACCCTGTGACAGGGAGGCCCTGGGCCAGGAGGACGATCGAGGTCAGCAATCCGACTGTGATGCCCATGGCGGCGACAGTGAGCGACGCCGCAAAGGTGGGCGCAAGGCCGCCGACCGGCAGGGAGCGCACGAGTTCGAGGCGGCCGGCCTCCTCCTCTCCACGCGTGAGCCGGCCGACCATGAACAGGCTCATGAGGGCAACGAACACCATGCCCCCTGCGCCGAACTGGAAGGCTACTTGGCCGCCCACGGTGTTGAGACCCTGGGCGGGCCCGTTGAAAGCGATGGCTGCGGCGTTGTGTTGTGTGGCGGCAGCCGTTTGATCGAGGGCGGCCTGGGTCGGAAACAGACCCTTGATGCCTGCTGCGGTGAGCGCAACCAGCAGAACGATGGAGCCGATCCAGACCACGATCCGGATGCGGTCGCGACGCACGATCAATCGAGTCAGCTCGAAGGTCCCGGCGAGCATGGTCATCACTCGGTCACGGTTTGCCGTGGCGATTGCCGTCGACGGGTGCAGGCTCTTTCGCCAGCTCGTCGCCGTAGTGCCGCAAGAACAGCTCCTCCAGCGTGGGCGGATGGCTCAGCAGGCTGCGGACGCCGAGCTCACCCAGCCGGCGAACCGCAGCGTCGAGGTGATCGGTATCGACTTCGAAGCGGACATGGGTACCGTCGATATCGAGGCCATGAACGCCGGCCAGGTCCGCCAGGACCTCTGCGGGACGCTCGGTCTCGGCGGTGATCGACGTGCGGGTGAGGTGCCTCAGCTCATTGAGCGTGCCTCTCTCCACCACCCGCCCCAGCCTGATGATGCTCAGCCGGTCGCAAAGCGCCTCGACCTCGGCCAGGATATGGCTGGAAAGCAACACCGTTCGCCCCTGAGTCTTGACCTCGCGGATGCAGTCCTGGAAGACCGCCTCCATCAGGGGGTCGAGTCCCGAGGTCGGTTCGTCAAGTAGGAGCAGTTCGGCGTCAGACGCCAACGCCGCCACCAATCCAACTTTCTGACGGTTCCCTTTCGAGTAGGAGCGCGTCTTCTTGGTCGGGTCGAGCTGGAAACGCTCGAGAAGCTCATCGCGGCGCCGCGAGTTGAGGTCGCCGCGGAGCCGGGCGAACAGATCGATGACTTCCCCACCGGTCAGGTTCGGCCACAAACTGACCTCACCGGGTACGTAGGCCAGGCGGCGATGCAGCTCGACGGCGTCGCGCCACGGGTCGCCCCCCAGCAATACGACCTCCCCGGCATCGGCTCGCAGCAGGCCGAGCAGCACCCGAATGGTCGTAGTCTTGCCCGAGCCATTCGGTCCGAGAAACCCGTGGACCTCGCCCGCCTCCACCGAAAAGTCGAGACCGTCTAGAGCACGCGTCGATCCGAAGGTTTTTACAAGACCGGAAGTCGAGATCGCGGGCGGCATGCGTCCAATCATGCGCCCGCCCTGACGGGAAGACGTCCTGGGCCATGGTGGGTCGGAGTCAGAGAATCACATCGTCTCGTTGGCGATGGCGAGGCACCACTCGGTCGCGGACGCGGATCAGGTCTCTAGTCGTACCGCAGGGCCGTCATTACGCTTCGCGAATCACTATCCTGGGCCGATTGCTGCCTGAGGATTTCAACCAGGGCGCACGTATTCTGTGTTTGCATCTCTGACACTTCTGGTTCTCGCGGGCCTTCTCGGTCCGCTGCTGGCGGTCGGCAGACGGCCGCTGGCTCCAGTGTTGGTGGGAGAGCTCGTAGCAGGAGCGATTCTGGGCAAGACCTGGCTGCACCTCATCGTTCCCCTGGCGCAACCCTTTCCCGCCTTCTCAGCTCTTGGGTTCGCGATGCTCATGCTCGAAGCCGGCAATGAGGTCGACCTGAGGTCCAAGGAGCTGCGCGGGGGAGCTACTCGCGGAGCACTGGCGCTGATGGTTGCTTTGTCGGTCAGCCTTCCAGTCGGGTTGGCCATTGGCGCTTTCTTCACCACGGGCCACTCGCCACTCGTGGTCGTTCTCCTGGCCGGGAGCTCCGCGGCGGTTGCCTTTCCGACGATTCGAGAACAGGGTCTTACAGGGCCCGCGATTGCAATTCTCATCACCTGGATCACGTTGGCGGACGCGCTCACCGCGGTTTTGATGCCGCTGACTCTGTCGGCTGCCGGCCGGATTCCGCTGGCGCTGGCCGGCGACGGACTGATAGTCGTCGTCGCCGCCGCCTCGATGACGGTAGCGCGCCGGCTGTTCAGGACGAGCCTGGCCGACGAGGTCAAGCGGGAATCCAAACACCGCCATTGGGCCCTGCAGCTTCGGCTCTCGGTGCTGCTGCTGTTGGTGCTCGCCACGATCGCCGAGGGCACCGGGGCCAGCTTGCTGGTTGCGGGATTTGCGGCCGGAATCGTGCTTCGCCGGTTCAACGAGCCGAACCGACTGGCCCAGCAACTGACTGGCTTGGCAAGCGGCTTCTTCGTGCCGGCGTTCTTCGTCCTGCTGGGCGCGAGCCTCGATTTGAGCGCCCTCGTGCGCTCGCCGTCCGCAATTGGCCTGGCACTGGCCATGGCCGTCGGGGCGACAGCGGTGCACGTGATGGCGTCATTGGTCGCCGGTAAGGAGACTCGGCTACCGGCCGGACTGCTCGCTTCCGCTCAGCTGGGACTCCCTTCGGCGGCTGCCTCACTCGGCATTGCGAGCGGCGCACTTGGGCCGGCCGTGGCCGCGGCGCTGGTCGCCGGCGGCGTTCTGACGCTGATCCCCGCCAGCGCCGGCGCACTCTTGCTCGCCAGAAAACCAGCTGCGGCCGCCGCCAAAACGCCCGTCTGATCCAGGCGCGGCTGTACGCTGCTGCCGAGCAGCACTGTGACCGCCAAGCCGAGCTGGAAGGATGCGCCCGACCCTCACGACTATCCCGCCGCGGCGGACTATCTGAGCCTGCTCATCCCACAGAAGGAGGCGGATCTGCTGGTCCGGCGCCTGCGCGCTGCACCGCTCGTGCGCCGAAAGGCGAAGGACCTGCTGCGCGCGAGCGGCCTGCCTGAGCTTCCCGCGACCAACGTCCACGTCGCGAAGGACCTTGCGAAAGTCAAGAAGGGACAGCTGCTGTCACCTGTTCTACTGGTTCGAGGTCGCCTCGCTGCCCGTATTCCGCTCACCGTGGCCGACGGCTATCACCGCATATGCGCCAGCTGTCTCCTGGATGAAGATGCGGACATCCCCTGCCGAATTGCCGATTGGTCGAAGGCCTAGGAGGTCCCTCTTTTCGTAAAGCGGCCTCTTGGTTAAAACACAGAGGAGCACCCTGATGCGGAGGTCTTCTCCTGCGTGGGGGTGCTCCTGTCAGCCTTATTTGATCGCCGGGACCGAGGCCCGCCGGTTCGCCCGATGGGCAGACCGGCTTCCAGATGGGCCATCGCCGCGTCCACCAACCCGATGAGGTCGGCGTTCGGGTCGCCCGCCGCGGCGAGCATGGCGGACATCAGGACGCCAAGCAGCGCCCCGGCCAGATTGCGCACGGCAAAGTCGGTTGGAATGCAGCCCGCCCTCGCCGCGATCAGCTCCGCGACCTCGCCCACCAGGCCCGCGAACTGGTTCAGCATGGCCGCACGCAGATCTGAGTCTGCCGCGATCAGCGTCATGCGCTCCCGCACCATCCTGTCTTGCTCAGGTGTGAGCCCGGAGAACACGGTATGCATGGCGTTTCGCAAAGCCGCGATCGGGCTCAGCTCTTTCGGTGCGGCATTGAAGACGTCGATCATCATCGGGTCGAGGTCGTCCTGCAGGATGACGTCTTCCTTACTGGGAAAGTAATTGAAGAAAGTGCTGGGCGATATCTCGACCGCCTCCGCAATCTCCTCGATGGTGGTGGCCTGAAACCCCTTGTCGAGAAAGAGGCGCATGGCTTCCTTCTGGATGGCCGCGCGAGTCTTCAGCTTCTTGCGCTCGCGCAGGCCGAGAGTCGGTTCAGGCAACGGATTTCACCTCCACGACTCCGGCGGTTGCCTCGTGCACCACTGCCGCCCGGCCTGGCATGAAGACCAGAGCCACGACCGTCCCGAGGAGCGCTATGCCGGCGGAGATCACAAGGGCTGCGTCCATCCCGTGCACGAAGGCATGACGCACGGATTCCAGCAGTGCCGCCGAGTGCAACTTCTCGGCCACGGCGACACCGGCGAAGACGCTCTGGCGGATCGGGCCCGCAACGCTCGCGGGCAGACCCCCCAGGCTCAGCTGCGACTGGTAGCCGGACACCAGTACGCTGCCGAGGATCGCCGCCCCAAACGGGGCGCCCACCTTCTGCATCGCCTGGATCAGCGCTGAAGCGACGCCACTCCGCTCGCTGGGCACGGTTTTCAGCGCCGCCGAAGCGGCGGTGGCAAACCCGATGCCCATTCCAAATCCGACCACCGCCATCCAGATGGCGACGAACCAATCGCCCGAGCCGATCATCGTGGTCGAGCCCACGAGCAGGCCGCCGGCGGTGATGGCGAAGCCTGTGGCGATCGTCAGCTTGGGCCCGACCCTGGCCGCGATGCGGTCCGCAGGCACCGCTCCCAGCACCAGCCCGACGATCACGGGCAGCAGCCGGAACCCGGCGCCTTGCGGGTCGAGGCCGAGCACCCCCTGCGAGTACTGAGGCATCGTGAATATGATCCCGAACAAGGCCATGCCACCAATGGCGGCCAGGATCACGCCCCATGTGAAGCCGCGAGATTGAAACAGCGCCAGGTCAATCAGCGGCCGGCCGTGAGGGCGAATGGTCAGCCGGCGCTCCCAGGCGAAGAATCCCACGACCACCATGACCCCGGCCACGAGGATGGTCAGAGATCCTGGATCGGTCCAGCCGTTGCGGCCCAGCTCGATCAGCCCATACGTCACGCCCGCCAGACCGGCGCTGGCGGCCAGCATGCCGATCGGATCCAGCGCGGGCCTCTCCGGAGAACGCGACTCCGGGACAAGCGCGATGACGGCGACCAGCCCGAGCGCCGCCACGGGGACGTTCAGCAGGAAGACCCAGCCCCACCAGTAGTGGGTGAGCAGCCAGCCGCCCAGGATCGGGCCGATCGGCAGCGCCAGGAAGTTGGCCGCCGCCCAAATCCCCACCACGCGCGGGCGCTCCTCTTCCGAGAACAGGACGGTGAAGATCGACAGGACCATGACGACCATCGCCGCACCGGCCGCACCGAGCACGACCCGAGCGGCGATGAAGGCGCCGGGGTTGGGCGCGTAGGCGCAAGCGACAGATCCCGCACCGAAGAGGAGCAGGGCGCTCACCATCACGCGCTTCCGTCCGAATCGGTCGCCGAGCACCCCGGCAGGCAACATCCCGCCCGCCAATGCCAGCGCATAGCCGGACGAGAACCACTGCAGGTCGGATTCCGAGGCGTGCAGCGCGGCCGCCAGCGTCGGCAGCGCGACGCTGAGCACGGTCACATCGAGACCGACCGCGAGGACTCCGAGTGTAAGGGCGCCGGCGGCCCACCATCTCCGCGCACCGATCGAGCTCATGCCGCCACCTCCCCGAATGTTGGTGTCACTATAACATAGATGCACTACAAAATTCTATAATCTATAGTTTTGGAGCAACTTGGTTTCTTCGGCGCCAGGCGGCTCTAGGAAGTCCAGGGCCGGGTTCGACTGTGTCTTTCCGACTTCGCCCCCACCTGTCTGGCCCACAGGATTGAGGTAGGTGGACGCCGGCGATCCAGCGCGATCAGGAACAACTCCACCAACCCGCGATGTTGAGTGCCACGTCTACCGGAGAGTTCTCGCTTGCTCCCAGCCCTGCGTACACCCAGCCAAATTCCTCGGACTGGCCAATCATGAGGGAACCCGCTGATGACTCCCAAAGCGCGCCCGTGGTGTGTTCGCGGAGGGCCACTTTCGCCACCCCGTCCGCTACGCCCAAGTTGGCATGTGGCCAGGGCGTGAGGGCGTAGGTCCCAGGGCCGTGGTAGGCGCCGTTCACCTCTATGTAGAGAAGGAAGTCGTCCTTGGTGCCATGCAGCAGGACGACTCTGGGCTGATCGAATGAACCGGTAGGGCAGCTTTGTCCTTTGTCAATCGCTGCACACTCGTCGAAGACTCCTGTCAGCTTCAACTCGGTGGGCGGACAGGAGAGGTTTGCGGATGATGCGACGACACTCGGAGATGGGCTGGGCCGTGATGCCGTCGGACTGGTCACTCCGCGCGATACGACGTAGACGATCGATGCAGCCCCTATCGCGATCAGCGCAGCCACAATCACGAGGATTCGATGAAACAACCTCAAGGCACCGCGAACGCGCCCGCGCCACCCGGTCGCCAACCTGGGTAAGACGGGCCCATCTTGCGCCGCCGGCAGGGCGAGGCCATCGACTGGCCAATTCTGGGCCCGGTGGTCGGCCAAGTCCACGGACGGTCGGTCGGCCCTGCGCTCCTGGTTCCCTCGTCATCTCTATTAGTGGCTTGCAAAGGTAAGGTTAATTAGGTTAGCCTACAAACCTTGAAAGGCTCGATTGCGTTGTTTATTAGGCAGGCCTAGATGGTCGAGGTCCAGCACCGTAGCGCCCTGACGCGCTCTCAGCAGGACTACCTCAAGGCCCTCTACCTTCTGCACGGCGACCAGCGACCGGTACCAACGGGGGATCTGGCCCAGCGCCTGGGCATCTCATCACCTTCAGTGAGCGAGATGGTCACCCGCCTGTCGACCCAGGGCTTGGTCGAGCACGACCGCCATCGAGGCCAGCAGCTGACACGTGAGGGGCGAAAGGTGGCGCTCGAGCTGGTGCGGCACCACCGACTCCTCGAGATGTTCCTGGTCCAGGTGCTCGGCTACAGCTTGGGGGAGGTCCATGAAGAGGCTGAACGGCTCGAGCACGTGATCTCGGAACGGATGGAGGCGCGCATCTTCGAGTTGCTCGGACGCCCCGAGCTCGATCCCCACGGCCATGCCATCCCGAGCTTGACCGGCAAGGTGCGGCCGCTTAGCGAACGCCCGCTCAGCGGGTGCCGCGCCGGCGAGCGGGTGGTCGTGCAGGGTGTTTCGGACGAAGACGCCGGGCGCCTGCGCGAGCTTGAGCGCCGCGGCCTTTTGCCCGGCACCCGGATCGAGATCGCGAAGGCCAGCGAGTATGAGAGCCCCGTCGAGTGCCGGATCAAGGGACGCCGGGTCAACGTCCCACTCGGCCTGGCTCGAGCCGTGTTCGTCGAAGAGGTCCCCTCTGTTGGCCGTTAAAACCGAGCGCTCGGGGAAGACCGCGACGGCTGAAGCGATCGCGGGAGAAGTCCTCACACCTGAAGACAAGACCCGCTCAAGCGACAGGCGCCGTGTGCTGGAGGCCCGCCATCGGGGCCGACGATTCGGCCTGCTGTGGCTGCTGGTGGGGCCGGGCCTGCTGGTGCTTCTGGGCGAGAACGATGGCCCGAGCATGCTCTCGTATGCAGCCAGCGGCGCCACTTATGGCATCGGCTTCTTCCTGCCCTTCATCGCGGTCACGTTCATCGCCGCCGTCGTCGTCCAGGAGATGGCGATGCGGGTCGGGGCGGTTACGCACCGCGGCTACGGAGAGCTGATCTTCCAGCGTTTCGGAGGCTTTTGGGGCTGGATTTCGGTGGTCGACCTGCTCGGGACCAACCTGGTCACCCTGGTCACCGAGTTCATCGCGATCCGGGTCGGGATGGCGTTCTTCGGCGTGCCGGCGCCTCTGGCGGTCGGTGGAGGGCTCGTGCTCGTCGCCTTCAGCATTGCCGGAGGCCGCTACTGGCGTTGGGAGAGGATCGCGCTGGGCCTGTCGGTCTTCAACCTCCTCTTCGTGCTGGTTGCCATCATGAGCCGCCCCGACCCGGCGGCGCTCGCCCATGCCTTCGCCACCTGGTCGCCCCTGCCGAGCGGCTCGCTGCAACTCTTCCTGCTCATCCTGGCCTCCAACATCGGCGCCACCGTGACCCCCTGGATGCTGTTCTTTCAACAGAGCGCGGTGGTCGACAAGGGCATCACGCCCAAGGACATATTCCAGTCTCGGGTCGACACCGTCCTGGGCGGGGTGCTGGCTGCTGCCGCCGGCTGCGGCGCCTTGGTGGCCGCCTCGGTCCTCTTTGTGCACCACGTCGACACCAGTCAGCTCCAGGCTGGCACGGGCTTTGCCCAGGCCCTCCAACCATTCATCGGCTATCCAGGTGCGGCCATCTTCTCGCTCGGACTCATCGAAGCCGGGGCTCTTGCCATCATGACCATCTCGGCCAGCACTGCTTATGCACTCGGTGAGGCTGTCAAAGGACCCCACAGCTTCAACCGGAAGCTTGCCGACGCGCCGAGTTTCTACGGGTTCAACCTGGGCGCAGCAATTGTTGCCGCCGCCGTAGTCCTCATTCCCGGCGCGCCATTGCTGTCAATCACGCTCAACGCCAACCTTCTGGCCGTCGTGCTGATGCCGGCCGCGCTCGTCTTCCTGATCATGCTTGCAAACGACCGAGAACTGATGGGCCCGCGCTCCAACCCGGGCTGGCTGAACTGGATCGGTATCGCGGTGGCGGTCCTGGTCGGCCTGGCCGGGACTTCGTATGCCGTGGTCGCCTTCTTCAACACGGTGGGCTGGCACCTCTGAGTTGAAGATGCAGGAGCACCAGCAGCACATCTACCTCGGTGAACCCGAAGAGGACCTGATCGAGTCCCTCGAGCCCGACCAGCTCGTTGTCGAGATGGATAAGCCGGTCTCGCGCAGGCGGCTGAGCGGCTATGCAACCGCCGGCCTCTGGGCGCTCCGCATTTTCCTGCTGACCATCACGGGGATGGTGATATATGCATTCGTGGCGGGAGTGATCAACACCCCTCGATAGGCTCACACACTGTGGTCGGGCAGGCGGGGCGTGTCGGCACCCGGTGCAAGCTTGCCTGGCGGGTCGCCTGGTGCACATATATAAGGACGTAGAGCCCCTTGAAGAAGTCGCCGTCATCAGCGTCTCGGCATAGGCGGCGAGAAACGGCTTCCAGGTCAAAACCGATCGGCGTCGCGCCGGAGGGACGCCCGCACCCAGGAGCACCGACCTGATCGTCGCCGCCGCCACCGTGTGGCCCAGCTTGATGCGCTCTCCTCGGATCCGAAAGTAGACGCGACCGTCCTGCAGCCGGATTTCGACGGGTCGCCTGAAGCTGGGAGCGTTCGGTTCAGCCCAGGCGCGGCTTGCGGGACTGACGGATGAAGGGATCGGTGATGCGCCGACCGGGTCGCCAGCTCTTCTCCTGCAGGACGACGAAATCGACAATCTCTTGCATCTGCGCATCAAGGTCGGGCACTCTTGCGTCGCCCCACGCAGGCTCATCGCCAACCATCGGGATGACCGGTACGACCGCACCAGAGATGCAGGCGAAAGCAGGAAGGCATTGTTCCAGGAGCCGGATCACTCGCCTCACAGTCGATCCACGTCTACGCGTTTATGGCGCGGTGAGAGGCCGGCGAGTAGGGCCATTAGTCCCTCCTCTTTCAGGCCCTACGACGGGCTTGGGCTGCTCCGAGCTGGTGCGACCGACATCATCGGGACGCGGAGCTCGCTTAGACGCCGCCTCCGAAGGGCCCCGTCCAGCCAATATGCGTCACCCGGCGGTCGGATTTGGGACCTCGGCTGGTGTGCTGTCGCCGCGGCTTGTGATGGCGCGGGCCGCTTTGACAGATGGATCCTGACCCACGAAAATCGCCAGCAGCATGGTGACGAAGCTCAGGGCGACGACCAGCACGAACGCATCGTTCAGCGCCTCTGCGGTCACCAACCGGGCGAGGCAGGCGCGAACCAGCGACAGTTGAGCAGGGGTGGCGCTGGCGCATGCCCCAGC